>CANJPG010000004.1 GCA_947476065.1 Fidelibacterota bacterium
TCAGCCGAACCTGACGAAGCCCCTGAGGAGCAGCAGCAATAGCAGGAGAACGACCGCGACGGCCTGAGCGCCGACGCGCAGCCGCATCAATTTGTTTCCATATTTGCGATTGAATTCGCCGCCCGCAATAAAACCGCTGACACCGATGACCAGCACAATGAGTACCGCGAACATCGTCACCGCGAGCAGAACTTGTAAAACCGCTTCCATCTCTATCCTCCACAGACTTATCGGGCCCGTTAATCATCGCGCCCTGGCAGCTTGGCGTTATGCTGCTCGCTCATGCCGTGCAAAGCAATGCCCTAAGCCTTGATATTTATACGCTATGCCGTTGCTCGCAAACGGCTATCCGCCTATGCTTAAAACAGCGGGGGGCCGTGGGCATACTTGGGGGTAGAGCCATGTTGGGGCGCATACTCGTCGTTGACGATAATATTCTGGTGCGTGAGTCGTATACCGAACTTCTGCGCCATCGGGGCTACGAGGTTGTTGAAGCCGGCGACGGCGAACAAGCCTTGGACGTTCTGCGCGCAGAATCTGTCGATCTTGCTATCGTAGACGTCATGATGCCGGTGATGGGCGGTCTTGAATTGCGCCAGCGTCTGCAGGAAATGGCGCCGGTGGTCGAGACGATCCTGGTCACGGGTCAGCCGGACCGCCTTGAGAACCTGATGGAAGACGATTGCGAATTCCAGGCCGGGCGTGTTGCCGTGCTGTACAAGCCCGTGCATCCCGTGAAGCTGCTGGCTGAAGTCGACAAACGCCTGACGCTGTCGCAAGCCGCACTCTAAAATCCCGCCTAGACCGAGAAGCTTTCGCCGCAGCCGCAGCGGCCCTTTTCGTTCGGATTATCGAACACAAAGCCGCTTTCCATCTTGCTCTCGCGGTAGTCCAGAAGACTGCCCAGCAAATACATCACCGCCTTCGGATCGATGAAGACCTTAGCGCCGTTGTGTTCAACCACGTCTTCGAATTTGCGCAGCTCTTCGGCGTATTCAACGACATACTTATTGCCCGAGCAGCCTTTGGCCGAGACGCTGACACGCACGCCCAGGACCGGCTTGGTTGCCTTGGCGACGACGTCGTTGATGCGCTGGGCCGCCGCGTCGGAAATGCGGATGGCCGCCGGCGGCTTGCGGCCGGCTGGCTTGGACGACGCGGTATTGGTTGCGGTGTTGCTCATGGTAAAAACCTATATAGGTTCAAAACATATCCAGCGCCACTTTGGCGACTTCCGACATATTGGCCTGGGTCCAGGGCGGATCCCACGTCATGCTGACTTCAACCTCACCTACGCCCTCGACACGCGCCACAGCCTCGGCCACTTCCTTGGGCATGGAGCCCGCGACCGGGCAAGCCGGTGCCGTCAGCGTCATCTTGATGGCGACGTTGCCGCTTTCGGCGATCTTGAGGTCGTAGATCAGCCCGAGGTCGTAGATGTTGACCGGAATTTCCGGGTCGTAAACCGTACGCAATGCGCCGACCACGGCCTCTTCGTCGGCCACGGGAACGGCGGGGTCGCGGGGGCTGCCGGCGTATACGCTGTCGCCTTCCTTGGGCGGCTCGCCGTCGCCGGCTGACATTTCATAGGGGGGCATCATCTTCTGTCTTCCATTCCTATTTTTCAGTCGTCGTCTGGGTTTTGCCGTCAAGGCACGAGATCAAGGCATGCCACGGCAAGGTCGCGCATTTAACGCGTACCGGAAACTGCCGCACGCCCGAAAGGGAGGCCAGCTTGTCGATGCTGTCGCCAAGCACCGGCGGCACGGCGGCCTTAGCCTGATCGGCATCAAGCTTGCCGGTGCACAGGTCATGCACGGCGGCAAACAATTGCTGCGCGACTGCAGCAGGCTGTCCGGCCAGGGCTTCGCTCATCATCGAGGCCGAAGCGATGGAAATGGCGCAGCCTTTGCCTTCGAAGGCCACGTCTTCCAGCACACCCGCGGGCGAGACACGGGCGGTCACGGTGACGCGGTCGCCGCACATGGGATTGTTGCCCTGGGCTTTGCAACTGGCGTGCTCGACGACGCGAAAATTCCGCGGGCTCTTTCCATGATCGAGGATGATTTCCTGGTACAGCGAGCGCAGATCGTCATTCAGCGGGGCCGACTGGTTCACAGCAGAACCTCCTGCGCGCGACGTAGCGCAGCGATCAGCGCATCGACCTCGGCCATGGTGTTGTATATGCCGAAAGAGGCGCGCGTGGTGGCGGTAACGCCCAGCACGTCCATCAGCGGCTGGGCGCAATGATGGCCGGCGCGCACGCAAACGCCTGAGCGGTCAAGTACGGTCGCCAGATCATGGGGATGGGCGCCATCCATCACGAAGGACTGCACGGCAGCTTTACCCGGCGCGGTCCCAATAAGGCGTATACCCGGCACCTGCTGCAGGCTGCTCATGGCATAGCGCAGCAAAGCAGTCTCGTGTTTGGCCGCGGCGACGCGGTCGAGGGAGTTGAGATAATCAATTGCCGCACCTAATCCGATGGCCTGGACGATGGGCGGCGTGCCGGCCTCAAACTTCGCCGGCGGCGGCGCCCAGGTGGTCTTGGCGAAAGTGACAGTATCGATCATGTCACCGCCTCCCTGGTAAGGCGGCATGGCCTCCAGCAGTTCCTGGCGCGCCCACAGCACGCCGATGCCGGTGGGGCCATAGAGCTTGTGACCTGAGAAAACATAGAAGTCGCAGCCGAGGTCCTGCACATCGACATGCGCGTGCACGATGCCCTGGCAGCCATCGAGCAAAATCTTCGCGCCGGCGGCATGAGCGAGATCGGCAATGTCGCGGACCGGCAGCACCGTTCCCAGCACATTGGAGACGTGGGCGACGGCGACCAGCTTCGTTTTCGGGCCGATTGCTTTGGCGAATTCGGCGATGTCGATGCTGCCATCGGCTGCGACCGGTACGACCGTCAGCACGCAGCCGACCGCCTCTCGCAGCAGCTGCCACGGCACGATATTGGAATGGTGCTCAACGGTAGTGAGAACGATTTCATCACCCTCTTTTAGGAACTTACGGCCCCACGTGGCGGCGACAAGATTGATGGCCTCGGTAGCACCCTTGGTGAAGACCACTTCGCTGACATGCGCCGCATTGATGAAACCGCGCACTTTCTCGCGAGCGGCCTCGTAGGCCGCCGTTGCCGTTTCACTTAGGTAATAGGCGCCGCGATGGACGTTGGCGTATTCATGACTATAGACACGCGTGATGGCGTCGATCACCTGCTGCGGTTTTTGGGCCGATGCGGCGCTGTCGAGGTAGACCAGCGGCTTGCCGTGGACTTCACGCGCAAGGATCGGGAAATCAGCCCGCACCTTCGTAACGTCATAGGACGACGGCGTGGTGAGTGGTTTGTTCATGCGTGACTCCCCACGGCGCGACGCTTGAGCCAAGTACCGATGGCAACGCCGAAGATGTCGCGCACGACTTCGTCGCTCATTTCGTTCACTGCGTCAGCCAGGAAGCCTTCTACCAACAGCGCTCGCGCCGGCTCCGGGTCGATGCCGCGGGCCTCCAGATAGAACATGTGGTTGGGATCGATCTCGCCGGTGGCCGCACCATGGGCGCACTGCACGTCGTCGGCGTAGATCTCCAGCTCGGGCTTGCAGTCGATCTGCGGCCCCCGCGACAGGAACAAGGCCTTATGCACCTGGCGGGCGTCGGTTTTCTGGGCGTCGCGGGCCACATGGATTCGGCCTTGATAGACGCCATGGGATTCACCGTCGACCACGCCCTTGAAAACCTGCGACGAAGCGCAAGAAGGCATAACGTGATCCATCACGGTCGTGAAATCGTGGTGCGATGTTCCGCTCAGGGCATATGCGCCATTGAGACGCACGCTGGCGTTTTCGCCGGTCAAGGCGATACGGACTTCCTGGCGGGTCAAGGCACCGCCGAGGCCCAGATGAAAGGCTTCATACGTGCCGCCGCCCGCGACCTTCACCAGCGACGTGGCTAGGTGAAAAGCTTCGCTGTCTTCATCAACGCTGACATACCGCCGCACGGTAGCACCCTCGCCCACGGTGATGCTGGCGACGGGATTGGAAAAATACGTCTCGCCCGGAAGGCCGACGTGAGATTCAACCAGCGTCACCGCCGCGCCGGCTTCAGCCGTCACGGTGATGCGGGGATGCAGCGCCGTGGGGGCTGCGCCCGCCGCACCGATGGAAATAATATGAATGATTTTCTTGGCGGCACCGGTCACATGCAGAGCTAGGCTCTCGGGCGCATAGGCGGCGTTCAAAGCGATGAGGGAAGAGCCCTCCTTCGCAGCAACCTTGCCTTGGGAAAACTCAACACCCTTGCCGAGGTTGGCGTCGGACAGTTCTTTGCGATAAGCACCGTTCACCAGTACCAGGCGGGCGGCGCCCGGAATGACCGGTACGGTCCGCGGAACAGCATCGACGTCGACATCATCGGCCGGGGCAAAGACGATCTTTGCCAGGCTGCGCAGCGGCGTGAAGCGCCACTCCTCGACCTTTGGGCCCGGCAAATTACCGCGCCAAGGCGCTACGCCAAGACGCTTGGCGTAAGCCTCTCCAAAAGAATGCTCTGTGATCAGCGACGGCTTCATGGTTATGCGGCGGCGTTCAAATACTTGGCGTAGCCTTCGGCCTCGAGCTCGAGAGCCAGTTCCTTTCCGCCACTGGCGACGATGCGGCCATGGGCCAGCACGTGCACATGGTCGGGCACAATGTAGTCGAGCAGGCGCTGGTAGTGGGTGATCACCAGGAAGGCTCGATCGGGCGACCGCAGGCTATTCACGCCCTCGGACACCACGCGCAACGCGTCGATATCGAGCCCTGAGTCTGTTTCATCGAGGATCGCCACGCGCGGCTCCAGCATGGTCATCTGCAGCACTTCGGCGCGCTTCTTTTCGCCGCCGGAAAATCCTACGTTCAGCGCGCGCTTGATCATGTCGTAGGGCATTCCGAGCTGGGCGGTCTTGGCCTTGACCAGCTTCAGGAACTCCATGGCATCGATCTCGGGCTTGCCTTCCTGGCGGCGCTTGGCGTTCAGCGCGGTCTTGAGGAACGCCGAGGTCGTCACGCCGGGAATTTCGACCGGGTACTGAAAGGCGAGAAAAATGCCGGCGCGGGCGCGCTCATCTGCAGCCATCGCCAGCACGTCTTCGCCGTCGAGCAACACTTCACCCTTGGTCACCTCATAGCCGTCGCGGCCGGCGATGACGTTCGACAACGTGCTTTTGCCGGTCCCGTTCGGTCCCATGATGGCGTGCACTTCGCCGGGCTGCAGTTTGAGGGTGATCCCCTTGAGGATTTCCTTGCCCGCCACCGAGGCGTACAGATTTTTGATTTCAAGAAGAGCCATTAGCCAACACTACCTTCTAAGCTGATACCGACAAGCTTCTGTGCCTCGACGGCGAATTCCATCGGCAAAGTCTGCAGAACCTCTTTGCAGAAGCCATTGACGATCAAAGACACCGCCTCTTCCTGTGTCATGCCGCGCTGCATGCAATAGAACAGCTGATCGTCGCCGATCTTGGATGTCGTCGCCTCATGTTCGGTTTGTGCCGTCGGGTTGCGCGTCTCGATATAGGGCACCGTATGGGCGCCGCATTTGTCGCCGATCAGCAGACTGTCGCATTGCGTATAATTGCGCGCCTGATCGGCTTTGGCGCCGATGCGCACGAGGCCGCGGTAGGTATTGTCGGCGTGACCCGCCGAAATGCCCTTGGAGATGATCTTCGAGCGCGTGCCTTTGCCCAGATGAATCATCTTGGTGCCGGTATCGGCCTGTTGGCGGTTATTAGTGATCGCGACCGAATAGAATTCACCGACCGAGTTGTCACCCTGCAGGATGCAGCTCGGGTATTTCCAGGTGATCGCCGAGCCGGTCTCGACCTGGGTCCACATGATCTTGGAATTCTTGCCGCGGCAGGCGCCCCGCTTGGTGACGAAATTGAAGATCCCGCCTTTGCCGTCGGCATCGCCGGGATACCAGTTCTGAACCGTCGAGTATTTTATCTCGGCATCGTCGAGCGCGATGAGTTCGACGACGGCAGCATGCAATTGGTTCTCGTCGCGCTGCGGCGCGGTGCAGCCTTCGAGGTAACTGACGTAGGAGCCTTCATCGGCAATGATCAGCGTGCGCTCGAACTGACCGGTGTTCTTCTCGTTGATGCGGAAATAGGTCGACAGTTCCATGGGGCAGCGCAAGCCCTTGGGGATGTAGACAAATGAGCCATCGGTGAAAACGGCGGCATTGAGCGTGGCGTAGAAGTTGTCGCTGTAGGGCACGACCGAGCCGAGATACTTCTTCACCAGTTCGGGGTGTTTGTGCACGGCCTCGGAGATCGGCGAGAAAATCACGCCCATCTCTTCGAGTTTCTTTTTGTACGTCGTGGCCACCGAAACGCTGTCGAACACGGCATCGACCGCGACGCCGGCCAGCATTTGTTGTTCGAGCAGCGGAATGCCCAGCTTTTTGTAAGTCTCCAATAGCTTGGGATCGACCTCGTCGAGGCTCGCCAGCTTCTCGCGCTTCGGCGCCGCGTAATAGTAGGAGTCCTGGTAGTTGATCTTGGGGAAGTGCAACTTCGCCCACGCCGGCTCTTCATCGGACAGTGTCAGCCAATAACGGTAAGCCTTCAGGCGATATTCAAGCATCCATTCCGGCTCGTTCTTCTTAGCCGAGATGAAGCGGATGATGTCTTCGTTGAGTCCCTTGGGGGCCTTGTCGCTTTCGATGTCGGTGACGAAGCCGTACTTGTACTGCTCGACTTCTTTAACGGCGGCAGCGGTTTCGCGGGTAACAGCCATGACTAGTCCACCTTCGCGTCAAAAGTGAACACGGGCACCGCAGGGCGCAGTCCAAAAGCCGCCACGTCCTCGGCCATGTCGGCGAGGGTGACTTCTTCCAAGGCCGCGCGCACAGCGGTGTTGACCTTATTCCACTTGCCTTGCACCGGGCATACGGCCTCGATACCGCAATGTTCATCGGAGGTATCGGCGCAGGCCGTCAGTGCGATCGGGCCTTCGACGGCGTGAATGACGTCGGCGACGGAGATGGCGCCAGGCGTGCGTCCCAGCACATAACCACCGCCAGCCCCGCGCTGCGAGACCACCAGGCCGCCTTTGGCCAGACTTTTCATCAGCTTGGCCACCGTGGGCAGCGGAATGCCCGTACGCTCAGACAGGTGCTGGCTGGAGCGCACCACATTGCTGCGGGCGATCTCGATCAGCACGACCGTGGCATAATCTGTTAACTTATTGACTTTAAACATCTTTTACCATCCGCCGACGAGTATAGCACATCTCGGACTAAAACGGTCCTGTTTACCTGGGTGTAATAGTCATTGGTGTAGGTGTTTTCAAGAGGCAAACGCCTGAAAGGACGCGGTTTTGGCCCGGCTGATTCTTTTGACCCAACGCGCGTTTGCCGCCGCCATTGCACCGCCCCTCAAGGCTGCAGGCGCGGACATAGAGATTGCCGAGACTCTTGGCGATCTGCAGGCGGCCCTCAGTTCCGGTACCGACGACACCCGCTTGATCTCCTTCGGCTCGGGCCTGATCGTGCCGGGCGAAATCCTCAACCGCCTGCAGGGTCCCGCCTATAACTTCCATCCCGGGCCGCCCGACTATCCGGGAATCTTTCCGTCGGTCTTCGCGCTTTACGAGGGCGCAGCCGCATTCGGCGTCACGCTGCATGAGATGATCCGCGAGGTCGACAGCGGGCCGATCGTCGCCGTTGTGCGATTTTCTATTCCCGCCCATGCAGACCGTTTGGCGCTGGATAGCGCAGCCTTCAGCGCACTCATGAAACTGCTCGAGCACAATGCGCGCGCCTTGGCTAATGTGAAGACGCCGCTGCCGCGCACTGACGAGCGTTGGCGAGCGCCCCGTCGGACGCGCAAGGACTTCGAGGCCCTGTGCCGCCTGCCCGAAGACGTCACGCCGGAAGAATTCGCTCGACGCTATCGCGCCGTGGGTGAAGGCCCCGAGCATGCCCTCACCCTCACCCGCTTCGGGCGCACCTTCAAGCTCGCCAGCATAACGAGTGGCGATGTCGTACGCGGCGGTCAACCCGTCTAAAACGCCGCCCGCAAGACAAACCGGATATCCCGGCCCGGCAGGACGACGTCGTCTTTGTTCAAGGACACGGCGTTACGCTGCACCCGATCCGTCAGGTTACGGCCCACGACTGAGAACTCCACATCCGGATGTTCAGTAAAGGGACGCCAGGCGAGTTGCCCGTCCAGCGACGCATAGCCTTTGGTGGGTGTTTCGGCGAAGCCGACCTTGTTCTGCGTCCCCGCGTAGCGCAGCATGAAACTTGCGTCGAACGTAACGCTGTTCCATGCCAAGCCGCCGCCGACGTGGTAGGGCGGCATGCGCGGCACATCCAAGCCGCCGGCCAAAGTCGCGCGTACATAGTCGGCCAGCACCAAGGCCGCCACAGTTCCCGCCGCCGATTGATACAGGTGCACCGTCGTCTTGCCTTCCAGGCCATAGAAGGTCGCATCGCGTTGCCCGTAAAACAGCTGCTTGAGGTGTTCGCCGTTGCCGATAGCGCAATTGCCGTTTTCGTCGCAGGTTGCCCCCGTCAGGCGGCCGTAGATGAAGTTGTTAAACTTGGCGCCCCAGGCGGCCCCCTCGATTTCAACGTCATGGACGTGGAACCGCAAAGTGGCCTCAAGCGAGGTCGCCCGCTCCATCCCCAGCGCCGGATCACCGGTTTCAAAGGTGGACGGTCCGTCGTGGGGCCCGCGCGCAAAAAGCTCGGTCTGCCCGGGAGTCCGCGCAGCACTCGCAAGAGTTAGCCCGAGCTTGACGGCCTCGGAGGCCTCCAACACAAATCCCGCCGAAGCGCTGATAGGCGTGAAAGTGCGCTGGGTGGCAAGGTTGGAGGCAGGTGTACCTTCGATCTCGAGGTGCTCGACACGCACGCCCGCCTGGAGGATCAGCTTGGGCAGGAGCGGCGCCTCGGCGAAGCCGAAACCGGCCACGGTCTTGCTGGTTGTCGGCGACAGGTAGTCAGCGCCTTCGCCTAGGGCCGAGAAGTCCTTGTGCTGGACCTGCACGCCCAAGGCCGCCGATGACAGGGGACCCATTGCGCTGAACAAGGCTTCCGCGCGGCTGTCCCACTCCTTGTCGAGGAACGTAGCCAGCACCGTATTGGTGGAGTCCTTTTCGCTGTGCTTGTAGTCGGCATAGCCGCCGTCGACATTGAGTGTCGTCAGCGCTCCGGCATCGAGCGCGAAGGACGAGCCGAACACGCCCTTGGTCTGCTTCATATCGATATAGCTGTTGTCGCCGGGAATGCCGTACTTGGCGTCGTAGTGCACAATCGCGGCACCCACACGGCTGCCGCCGAAGAACCCCGAACTGCCGAAGGAAAATCCGTCGCCGCGGAAAAACGAGTTGCTCTCCGTGCCGCCGGGGATGGCGTAGTCGCCGGTGCGGCGGAGGAAGCCGTCAGCGTGAAAGGCGAACTGGCCGAGTTTGGTATCCAGAAGCGCCGAGCCCTGGCGGCTGCCTGCGCCGGTGCCGTAGCTGCTGGTGACCTCGGCTGAGTAAGGGGTGTCCGGCAAAACCAGCGGCACACGATTGTTGATAGCGTTGACCACGCCACCGATAGCCTGGCTGCCGAAGCGCAAGGTCGAGGCCCCGCGCACAACTTCCACCTTCTGCGCCGACAGGGGATCAATGGGCACGCCGTGGTCCGGTCCCACATCGGAGACGTCGAAGCTGCCGACGCCGTTCTCCAGAATGCGCACGCGGTTGGAATCAAAGCCCCTGATCACCGGCCGGCTTGCGCCCGAGGCGAAGCTGGACCCCGTCACGCCGGGAACCTCGCCCAGCACGTCGGCCAGGTTGGAGCCGCCGCTGCGCAGGATCTCGTCGCGGCTGACCTGGCCGATGATTGTGGCGATGTTGTCGGGATTGGTGGTGAAGGGCGAAGCGGTAATGACCAGTTGTTCGATATCGGCCGGCTTTTTAGGCTCGGCGTCGTCTGCGGCGGCCGTGTGACTTAGGAGTGCCGCCGACGCTGCAATATATGCAGCGGCGCAATTTTTGTGGCGAAACATGAACGTCTCCGTCGAATGGGAAGATGCACGGCATTCCACGCACCGAAGTGCGACGGGATGGCCGAGTTGCGCGCGTCAGATGGAGACGGAAACGGGAGGCGCGCGGGACCGGAAGCCGGTGACAATCGCCGCAGAGAGGGGCACCGGCTGAAGGGTATGGTGGACGACGGCGAAAGCCTGGAAGGCCGGCGCAGCGATGGTGACGTCGGGCGCCGGCGCCATGGTCGCGGCAACCTGACACAGCGCGCAGTTGTCGGTGGCGGCGAGCGCATCGGGGCGGAACTTGTGCTCGAAGGAGTGCAGCGCGAGGCCGAACTGCGCCGCCATCAGAAGCGCGATGGCAAAGGCCCAGAAGCCCGACCGTTTTAAGCTCGGCAGCATCATGGCGTTGTAAGACACCTGACAAGATTGTCGGCCAAACCGCGCATCAGATTAAAATGCAGCTCGGGCCCGGACGCAAGGGTGCTGCCTTCAGGATCGAGAATGCCGGTCCGCGCGGCACTGCCATCGATCAGCGTGCGCACCAGTTTTGGCTCAAACTGCGGGTCGGCGAAGACGCAGATGAAATTCTTGTCAGCAATGTCATCTTTGATCTGCGCGAGACGCCGGGCACCCGGCGGGCGGTCCGGATCGGCCGCAACGGCGCCCATGGCGCGCAAGCCGTAACTCGCCTCGAAGTACTGCGTGGCATCGTGAAAAACGATGAACGGCTTTTCTTTGACCGGCGCCAGCGTGCGGCGCAGTTCCTGGTCCAGGGCATCAAGCCGCAGGTTCATGGCCGCCAGATTCTGCCGGTAACGCGTGGTGTTGGCGCTGTCTGCCGCACTCAGCACGGCGGTCATTTGCGCGGCAATGATCTTGTCATTGGCGGGATCGAGCCAGATGTGGCCGTCGGCGCGGCTGGCGGCAAGGCTGTCGGCGTGGCTTTCGTTGTGATCATCGCCGCGCGACCAAAGCCCGCCGGTGCGCAGCGGCATGATTTTCATGCCGGGTGCTTCTGCCAGCGCCACGACACGGGCCTTGCTGCCCAACGACGACAGCGGCCGCTCGAGAAAAATCTCGAAGCTCGGACCAATCCAAAAAATCACCTCGGCGCGGTTGAGGATTTCGGCGTCGGAGGGGCGCAGGCTGTAAGCATGGGCGGACGCACCGCCCTTGATCAGCACGTCGGGAACCGCCACGCCCTCCATGATGCTGGCGGCGAGCGACTGCAGTGGCTTGACGGAGGTCACGACACGCAGGGTTGCTGCGTCTGCCGCGCCGACCACCATCACCGCGACGAACAAGGCCCCAAAAAGGGCTTTCATAGTCAAACTCCGCAGACGTACCCGGGTGACTTGCCCCCCGAGCCTGGACCGTATAATGTTATGTTATAACATTTACAAGTCTCGAAGTAGTCACGTTCCATGACCTCAAGCGCTCACGGTCACCCGTCCGCCTTCCCCAAGCCGGGCCACAACCACGCCCGCTGCACCTCCGACGCCTTGCGGCGGGCTGAGGCCGTCTGCGCAAGTCGCAAGGTGCGGCTAACGGAGATCCGCCGTCGCGTCCTCGAAGCTGTATGGCAAAGCCACGTTCCAGTCGGCGCCTACGACATTCTGTCGCAGCTGAATGCCGGCGGCGGGCGCACAGCCCCGATGCAGATTTACCGTGCGCTCGAGTTCCTGATGGACAACGGCCTGGTCCACCGCATCGCCAGCCTCAATGCCTTCATCGGCTGCGCCCACATGGGCGAGGATAATCACGCCGCGCAGTTCCTCATCTGCCGCAGCTGCGGCACGACGGCGGAACTGGAGAGCGCACCTCTGAAGCGCGCCCTAATCCAAGCGGTTGCCGAGCGCGGCTTCACCATCGACAGCCAGATCGTCGAGATCAGCGGCTTCTGCCCCCACTGCACGCCCAAAGGCAGAACATGAGCACTACTCCGCTGCTCGACATCACCGGCGCCTGCCTGATGCGCGGCGGGCGGCGCATCCTCGACCATGTGGATATCGCCGTGCGTCCGCGCGAAATCGTCACGCTGGTCGGGCCCAATGGCGCGGGTAAGTCGACACTAATCCGGGCGGCTCTGGGTCTTGAGCGGCTTGATTCCGGCACGGTGCGCCGCGCGCCAAACCTGAAAATCGGTTATCAGCCGCAAAAACTGGCGCTCGACCAATCCCTGCCGCTGTCGGTGAAGCGCTTCTTGACGCTGACACAGACCGCGCCTCTCTTGCGCCTGCAACAGGTGCTGACGGAAGTCGGCGTACCGCATCTGATGGAAGCCAGCGTGCACACCTTGTCAGGCGGCGAGTGGCAGCGCGTCATGCTGGCCCGCGCCGTGCTGCGCCAGCCCGGCCTGCTGGTGGTCGATGAGCCGACGCAGAACGTCGACATCGCCGGGGCCGTCGAGATCTATCAGATCATCGGACGGCTGCGCGATGAAATTGGCTGCGGTGTGTTGATGGTCTCCCACGACCTAAACGTCGTCATGGCGGCGACCGATCATGTTTATTGCCTTAACAGCCACATCTGCTGCTCGGGCCATCCCGCGGACGTCAGCCGCGACCGGGAGTTCCAGCGCCTCTTCGGCCCAAGCGCAGCGGCGACTCTGGCGATCTATCCCCACACCCACGACCACACCCATGCGCCCGACGGCCGTGTGGATCACGTCCACGGGCCGCAGTGCGACCACGGCCATAGGCATTAGGGACCCGCATGTCCTTTTCCCTTGATAGTTTTGCCGTCCGCGCCGTCATCGCCGGTATCGGTGTTGCCCTAATCGCCGGCCCCCTGGGTTGCTTCGTGGTCTGGCGGCGGATGGCCTACTTCGGCGATACGCTGTCCCATGCCGGACTGGTCGGCGTGGCCCTCGGCATCATCCTGGGCGTCGATCCGGCAATCGGCATCGTCGTCACCGGACTGGTGATCGGCCTTCTGCTGCTCGGGCTGCAGCAGCAGCGCAGCTTGCCAACCGACACGCTTCTGGGAATTCTTTCACATGCAGCATTGTCGATCGGGCTGTTGGTCGTCAGCCTCATGGACAAGGTGCGCTTCGATCTCACCGGCTACTTGTTCGGCGACATCCTTGCCGTGACAACCACCGACCTCTTCTGGATCTACGGCGGCGGGGTCCTGGTGCTCGGTACGCTGGCGGCCGTCTGGCGCCCGCTGATTGCCCTGACCGTTCACCCGGACATGGCTATCGCGGAGGGCAGCGGCCGCCTGCCCATCCGGCTGACGTTCATGGTGCTAATGGCCGTCACCGTCGCCATCGCTATGAAGATCGTGGGGATACTGCTGGTCACCGCGCTCCTGATCATCCCGCCTGCCGCCGCCCGGCGCTATGCACGTACGCCCGAAACCATGGCTGGCGGTACGGTCCTGATCGGGATGGCCGCGGTGATCGGCGGCATCATCGCCTCGTTCACCTGGGACACCCCGTCGGGGCCGTCCATCGTGGCCGCGGCGACGGTCCTTTTTGTCCTCAGCCTCGGCGTCGGGCGCGATACGGCGCGCGCGCGCTGACCGGCGGCAACCGTGGTCGATATCGGGCGTTACTCAACCTGACGAACCAGCCATAATGGGCCGTCCTTAGACCCTGGCGACCACACCCATGACCAGCGTGATCGCGTCTTCCCTGGCGCCCGCCCCAACCGCCGCATCGACCCGCGCGCCGCATCTGCTTGCGGTCGCCACTCCTACGGCCGACCTCGATCAGTTTGCCCGCGAGGCCTTGTGGATGGCCCAGGAGCGCGACCTCGACCTCACCCTGGCCGTGCGCAGTATGCCCGGCGCCTGGGCGGAATTGATGGGCTACACCACACTCGACGACCTCGACGAATTTGCGGCGCGCTGGGGTATTACTTTGGTGCTGTGGCGCCACAGTGAGGATATCGACGCTATCATCGACACCTGGCGGACGCGCGCGCCTGCAGCCGTCGTGCTTGGCCCGCGCAAAGGCTGGGCTCTGCGCGCCGGACTGTCCAAGGCCCTCACGGGCCGCATCGAGAAAGCCGCGCGGGCGCAAAACATCGAGGTCATTCCCGACCCAGCGCAGGAACGTGTCCAGACGCAGATCCTGGGGCTGGCCTGGCGGCTGGACGAACAGCGGCCGTGGTATCACGCCTATGTTCTCAGCGCCTTCGCGGTGTCGCTGGTGGCCATCCTTGTCAAATGGTTCTCGGGCATCCTGCCCGCGACCAGCTTGGCGCCACTGTTTTTGATGGCCGTGGTCTACAGCGCCAACGCCTACGGCATGGCGGCAGCGACCTTCACCACCCTGCTCAGCGTCGGCTTGTTCAGCTACTTCTTCAGCACAAATCCCTATGAGCTGAATTTTGCCCCCGAGGATGTGGCGCTGCTGCTCCTCTTCCTGCTGGTGGCGGGCGTGACCAGCAATCTCTCCAGCGGATTGCGCCAGCAGGCCAGCCGCGCCCAGCGCCAAGCCCGCGAAGCCCGGGCGCTGTTCCAGCTTACGCGCGACATCGCCATCGCCGGCGACACCGCGGCGATATTTCGCGCCATCGTGCAGCAGTGCAACGACATCTTCGATTGCGACACGGTCCTTCTGACACCCTTCAGCGGCGGCGACGCCAGCACTTTAGCTTCGGGACCGGCAAAGTCTTCGTCGCTGCAAACCGCCTATCCGCCCAGCGCGACCTTGACCCAGGACGAAATCGAGGCAGCCCGCTGGACCTATAGCGAAGGCAGGCCGTCAGGCCGCGGCTTCGGCGTGTTCCAAAATATGAACGTGACCTTTCAGCCGCTTTCCACGACCGATACAACCGTGGCAGTGCTAGCCTTGAAGAACGTGGCCCCCGCGATGGTGAACTCCGCCGGCTTCCGGCGCGTTATCGGATCTATCTGCCGCCTGGCGGCCTTGGCCGTCGAGCACACGCTGCGCAAGCAGGAGCTGGAGACCGCGCGCGTGGTTTCGCAAACGGAAGGACTGCGCTCGGCGCTGCTGTCGGCGATTTCCCACGACTTCGGGACGCCCTTGGCGTCAATTATCGGCTCGGCCTCGAGCCTGCTTTCCTATGGCAAGACCTACACGCCCGAGGTCACTCAGGAGTTGCTGACGACGATCCTTGAGGAAGCGGAACGCCTGAGCCGCTTCGTGAAAAACGTCATGCAGATGACGCGGCTGGAAGCCGGCGTCATGGTGCCACGTATGCAATGGGCCGATGTCGAGGATCTGATCTCCACCTCGCTGGATGCAGCGCACCGCCGCCTGCGCAATCATGAAGTTTATGTCGATATCGCCGACGTGCTGCCCCTCGTGCAGGTAGACTTCGTGCTCATGGAAAGCGTGCTGGTCAACGTCTTGGACAACGCGGCCAAATACGCGCCCGCCGAGAGCAACATCCAGGTGACGGCGCGCAAGTTCAACGGCGACGTCGTCATCAACATAACCGATCAGGGGCGCGGGATAGCGCCGGAAGATCTCGGCGCCATCTTCGACAAATTCTACCGCACCAAACGTCGCGACCGCACGGTTCCGGGAACGGGCCTGGGACTTGCCATCTGCAAAGGCATCGTCGAAGCCCACGGCGGCAGCATCGAAGCCTTGAGCGAAGGCCCGGGCCGCGGTACCACCATTCGCATTCGCCTGCCCATCCGGACGCCCGATGTGGCGGCCATTGCCGAGGTATGAGCATGACCGCTGCCACGTCAGCAGGGCCCAAGGTCTTGGTGGTGGACGACGAGCCGCAGATCCGCCGCTTCTTGCGTGCGAGTTTGCAGTCGCACGATTACGTCGTGGTCGAAGCAGAGAACGGCAAAGAGGCCGTACGCGTCTGCACGGTCCAGAAGCCCGACCTGCTGATCCTCGACCTGGGCTTGCCGGATATGGACGGACTCGACGTCATCAAGCTTGTGCGCGAATGGTCACAGATCCCCATTATCGTGCTGTCGATCCGCTCCGACGACATCGACAAGATCGAGGCTCTTGACCGCGGCGCCAACGACTACGTCACCAAGCCCTTCAGTATGGGCGAATTGCTCGCCCGCATGCGGGCCGCCTTGCGCCAGGGGCGCGGCGACGGCGCGGACAACAGCGCGGTGATCACCGCCGGCGATATCTCCATCGACCTGGGCAAAAGACTTATCACCCTCGGGGGCACGCCCGTGAAGCTCTCACGCAAGGAATACGATCTCTTGAAAATCCTTGCCTCGCACCTGGGCAAGGTTATCACCCACCAACAGTTGCTGCAGGAGGTCTGGGGCCCGGCTTACGTCGAGGAGACTCAGTACTTGCGGGTCTATATCGGCCAGTTGCGCCAGAAGCTGGAGCGCGACCCAGCGAACCCAAAATGGCTGATCACCGAACCCGGCGTGGGCTACCGCCTCCAGACCGCGACATAAAAAACCCCGCAGCGTTTCACGCTGCGGGGCTCAAGTTTCCACTGGCGGCTGTTGGGGGGATGGGAGACGCCTAACCAGTGGATTCGGTAAACTCGAAATTACGCCGTAACCAAAGCCCCCATATCGAGGCCAAGAATGGTACGCAGGTGAGCGCGGCCGCGGCACAGGCGCGATTTGACGGTGCCGACCGGCTCGCGGGTGCTGGGCGCGAGGTCATGCTGCGAGCCTTCGTGAATGCCGAGCGCGACAATCACCTGGCGTTCGCCGGCCGAGAGTTGGCCCAAGGCACGCACGGTCTCTTTGAGGAAAATGTCATTGATCTGGCCGGCGCGCTGCACACCGTGGCCTTCGTCCTTGATGCCGGCGACATAACGTTTGTCGATGGCAACGCGGCGGCGCTGGCTGATGAAGATGTTGCGCATCAGCGTGAACAGCCACGACTTCAGGCTCGTGCCGGTCTGGAAGAGTTGCTGTTTGCGCAGGGCGCGTTCGACGCAGTCCTGAACCAGATCGTGAGCGTCGTCTTCGTTGCGCGTCAGGACACGTGCGAACCGTGTCAGGTCCGGCAGAAGCGTCTGTAAATCGCTTTGGAAGGCACTCATGTGATCCTCCGCTGTCTCGTTGTCGTGAGAACAGCCTCGGGCCGGAGAGCGTAAAAATGCGATGCGGAATTACGTTGCCGCGCATAAAGAAAATATCGCCGAGGATGCCTGGGGACTTTTTCCCCGCATGCAGGAACGCCCGGCACGCGTGATACGGGGCTAATCTATGTAATTGAATTTATTGACTTTTTGTGTGGGCGCCGCAGGAAAGGTTGCGTTTTTCGCCGGGCACTTCGCGTAAGACAGGCATAAAGAGAACATAAAAATTCTGGCAATTGGGCGGGTGGATTTATGCCCTATTACCCGTGCGCGTTATTTTTACGACCGACGTACACGCGTTGTTCCAATCGCCAATCCGCCCAACCCGGCGGCGGCAAAAATCAGTGCAAAGGCGTCCAGCGACAGACGCGCGGTCGCGCTGGTGTCGGGCTTCGCGCCGTAAAGATCCAACAACACGGCGCAGATGATGGCGATATAGGCGAGATACTTGAGCTGCGGCATCGCTGGATGTCCTACCCCTAGGTTCCACACAGCCACAAAACGCCCGGGTAAACAGCTTGGTTGCCTGAAGGATCGAAAAACCGGAAGGCGCTATACCGAGTGGCGCGCTTCGGTTTCGGATACAATTTCTGCTTCTTCCTGCGGCCTTAACGTGTGTAAAGGCCCGAGACGGGCCAGCGCCGGCCATAACAAGGCCACGGCAATGACGACCGCGATGGTGCCGATGCCGCCGCCGACGACCGATGCAATGGGGCCGAACATCCAGGCCGTCGTCCCGCTTTCAAAGGCCCCAAACTCGTTCGAGAAGCCGATGAAGACGTAGTTGATCGCCGAGACCCGTCCGCGCAGGCGGTCCGGAACGATCACCTGCTCCAACGTCAGCCGCACGATCACGCTGACGGAATCAAATACGCCGGTGAGGAACAGGCAGAACATCGAGAGGAAGAAGTTGGTCGACAGCCCGAAGCCGACCGTCGCCAGGCCGAAGCCGATCACCACCAGAAGCAACACGCGGCCCGGCCGCTGCATGGGCCTCAGGCGCGTGACGATCATCAACATCACCAAGCTGCCGGCTGACGGCGCCGCCCGCAGCCAGCCGAGCCCTTCGGGCCCGACCTGCAGAATGTCCTTGGCGAAGACCGGCAGCAGCACCACCGCCCCGCCCAACAGCACGCCGAACATGTCGAGGGTGATGGCCGCGAGGAACACGGGCGAGCGGCGGATAAAGCCGAAGCCTGCGAAGACATCGCTGAATTTGCGCTTTTCGGTGGCTTCCGGCGGCCTGATGGCGGGCAGCGTGGAGAAGGAGATGACAAAGATGACCTGGCAGACGCCGCCCACGAAATAGGCCGCCGTGGCACCGCCCGTCCAGGCGATGATGAGTCCGCCGATGGCCGGGCCCGAGATCGAGGCAAATTGAAAGGCCGACGACAGCCAGGCGTTTGCATTGACGAACTGATCCGGCTTCAACAGCTGCGGCATGATCGTACCGACGGCCGGCGATGCGAAGGCGCGTGCAGCCCCCACCAGCACCAGCATGGCGTAGATCAGCGCCACCGGCGCCCCTAGCCAGGCCACCGCGGTTAGGCCGAAGGCGGCGATCGCAGCAACGGACTGTGCCGCCATGGCGATATTGCGCCGGGCAAAACGGTCGGCGGCATTACCCGCCGGAATCATCAGGAAAAGGACAGGCGCCAATTCGAACAGGCCAACGAGGCCCAGCGACAGCGCGCTGCCGGTGCGCTCGTACAGCTGCCAGCCGACGGCGACGTTGATGATCTGGGTGCCGATCACGCCCGAGACGCGCGCGAGAGCAATGGCGCGGACAACCGGATTGCGGATGGCGGAAAAGGCGTCGACGGGCGAGGCGGTCATGGAACGCGGAAAGCTAAAGCATGACGGCCCGCGGCAAAAACACTATTTGCCAGCGTAGCCCAACAAATCACCGGTCGGAGATCAAGCCGCCTGGGCGTCAGCAGGCGGTTTGGTTTCGGAAGCCGCCTCTGGACGAGGCTTAGCCTGGGGTTTCGGTGCCTTTGCGTCACCCTTGCCTTCGCCGACGGTGGCCAGGTGCGCCGGGAACCGCAGCACCACACGCAAGCCCGGCATATTGTCCTCGAGCCTGAGATCCAGCCCGTGCGACTTCGCAACCGCCGCCACAAGACTCAAACCCAATCCGCTGCCGGGCGATGTGCGGCTTTGCTCCAGGCGGAACAGGCGCTCGAGCACTTTGCCGCGGTAGGCTTCCGGCACGCCGGGACCGGTATCGGCGACGACGAAGGCCGGACGCCCCTCGATCTGCGATAGGGCAACGGTAACGGCACCTTTCTGCGTATACTTTACGGCGTTGTCGATCAGGTTGGCCAAGGCCTGGGCGATAAGGTTGGGATCGCCGCGAGCGGTCAGGCCTTCGTCGAACTGGGTGACGAACTCCAGGCCCTTCTCTTCGGCCAGCGGGCCGTAGAGATCGACAACTTCTTCGGCGAGGGCATTGAGATTGATGTCGACAAAATTGCGTTGCGAGCCGGCCTCGGCCCGGGCAATGCGCAGGAGTGCGGCGAAGGTCGCGAGCAAGCTGTCGGCGTCGGCGATGGCACCTTCGATGGTTTCGCGCTCGGCCGGATTGTCCATATGGCGCAAGGCGCTTTCCAGTCGGCTGCGCAGCCGGGTCAAAGGTGTGCGCAGATCGTGGGCGACGTTGTCGGACACTTGGCGCATGCCGTTCATCAGGCGCTCGATCTGATCCAGCATGGCGTTGATGCTGAGCGAGAGCTGGCCGAGTTCATCGTTCTGGCGCGAGACCGCCACGCGCTGGCTGA
The DNA here is from genome assembly GCA_947476065.1 of Fidelibacterota bacterium. GTDB lineage: Bacteria > Pseudomonadota > Alphaproteobacteria > Rhodospirillales > Rhodospirillaceae > SHVO01. The sequence goes on from CANJPG010000004.1 coordinate 19,818, forward strand.
GGTCGCCCGACATGATCCTGCGGCAGGTGCGGGTGATGGCGGCAATGCGCCGCATGATTGTGCTGCTGAAGATCAGCCCGCCGAATACGCCGAGCGCCAGCGTGATCGCCAGCCCGACGTTGAGGGAATCCAGCAGGCGACTACGAAATTCACGTGCGTCGCGAACGTCGCGCCCCACCAGTAGCATGTAATTCTGCTGGCCGCCTTGAACGACATATTGCTTGGCGCGCACGTCGGCGGTTTCCGCTTCGGCGCGGCGCAGGTCGTTGATGGTGAAGTTGACCCATAGGTCGTCGGCGACGGCGTTGCGCGGCCAGCTGCGCAGATTGCCAGCCAGCGTATTGCCGACCGAGTCCACCAGCAGGTAGATCCCATCGCGGTTGGTGCCGGGACTCGCGCGCCTATTCACAGCGATGATAAGGCCGGTCACACCTGAGCGTTCAAAGGTCTCCTGGAAACCGGTGACGTCGGCCTCGATGGCGGCTTCCTTCTGCTGGACGACGAAGCCCGTCGTCGAGAAGTAGACGAAATAAAACAGCACGCCGACCGACACCCCGAAGATCAGGGTGTAGATCAGCGCCAGTTTGAACGTGATGGAGCTGAGGATGCCGGCGAGCCGCTTCATGCCTTCAACGTTAGTGCGGTGCGCGGGCGCATATCCGTCCGACCTACGCGCTAGGTCGCCGGATCAAGCTTGTACCCTGCACCGCGCACGGTTTGCAGGATGGGCTTGTCGAACGGTTTGTCGATCTTCTGGCGCAGACGGCTGATATGCACGTCGATGACATTGGTCTGCGGATCGAAGTGATATTCCCAGACGTTTTCCAGCAGCATGGTGCGAGTCACTACCTGACCGGCGTGGCGCATTAAATACTCCAGCAGGCGGAATTCACGCGGATGCAGATAGACTCGTTTGCCCTGGCGCGTGACTTTGCGCGCGAGCAGGTCCATCTCGAGGTCGCCGACCTTGAGGAAGGTGTTCTCGGGCACGGCACCCGAGCGGCGCAGCAAGGCCTCGATGCGCGCGAGCAGTTCGGAGAAGGCAAAGGGTTTGGCGAGATAATCATCGCCGCCCGCCTTCAGGCCGGCGACGCGGTCTTCAACTTCGCCGAGGGCGCTGAGGAATAAAACGGGCGTCGGGATTGCCGCCTTGCGCACCGATTCAACGATCGACAGGCCGTCCGGGCCCGGCAGCATGCGATCGACCACCATTACGTCATAAGGCTCGGATAGGGCCAGGAACAGGCCGTCGCGGCCATCGGCGGCGTGATCGACGGTGTAGCCGCTCTCGCGCAGCCCCTTCACCAGGTAATCCGCGGCGTCCTTATCGTCCTCGATGACCAAAACCCGCATCGCGCTATCCGTTTGTTGCGCCCGTTTTTGCGCCAGGAGGTCGGCGGTATCGCTCCGTCCGGAACTCCGCACTTCTGTCATACTTGCGTTCATTATACCGAACCTATTGAAATCCTGATGAAAAAATTGGGTAGGGGGATCGATGGCGGAAAAAGCGGGTATCAACGGCCATCTCTGCCGTTCGCACTAGGGTTGCGCCAGCACGTATTACCCAAGTGTTGCTGCGCCATTACAAGGCTGTCAGGCCGTTCATGGATATAAATCAGGCCATCCTCGCCATAATTTGCGCCGGTCCGTGCCTTACTATTTGCCTCCATGCGTTCACTTTTATCGAGGCTGATCATGCGTCACGTTCTCCGTTCTGCACTCCTTGGATTAACGCTCCTGTCCGGCGCGAGTTTCGCGCTGGCCCCGCGGGCCGAAGCCCGCGGCGGCCACAGCCACAGCAGTTTCTCGCTCTCGATCGGCGTGCCGTTGGGCTATTACGGCGGCGGCTATTACAACCGCGGCGGCTTTTACGGCGCCTATGGTTATGCCCCGGCCTATTACGGCCCCTACTATGAGCCGCGCTATTACGGCTATTACGCCCCCGCCGCCTATCCGCGCGCAGCCTATCGGCCCTAGCACGGTCCAATCGTCACCTTGGGTCTTTTCCCGGCCTATGTCGGCGACGCCATGAGCACCGAGGACCGCAACCTCTACCTCACCGCTTACGAACGCGCCCTCGCGGCGCCAATCGGCGAGCCGATCGCCTGGAATTCCAGACAGGCCAGCGGCGAGGTGACGACCACCCGCGACGGCTGGGCCGGGCAGCGCTATTGCCGTGAGTTCCGCCAGAACGTGCTGATCGACGGCAGATCCCAAGAGGCCTATGGCACCGCCTGTAAAACGCCCGACGGCGGCTGGCAGTTGGTCCAAAACCAGCACGATCCCTAGTAAACCGGCCTCAAGCTCAAGCAAACGCTGGTATTTCCGGTAGCCAGCCGGCGCAAATAGACTCAAATTTCCCCGCGGGGAGAGTCTATAATGCCCAAGTATGTGTTCCGGGGATGTGTGATGACCGTCCGTCAATTCAGCGAGCGACCGCGATTTGTCGCGCCGAGGGCGCCATGACCAACTTCGGCAGCGCGTCCATGCACGAGCCGGATTCGTCCGCAAACATGCGTACCAAGCATGGCGAACTCCTCAAGCGCGTGCCCTATGAAAAGGACAAGGTGATCTTTCGCGAAGGTCACGATGGCACCGATGCCTTCGTTCTGGAATCGGGCCGCGTCGGCGTCTTTAAGACCACCGGCGGCAAGGCCGTGCGTCTGGCTGTGCTGGAAAAAGGCGCCATGTTCGGCGAAATGGCGGCGATCACCGGCGAACGACGCAGCGCCACCATGATCGCGCTGGAGCCCTGTGTCGTAGTGCGCATCTCAAAGATTACTATCCAGCAAAAGATCGCGGCCTGCGATCCGTTCGTAAAAGCGCTGATCAACAACCTGAGCCGCGTGAACGAGCGCTACGCCACCACCAACACCGTTGCGGAAAAACTGCTCAACGACCTCAAGGCGGCGCAGGCGGTCAAGGAGCCCGAGTCGGAGCCGGAGCCGGAACCCGCGGCGCCAGATCCTTCGGGCCCGCGTGGCAAAGACGGCGGCGCCTCCTAAACACCCCCCGTGTTATAGAGACGCTTCCACTCCCATTTATGATGGCGTCTGATGTTGTTTGCCCTGCTCTCCCCGGCCAAGAAGCTCGACTTCAACCCCGCGCCCGATTTCGTCACCGCGACGACGCCGGCCTTGTTGCAAGACACTGCCCTCATGGCGTCGCGCGCCAAGGAGCTTTCGCGCGCGCAGCTCGCGCGCCTGATGGACATCAGCCCGAAATTGGCGGATTTGAACTACCAGCGCTTCCAGAGCTTCGACCCCGCCAACGCACGCGACACCAAAGCGGCCATTTACGCCTTTGCCGGCGACGTATACTTGGGCTTTGACGCCAAGTCGCTGAGCAAGGACGACATCGCCTTCGCGCAAAAGCATGTCGGAATCATTTCCGGACTCTATGGATTGCTGCGTTCGCTCGATGCCATCCAGCCCTACCGGCTGGAAATGGGATCAAGCCTCAAGAACGTCCGCGGCAAGGACCTTTACGCCTTCTGGCGCGAAAATCTGACGGCCCACATCAATGCCCTCACGGCGGCCGCAAAGGACATCACCCTCATCAACCTCGCCTCCGCCGAATACTGGAGCGCGGTGAATGCCAAGGCCCTGACTGCGCCGGTGATTACCGCGGCGTTCAAGGAAGTCAAAGGCGGCAAGGCCTCGATCGTGAGCTTCCTGGCCAAAAAAGCCCGCGGCATGATGGCGCGCTATATCGTGCAGCACCGCTTGACCGCACCGGATCAGATCAAAGCCTTCGATGTCGATGGCTATACCTTTGATCCGCGGACTTCCACCGCTGACACCTGGGTGTTCAGCCGGCCTGCCAAGTAGCAAGCCATGGTCAATTCCGCCGACGAAATCAAACGGCACCTCGGCCTCGTGCGGCGGCGCGACAAACGCATTTCCCATGCCATCAAGTTTGCCGGCCTGCCCGAGTCGCGCGTAATCGGCCCCGGCTTCGCCACCTTGATCCGCATCATCGGCAATCAACAGGTCTCGACAGCGGCTGGTGCGGCCATCTGGGCCAAGCTCAAACGCAATGCGGGCGGCACCGTGACCGCCCAGCGTCTGTTGAAGCTGGGCGAGGATGGCATGCGCGCCAGCGGCTTCAGCGGCCAGAAGGCGCGCTACAGCCTTGGCCTCGCCGAAGCCGTCGATGCCGGCACGCTCGACTTCAAGGACCTAGGCAAGGCCAGCGACGACGACGTGCGTGCAACACTGACCGCGTTCAAGGGTATCGGCACATGGACCGCCGACATCTACCTGATGTTCGGCATGGGCCGGCCCGACGTATGGCCGGTGGGCGATCTGGCGCTGCAGATTGCCGTGCAAATGCTGCACGAGCTCGAGGCAAGGCCCAGTGCCAAGGAGCTGCTCGGCTTCGGCGAGGGCTGGCGGCCTTACCGCTCGAGCGTTTCGCTGCTGCTTTGGCGGTACTATGGGGCCAGTCTGGCGGCCCGCACGGCCGCCAAGCTAGCCGATCGTGGTGGCGTTTAAATCATTGTAAAGTAATAATATTTTTATGATTTTTGGGGGCCACATTTGGCTTTAAAACGCGCCTTGCGTTTGTCGGGCCCAGCACTATTCTCGCTGGCCATTCAGGGGGTCTGCACCGGCCTCGCCGCCTAACCGAAGGATGAGACCGCCGTGACCGATACTTCAGCCACCCAGATTCAGCCCCAGAGCGTCGCACCGCTGTTCTATTCCTCCATCGAGCCGCTCTCGACCTCGCTGCACAAGGGTTTCAAGATCCGGCCCGAAGGCGAATATGGCTTTTCGGCAAAGTCGAACACCATCCCGATCACCGTGCCCGAGTTCACGCTCGCCGCGCGCCACTATCCGATCCTGCTGCTGGGTGACGATCTGGTTCCGACCGCGGCCCTTGGCGTGCAGCCTGAGCAGAATCTCTTCTTGAAGGCCGATGGCACCTGGGAACAGGGCTACTATGTGCCGGCTTATATCCGCCGCCATCCGTTCATCCTTCTGGGCGGCGCGCCCGACGATCCGCTGACGCTCGGCATCGACTCATCGGCGCAGTCCGACAAGCCTGATGCGCGCCCGCTCTTCAACGCCGACGGCACGCAGACCGACGCAATTACACAGGCCCTCGACCTGTGCAACCAGTTCCACGGCGCATTCCTGTTCACGCGCGACTTGTCCGAAGCGCTGAAGAAGACCGACATCGTCATCGATTGCACGCTGGAAATCGAACCGACCCCGGGCCAGCGCGTGACGCTGGGCTCGTTCAAGCGCATCGATGAAGAGAAGTTCAAGGCCCTGCCCGACGCCACGGTCCTGGAATGGCGCAAGATCGGTTACCTGCACGCCGTCTACTTCCTGCTGCAGTCGATGAACAACTGGGACATCCTGCTGCTCAAGAACGGCATGACCTCCGCCAAAATGACCTGAGCGTAGACCCGGGCGTAGAACAGCCCGGGCTCTTTCCCAACTTATCGTTAAGGCGCTAGGTGGCCGGAGACCGTCGCGGTCTTTGCGCTCACCAAGGCCGTGGTGTTACACTGCAAAAAGCACGCACCCGGGCAATCGGGCGCCTGAGAAAAATGGCCCGCGCCCCGTGGCGGTGCGGGCGTGCTTGAGTGGTTGGGTATCAATGAAGGCGATCACCTATTACGAGGTGTACGTCGTCAAGTTGGGGCGATGGACTCTGCATGCCCGGCTAAGTGAGGGCGAGCAGAACCGGGCCCTCGAAACCGCGCGCGCCTTTGAAGCTGAAACCGGCCGCGCCGCCCAGGTCCTCGAAGAACGCCTGGAGCCCGAGGCGGAACGCCTCACGACCCGCGTCATCGGGCACTACGGCCAGCCGCCGGCCGAGATTAAAGGCCCCTCGCAAGAAACCGACATTACGTCGCGCATCATCATGGTCTGCATCAATGCCCTCGGCATCGGGGCGATCGTCACGGTGCTGATGGCGACGATGTTGTGGTCGTTCCGTGAGTCGGGTGCGGCCCCCGGCAACTCTTTCAACATGCTGCTGATGTTCACCTTCGCCGCCACAGTTCTCACGGCGGGACTGACGTTGGTCAAAATCTATATCCCGATGGAATGGATTCTTTGGCGCGCCAAAAGTCAGGAATCCCAGAAGCGCGCCATCGACGTTTTGCTCTACGGCAACCGCGATCCGGCACCGCGCGGCGAGTGGGCACCACCGCCACTCGCTCCGCCGGCGGCCACTGAAGCAGAGGCTGATACGCCGGCCGCCGAAGGCGTCGCCCCCGCGCCCACACATGCCCCCCCCCTGCTGCCCCGGCGCAACGTATGGAAACCAACGCCGACCAGGGCGAACAGACGTCATTTCAGATCAACGCCACACCTGCAGAGGCCGCCCCTGCCCCGCCGGTGCAAGAGAGCCTGGTCGACAGCGCGACCGCGGTCATGGACTCCCTGCTCGAAAAAGAACGTGTGCAGCTTGCCGCCTTCGCCGATAAATGCGTCGCCGCGCTCTTGGCAACACGGCCTCAGATTCAGGCCTTTGAGCGCGTCGGGATGAACTTGTACCTGGGCGGCGCGGCGACGGCCTTGAGCGAGCGCGGCAGCTATTCAGACAACATTCGCCTGGATTTGTTGCGCAAGGCGCTCGAACATTCAGGCACGAATGTCGCCGTGGCCGAAGCATTTGCGCAAAGACTGGATGTTTCCGCGCAAAGGCCGCGCTTTCGTCAGTTGATCGACGCCGGCAAGGCCGCCATGAATGCAGCGCTGGACGGCATCGAGAATGCACCGCTGCCGACATTGCCGGACTTAATCCAGCAGTGGGCCGATCCGAATGTGCGCGGCGCCGAAATAAAGAAAGTCACCTTCCTGCTGACCGATATCGTCGGCTCCACGGCGCTCACCAGCAAGCTGGGCAATTCGGCGGCTCAGCGCGTGGTGCGGGCGCACAATGCCGCGGTTCGCGCCGCGACCAAGAATTTCCGCGGCACCGAGGTCAAGCATACCGGCGACGGCATGCTGCTGACCTTCCCCGACGCCGCGGCGGCTGCCCGCGCCGCCATCGAGATCCAGCAAGAGGGCTCAGCCTACGCCAAGGACAATCCCGATGCGCCGCTGGTCATGCGCCTGGGTATTCACACCGGCGAAGCCAGCTACGAGGAAGGCGAATATTACGGGCCGGCCTTGTCGGTTCTGAACGGCGTTTGCGCAGCCGCCGGCGATGGCCAGATCTTTTGCAGCGAAGAAGCCAAGTCCCGCAGCGTCGGTCCCGCCTTCCGGTTCCAGGAAATCGGCCGCCGCAAGCTCAAGGGCAGCCAGGCGGAGTCATTGCTGTTCAAGCTGGAGTGGACGCCCAAGATCAAGGCTGTCAAAGGTCCCTTGGAATACAAGCAAATCGGCGGAAAAACGCCGGCTTCGGCCTCTTAAGCCGGGGCGGCGGCGGCGCAGCCCGCCCGTAGCACCCGAGCTGGCGGCTCAGGGGCCGCCACGGACCACACAAAAATCGCCCAAACCTTTACCAAAAAACAGAAATTTCCCAAAAGGAGCCCCCGCAAGCGACCCTTCGGCTCTGGCCTTTACCCCGCGCTGCGGCAATAATAGTAGGGAAATCAATAGGGGGACACGAGGCTTGGGTACCGCCAAAGCTTATTCGGTGCGCGCGTCAATCGCTGCGGCATGTCTGGTGTTTGCGGCCTCCAGCCAGGCCGGGACGCTGAACGCGCACGTCACGACATCCGACGGCACGCCCTTGCCGGCCGCGGTCGTCACCGCCATGCCCGTAGGCCAAGGGGCAATCGCCGTCAAAGCCGGGGCAAAAGCAATGATGGTGCAGGAAGGCAAGCAGTTCATGCCGTTTATCCTGCCCGTGCAGTTGGGCACGACGGTCGAATTTCCCAACCGCGATCCCTTCCGCCACCAGGTCTATTCGTTTTCGCCCGCAAAAACCTTTGAGCTCAAGCTGTACGGCAGCTCGGTCGTGGGCACGGCCACCTTCGACAAGGAAGGCGTCGTGCCGCTGGGGTGCAACATCCACGACAATATGCTCGCCTACATCTACGTCGTCGGCACGCCATACTTCGCCTCCACCGAACCAAACGGCGAAACCAAAATCGGCCAACTTCCCGCTGGCAGCTATACGGTGAAAGTGTGGCACCCCAACGAAAAAGCCGGGCAAGGTGATGCCGGCACCGTGCAAATCGGCGCCAACGACACCGTCGATGTCACAGTGAAGATCGAGCTGAAACGTAATCGGACCCAACGCAAACCCGGGGCGGTCGACGAAAACGACTATTGAACGCAGCTTTTGCGAGGCGAAGAAGCGTGTTTAGCAGCTTTCGACATTTTCAAGCGCGTCTGATCCTGTTTTTTGGGATGCTGTTTGTTGTCGTCGGCGCAGTCACGTTCTTGCTCGTCCAGAATGCGATCCAGCGTAATATTTTCGAACAGGCCCGCGTCCAGCTCAGCGCCACCAACGATATCTTCAATCGCCGCCTGGCCGAGACGGCTGACGCATTGGCCGGCGGATCGACGCTGCTGGCGTCGGATTTCGCCTTCCGCCAAGCCGTGGCCACGGACGACAAGGCGACCATTCTGTCGGCGCTGCATAATCTCGAAGGGCGTATCAACGCCGACCGTGTGCTGCTGATTTCCTTGGAATCCTCCGTGCTCGCGGACACCGCCGATCCCGAACACGCAGCACCCGGCGCGGAAAAGCCATTCCGCTTCACCGATATGATCGAGACCGCCGAAGACAAAGGCCGCGCCACCGCCACCACTGTGTTGGACGGTAAAATCTACGAACTGGTGATCGTGCCGGTGCTGGCGCCGGTTCCAATTGCCTGGATCGTCGTCGGGCTTGAAAGCGGCAACGAATTAGTCTCCGAGCTGCAGCGCGTGACCACGGTACCCGTCGAAATCACGTTTGCCTATCAAGACGACAATGGCAACTGGAACGCGCCGGCGTCGACCTTGCCGCCACACTTGAAGGACGTGCTGCTGCCGGAGTTTAAAAATCTTCCCCAGTTCGCGGCCGGCCCCAGGGCAATCCCCATGGAAGGCAGCGATTATGTGACGCTCGTCAAGGAACTGGTGGGCCCTAAGGACACCTCCCAGGTCCATATCGCCCTGCAATATTCGCTGGATGTGGCGCTGCAGCCCTACCGGCCGCTCTTTCTGCTGCTGATCAGCTTGGCGGGTGCTGCACTGATTGTTTCGCTGGCAGGCGCCGTTTTCATCGCGCGCAGCGTCACCAAGCCGATCCGCAACCTCGATGCAGCGGCCCGGCGTATTCAGGCCGGGCGCTACGGCGAAAAAATCCCGGTGGTGCAGCACGACGAGATTGGACGGCTGTCGGACACCTTCAACCAGATGATGACCGGTATCGCCGAGCGCGAGGACCGCATCGCCTTCCAGGCCCGCCATGATTCACTCTCCGGTTTGCCCAACCGCATGTCCTTTGAGGGTCATGTCGCTGATCTCATAATTGCCCACCAGGAAGCGCGCCAGGTCTTCAGTGTGATCCTCCTGCAGATCGGCCGCTTCTCGGAGTTGATCAATACCCTGGGCCACGACACCGGCGACCAACTGATTCGCAAGATCGGCAAGACGCTGCGCCAGATCGTGCCGCAGCCCAACGCCGTGGCCCGCCATGCCAGCAACATCTTTGCCTTGGCGCTCGACACCAACGACAGCGTTGCAGTCAGCCTGGTGATCGAGCGGGTCATGGGTGTTTTCGATAAAGCCGTCAGCGTCGCTGGCTTCAACATCGACGTCACGGCGACCATCGGCGAAGCGCGCTTTCCGGAACACGGCGCAACCGCCCGCACGCTGATGCAACACGCCGATACCGCGATTTATGAAGCCAAGCAGCAGGGCCGCTCCTACGCCGTCTACGATCCGCAGCTTGACCCGCACCGTCCGGAACGCCTGTCGATGATGGGTGAACTGCGCGAGGGGCTGGATAAGGGCCAGTTCACCTTCTACTTCCAGCCGAAAGTCGATCTGTCCACCGAAACCGTCACCACCGTGGAGGCGCTAATCCGGTGGATGCACCCCGAGCGCGGCTTCATGCCGCCCGATCAGTTCATTCCCCTGGCCGAACAAACCGGCAATATCCGCAAGCTTACGGCCTGGGCCCTCGCGCCCGCGGTCAAACAATCGCGCCAATGGGCCGACAAGGGCATCAACGTCAAGATCGCCGTCAACCTATCGGCCCATGATCTTGGAAATCGCCATCTGCCGGCCGAGATTTCCAATCTGTTGACCGCCTACGACGTAAGCCCGGGGCGCATCATCCTGGAGATCACCGAAAGCGCGATCATGGAAAACCCGGTCCAGGCGCAGGAGGTCTTGAAAACCCTGAGCGGCATGGGGCTTACCCTGTCGATCGATGACTATGGCATCGGGCATTCGTCGCTGGCCTATCTCAAGAGCCTGCCGGTCCAGGAAATCAAAATCGACAAATCCTTCGTGCTGAAGCTTTCGGACAGCCGTGGCGATCAGATACTGGTTAAATCGACCATCGAGCTCGGCCATAACCTGGGCCTGCGTGTCACCGCCGAGGGCGTCGAAGACCGCGCATCGCTCGATATCCTGCAAAATCTGACCTGCGATACGGGCCAGGGCTATTTCATTAGCCGGCCGCTATCAGCCGAGGACTTTGAGATCTTTTTCACAACGTCGCGCTGGTCGCCGCACTTTGGCGGCCGGGGTATTACCGGAGTTGTCGCCGCTACTGGGGGATAACCATGGACGTGAGTACCATGGGCGGGCGGCGATGAGCGTGCCGTCATGAGTCGCCACCTTGCCGCTAAGACGATCTTGTTGCCCATCGCGCTGATGGCGCAGATGACGGCTGCCCGGGCCCTGGACGACGTCCTGTCCGCCGGGTCCTTCAGCCTCGACGTCAGCGGCTACGGCGAGGGCCGCGTCATCATGACCAGCACCACGCAGAGTTGGGAAAACGCCGGCCTGGGAAAGGTCCGCTACGGAGGCGGCGCCAGCGGCGGCCGCGACGTTCTGGCCCGCGCCGAGGGCGCTGTGGTGCTGCAGCCCAAGTTCGGCTTCGACTGGACGGGCACCGTTGTGCTTACCGCCGCCGCCGAACAGCGCCAGACCGTCGACATCACCGAGGCGTTTTTACAATACAAGCCGGCGCCCGCGGGGGAAGTCGGCTTCCGCGCCAAAGCCGGCGCCTTCTTCCCGCCCATTTCCGCCGAGAACAGCGGCTTGGCCTGGACCAGCCCCTACACGGTCACGTCATCGGCCATAAACAGCTGGGTCGGCGAGGAGCTAAAGACTATCGGCGGCGAAGCCACCATCTTCCGCCGCACCGAGGACCTGGAACTCGACCTGACCGGCGCGGTCTACATGGCCAACGATCCTGCCGGCACGCTGCTGGCCTGGCGCGGCTGGTCGTTCAATGATCGCGAAACGGGTCTACTGGATCGCCTACAACTGGCGCCCATCCGCATCATTAGGCCGACCGGCAAGCTGGCAACGCAGGCGTCGACCGAGAAACCCTTCCATGAGGTCGACCAACGCGCCGGATTTTACGCCGCGCTGAGCGCCGAGCACGCCGACTTCGGCAAACTTTCGGTGCTCTGGTACGACAACCGCGCCAACGACCACGGCTTTGAGAAGGGCCAATGGGCTTGGCGGACAAAATTCCTCAGCGTCAGTTACAAAAACCAGCTTGCGAACGATATCGACGTGATCGCGCAATTCATGCAGGGCACAACGACGGTCATCACCATCCCCAAGCCGGTGGGGCCCATCGTTTATACGGCCTACTGGTCGGCCTTCGGGCTCGTCAGCAAGGATTGGGACCGCAACCGCATCAGCCTCAGGGCCGAGTATTTCAAGACCACCGATCGGGACATCTTCCCCGACAATAACAACGAGCACGGCATGGCGCTGACGGCGGCTTACGTCTTCCGGCCCTCGCCGCATCAGCGGCTGACGTTCGAGCTGCTTTACGTTAATAGTTTGAGGCCGGAACGCACCTTCATGGCTCTGCCGGCGCGCGCCCAAGAAACGCAAAGCCAGATCAGCTATCGCTTTCTCTTTTAGATCCCCTTTGGTTAGCCCTGCACGGTCAGCATGAGCGCATCGTCCCACAATTCCGGCGTCGTCACCCTGGCTGCCGCCCTCGGCATTGTCGCCTTGACGATTTATCTTCTGGTCGTGGGCGAATCCATTCTGATGCCTTTGGTCCTCGCGACCTTTATCGCCTACCTGATAGCGGCCCTCGGACACCGTATCGAGCGCATCAAGATTGGCAAGCGGCGCCCGCCCCCTTGGCTCGGCCTGGCGGCCGCCATTATCATCCTGCTGATGGTCATTGCCGTGGCAGTGCAGATTGCCGCCGGCAACATCCAGGCGGTGGTTGCCGCCGCACCCGACTATCAAGAGCGCCTACAAGCCCTATTTACCGAGGGCATGGCGTATATCGCCAAGGTCCTGAAGCTGAAACGCACCCCGACGTTCGCAACCCTGGCGCAGGAAATCAATGTCAGCTCCCTCGTCGGACGGGCCGCCGCCGGGTTTCAGTCGATCGCCGCCAATACTTTCCAGGTCTTTGCCTACGTCGCCTTCCTGCTGCTCGAAATACGCATGTTCGACCGCAAGATAAGCCTGATTTTCACCGGGCCTGGCCGGGAACGGGCCGTGCGCTCGACGCTGGGCGCCATGGGCCGCAAGATTGAAACCTACGTCCTGATCAAGACCGGCATCAGCCTGACGAATAGTATCCTGAGCTACATCATCCTGCGGCTGTTCGGCGTCGACTTTGCTGGTTTCTGGGCGCTCCTGGTCTTTGTGCTGAACTTCATCCCATACATCGGCTCGCCTTTGGCCATGACCTTCCCGACAGTGATCGCACTGCTACAGTTCGGATCCTGGGTATCGGCGGCGCTGGTCTTGGGTTGTCTGGTCGGCGTGCAAGCCTTTGTGGAAAACGTTATCGAGCCGCAGGTGACGGGCAAAACCCTTAACCTCAGTCCCGTGGTCATGATCCTCTCGCTATCGACGTGGGGGGCAATCTGGGGGATCACCGGCATGATCCTCAGCGTACCGCTGATGGTGATCACGATGATCGTGCTCGCGCAGTTCCCCAAGACACGCCCCATCGCCATCGTGATGTCGGCCAACGGTGAAATCGGCTGACGCAACGCGACTCCGAGTCGAGATTTTCACGCATCACCCCCTCTTTTAGCCGGCAGCGCCCGCCCCCTGACGCCGGACGCGCACCCCTCGTGCTTTTTTTTTCGGTGAAGCCGCCGCCGCGGCGTGAAGGCCGCCCGTCCCCGTCATCGGCCGCCATCGCCGCCGGCATTGCACGCCGCCGGCATCATCAGCCGACGACAATTTCCGCACGCGCGCGGCCGTTCGCGGCTGCCGTTGACGTAAAAAAACGGCGCAGTGGATGCAGACTGACGCTAGCCTGCCGCGCCGCATGGCCGCCGATTCAAAAATTCGTGCGCGGAAAATAAAAATAAGCGGCAAGGCGCGGAATTATTGAACTTCCGCGCGAACGCACCTCGCTGCGCGGCAATCTCATTTTATCGCATGCCGGCGCCCGCGCGTGCGTGCGAGATGCGCATCACCCCGTGTGTGGCGCGCACGCGGCGGCGCGTTGAGATGTCTCGTGCGGCGCATGCGTGCGTGCGCGTCGCGCCGTGATCGGACGCGAGGCCTGTAGTTATTTTTTGGTAAATTTTCTGCGCGGCGGCGGCGCATTCGTGCCGAGCGGGAGTCGACTTCAAAGAGAAATCAAGAAAAAAATTCGGCGCCGTTACAAAATCACTTGTGAATTTTCGTCAAGTGCGTTTATCTCATCAGCGTTTGGATGTTTCACACCGAACGTGGTGTTCGGTTTTTTATGTTTCGAAGCATCCGGACTTAACCCAACTCCACTTGAACAGGGGATTTGAACATGGCTGCCAAGAAAAAAGCGAAGAAGAAAGTTGCCAAGAAGAAAGCCAAAAAGAAGGCAAAGAAGAAGTAGTCTAACTACTACTTTTTTTAGTAGGGACAGCACACAAGAACGGTTACGAAGTCGGCGCGAACGGAAGGCCTAGCCTTTAAGGGCACCGCCCTGAACAGTTTGCACCGGATCGATATCCGATTGTGATGGGAAGCCCGCCGAGCCAACGCTCGGCGGGTTTTTCATTGTCCGCAGATAGGCCGATAAACAGCGGCTTTCTACGACCCCAATGCCGCGCGCGCCGCCGGTTGGGCCTTGCCGAGATTGATGGCAGCCCCCGCGCCCTGAAGCGCAGATTCGATGGCGGCCAGACAGGTCAGAACGTGGGTCGGCGAAGCGCTTTGCCCCATCAGACCGATGCGCCAGACTTTGCCGGCCCAGGCGCCAAGACCCGCGCCGATTTCTAGGTTATACAGCGACAGCAATTGACGCCGGATCGCCGCTTCATCCACGCTGGCCGGGATTTCGACGACATTCAGCTGCGGCAGGCGCACCGCCGCGTCCACCTTCATGGAAAGTCCCATGGCTTCGAAGCCCGCGACCAAGGCCGCGTGCATTGCGGCATGACGCTTCACCGAAGCCTCGACCCCCTCTTCCCGGAGCATGACCAGCGCTTCGTGCAGTCCATAAAGCGCGTTAACCGGCGCCGTGTGGTGATAGGTCCGGCTGCCGCCGCCCTTGTCGCCCCAATAGGCCGTTACCAGCGAGAGATCCAGGAACCAGCTTTGCACCTTGGTCTTGCGATTTTTGAGGGCTTCGACGGCGCGGGGGCCGAAGGTCACCGGCGATAGGCCGGGTGGACAGGACAGGCACTTCTGCGTTCCGGAATACACCGCATCGGCCCCCCAGGCATCGACCTCCACCGGGATTCCGGCCAGCCCCGTTACGGTATCGACGATGGACAGCACGCCAGCCGCCTGCGCAAGCCGGCAGATGGCGCCGGCATCCGACGCCACGCCGGTCGATGTCTCGGCATGAACAAAAGCCACGGCCTTGACGCCGGGATTGGCCTTGAGTGCCGCCTGGACCTTTACCGGATCAACCGGCTCGCCCCATGGATCCTCGACGACAATGGCTTTGGCGCCGCAGCGCTCGACGTTTTCCTTCATACGGCCGCCGAAGACGCCGTTGATGCAGACGATGACGCTATCGCCCGGCTCGATGAGGTTAACAAAGCAGGCCTCCATACCCGCGGAACCGGGCGCCGAGATGGCAATGGTAAGATCATTCTCGGTCCGGAAGGCGTATCGCAGCAGCGCCTTGATATCGTCCATCAGGGCGACGAAGGCGGGGTCCAGGTGACCGATGGTCGGGCGCGCCAGTGCGGCCAGCACCCGGGGATGGACGTCCGAGGGACCGGGGCCCATCAGGATACGGCGCGGCAAGTCGGGCAGTGCTTCATTGCGCATGGAATATTTTCCGCTGGGACAGGGCGTCAGATGACGCCGGTGATCTTGAGTTTGGTCAGGAAGGCCGCGGCCCCGAGGCTGCGGCTGAGAACCGTCAGCGGTCCGAGGCGGGACGGAAGGCCGGCGAGGAAGCTGTCAATGGCCTGAGCCGCTTCGGGCTCGTCGAGGTAAGGTGTATGGCCATGCTGGGGCACGACCGCCTGCTGCAGATGCGGCACCTCGCGTTTCATGCGCGCGAACACCTCGGCGCTCAGAAGATCCGAGGTGCCGCCACGGATGGCCAGCACCGGGATGCGTTTCAAGCGTAGGAAAAAAGGCCAGAGATCGACGGACGCCGAGCTTCCGACAAAGGGTTTGGATATATTGAGGTCGTAGTCAACGCGGAACGAGCCGTCGTCTGCCTGGATGAAACGCCGGCGCGCCATTTTCAGCCAGTCGGCCTGCTGGTAGCCGGGATAGATCGTGCCGTCGAGGAACTGGACGGCGGCGGCGGCATCATCCCAGCTGTTGATCGGCTTGGATTTGCCGAGGTAGGTGGCGATACGGGCCAGCCCCGCCGGATCGAGTTCGGGCCCGATGTCGTTCAAAATCACGCCAAGCAGGTGCTGGGGCATTACCCCGCCCAAGATCATCGAAATAATCCCACCGAGCGAGGTCCCGATGAGGACGACCTGCGCCAGGCCGGCGGACTTAATGAGTGCTGCCATATCGCGCATGTAAACCGCCGGCACATAGGTCGCGGGATCCTTGGCGTATTCGGACAGGCCCCTGCCCCGCAACTCGGCGCACAGCACGCGGTATTTCTGGGCCAGATGCGGCGCCAGCTCTTCGAAATCCCGGGCGTTGCGGGTCAAACCCGGAATGCAAAGCACGGTAAAGGGGGCATCCGGCGGACCCGGATAGTCGCGGTAGTGGAGCTTCAATCCGTCCGGCGACGTATAAAAGCGCGAAGTAAATGGCGCGGCGGTCGCGGCGGTCATGGGAGTGTCCCCGGGGCGGTTGGCGGCGGGGATTTTCGGCATCTTTCACGGGGCGATCAAGCCATGTTTGGCGGCCTCGCAAAGGGAGGAATTGGAGACTAGACTGCTAGGCCACGGTACAAAACAGAGGAACATTTTCTCTGCCGACCCCCGTCCAGCGCCGGACCGCCCATATGCGGCTTTCTGGCGACCCGGCGGTCGGTTTCAATGGCCTTCATAACCGCAATTAACGGCACTAATCATCTCCATGTCAGCCAATTACAGCTCTGCCGGCCTTTTTCCGGATGTTGTCGCCTCCATCGGCCACACGCCGCTGATCAAATTGCGCAAAGCCTCCGAACTGACCGGCTGCACCATCCTGGCCAAGGCCGAATACGCCAATCCGGGCGGTTCAATCAAAGACCGCACCGCAAAATTCATCATCGAGGACGCCGAAGCCAAGGGCCGCTTGCAGCCTGGCGGGGTGATCGTCGAGGGAACGGCCGGAAATACCGGCATTGGCCTGACGGTTGTCGGCAATGCCAAGGGCTACCGCTCGGTGATCGTGGTGCCCGAGACCCAAAGCCAGGAAAAAAAGGACTACCTTCGCCTATTGGGCGCCGACTTACGCGAAGTAAAGGCGGTCGCGGCCGCAGACCCCAATCATTATGTGAAATTCTCCCAGCGGCTGGCCGAAGAGCTGGCCCGTACCGAGCCCAACGGCGCCATTTGGGCCAATCAGTTCGATAACGTGGCCAACCGAGACGGCCATGCGCGGGAAACCGCCGCCGAAATCTGGAACGACATCAACGGCCATATCGACGGCTTCGTTTCGGCGGTGGGAACCGGCGGCACCCTGGCCGGGGTGGGCATCGGGCTGAAGGCCAGGCGCAAGGATATCGTCGTCGCCCTCGCCGACCCCATGGGGGCCGCGCTATTCAACTTCTACGCCCACGGTCAATTGAAAGCTGAAGGCAGCTCGATCACCGAAGGCATTGGCCAGGGCCGCATCACGGCCAACCTCGAGGGCGCGCCCATCGACGACCAATTCCAGATCCACGACAAGGAAGCCCTGCCGATCGTATTCGATCTGGTGAAGGACGAGGGCATCTGCGTCGGCGGCTCCACTGGCGTCAATATCGCCGGCGCCATTCGCCTGGCCTACAAGCTGGGACCTGGGAAAACGATCGTCACGTTCCTCACGGACTCCGGCTCGCGCTATCAAAGCAAACTCTTCAATCCGGCCTTCCTGCGTTCCAAGGACCTGCCGGTACCGGCGTGGCTCGACAAATAGTCGAGAGCCGCCGGGAGGGCCCGGCATGACTTTTGCGCTTTCAGGATTTCACACCGACGACAGTACCTCCCTGGCCGCCGCGCGGCACATCCGCGAGGTCGTGTTTTGCCACGAGCAGGGTGTCTCCGCCGCCGACGAATGGGACGGCAAAGACGGCCTGTGTGAACATTTTTTGCTGACCGCGGATGACCATCCCATCGGCTGCGCCCGGGTACGGCCTTACGGGCCCGGCATATTCAAGATCGAACGCGTCGCCGTATTGAAGGCGCATCGCGGGCACGGCGCCGGAAAATTCATCATGCGAGCGCTGTTGCTGCGTCTAGGCGGCGGCACCGTTATTCTGAATGCGCAGCTAGCGGTCGAAGGCTTCTACACGCGGCTGGGATTCTCGGTGGAAGGCGAGGTTTTTGAAGAGGCCGGCATTGCGCATGTCCACATGGCGCTGCGGCCTACGCCAGCTTCGCCTTGACCCAGTCATCGACGATGTCGGCCAGGACGGTCAGCGGCACCGAGCCGTTGCTCAGCACCACATCGTGAAATTCACGCAGATCGAACTTGCCGGCCAGTCTGGTCTTCGCAGCCTCGCGCAGCTCCAGGATATTGGCCATGCCGATCTTGTAGGCCGTCGCCTGCCCGGGATCGACGATATAACGTTCGGCGGAGTTGGTGATGTCGGTCGCGGTGTTGGGTGTGTTCTCGGTCAGGTAAGCAATGACATCAGCCCGCGTCCAGCGCGTGCTGGGCATATGGATGCCCGTGTCTACCACCAGCCGGCAGGCGCGCCACAATTCCGATGAAAGCCGGCCGAAATCGGAATAGGGGTCTTCGTAGAAACCCATCTCCTTGGCCAGCTGTTCACAGTAGAGCCCCCAGCCTTCATCATAGGCGGTGTAACCACCGAAGCGGCGGAACTGGGGCAGGTCCCCCTGCTCCTGGGCCAGCGCGATCTGCATGTGGTGACCGGGAATCGCTTCATGATAAGCGAGCGATTCCATTTCGTATTTGGACATGACTTTCATATCGAAGGTGTTGACGTAGTAGGTGCCGGGCCGGCCGTCGAAAGCGCCGGGGCTTTGGTAGAACGCCGCCGTCGCAGATTCTTCACGGAAGTCCTCGACCGCCTTTACCACAAGCTCGGCGCGCGGCTTGTGCGCGAACACCTCGTCAAGCCGCGCGCGCATGCGCGCAACGATCTGTTTTGATCGGGCGATATAGGCGGCTTTGCCTTCCGCTGTCTGCGGGTAATAGAACTGGGGATCGTTTTTGACGAAGGTGAAAAAATCCGCCAGGTCGCCGGCGAAGCCGACTTTGGTCATGATCGCGTGGATCTCGTCGTGGATACGGGCGACGTCGCGCAAACCAAAAGTGTGGATCTCTTCGGCGGACATATCCGTTGTCGTGTGTACGCGCAACACGTGGGCGTAATAGGCCTCGCCGTCGGGATGGCTCCATACGCCGTCTTCGGTGCTAGCGCGCTGCTGCTGCTCCTCGCACAGCGCGATGAGCTTGTAGAAAGCCGGACGTACGACGGTCACCAGAGCGCGCACCGCCTCGCCGCGCAGCATCTGCTTGACGGCGGAGTCGATCGCCAGCGCATCGATCTTGCCGGTGATGTCGGCCCACAGCGGGCTCATGCCGGCACCGTCAAAAGGCGCGCCTGTCAGAAGATTGCGGCAGTCCCTGAGCACGTTGGTATAGGCAAACTTCGGTGCCAGAACGCCCGCACCTTCGCCCAGACGCATTTGCTCCAATACCTGATCGACCAGGGCCCCCACGCCATTGAGCCGGGCGATATAATTGTTCGCATCCTGGACGGTATCCACTTTGTGGATATTCATCAGGAAGGTGGGAATTTCCTGCTGCCAGCCTTGCACTTGATTGACGGGGTACTGATGGCGGCGCCAGGGATAGCTGCGCAGCAAGGTCTCGCAGCGGTATTCATAGAGGCGGTAATTGAGCTGGCCCGCGGGCGTCAATCCTGCCGGGTGAAAGTTTTCCCGCAGGTCGGCGAGTTCTTTTTGGACGCGGTCGTGATCGTCCTGTTGATGGGCTTCGCCGATGTTGTCCCATTTATCGGCATTGCTCTTGAGGCCGAGGTAGGCCTGCTCCATAGGACTGCGGCCCAGCCAGAACTGGTAGCGGCTTTCGAGCCAGCCATTCAGCCGCTGGGTGGCGGGCAAGGGATCGTCTTCACTGGCGCGCAGCAGGCGCGGCAAGCCCGCAGCGCCGAGGACGGCGGCGGATACAAGCAGGCGGCGGCGAGACAGGTGGTTTAACAAGGCTTTCCTCAGCACGACCGAAGGCCTCAAGTCCCAGGGCCGTCATCTGCGGCCAAGATACACTATTTTCGAAACCTATGGCCTGGGCGTTGCATTTTTTTAGTGTGACGGGCGCTGCCTCGTGCCTCGCCCGCGCGTGACCGGCGGCAGCGTTTCGAGGTAGGCTTTAGCCATGAACGCAGCACTGAAACGGCGGCGCTTCGCGGCCGGTCTGTTGGGACTTTCGGCAGCCTGCCTTTTGGCGCCTGTTGCCGGGCCACCGGCCTATTCCAAAGACCCCGTGGTCTTGCGCCGCGGCAACCAGGCCGAGCCTTCTACCCTCGACCCCCACCTGTCCGGCGCCGCGTGGGAAAACAATATCATCGGCGATCTGTTCCTTGGCCTGACCACAGAAAACATTAAGGGCAAACCCATCGCAGGGGCCGCCGAAAGCTGGACTGTGAGCCCTGATGGCCTCCTGTGGACCTTCAAGCTACGGGCGAACCTCAAGTGGTCGGACGGTGAGCCCTTGAAGGCTTCGGACTTCGTTTTTGGCTTCCGCCGCCTACTCGATCCCAAGACCGCCGCCCAATACGCCTCCATCCAGTACGTCGTGAAGAATGCCGAGGCGGTCAACAGCAGCAAGCTGCCGGTGACGGAGGTCGGCGTACGCGCCGTCGACGACCGCACGCTGGAGATCGCGCTCGAGGCACCTACGCCCTATTTGTTGGGCCTGCTCACCCATTACACGTCCTTTCCGCTGCCCGAGCATGTCGTCAAGAAATACGGCGATGCCTGGGTCAAGCCGGGCAACATGGTTTCCAATGGCCCCTTCAAGCTGGTGGACTGGAAAGCGCACGAGGAAGTCAAGGCGTTGAAGAACCCCTTCTTTTACGATGCCGTCAACGTCGCCATCGACGAGGTCATCTACTACCCCACTGACGACCAGACAGCCGCCCTCAACCGCTTCCGCGCCCAGGAACTGGACGTCAATCTGGGCACGCGCGGCTTTCCCATCAGCCAGTATCCCTGGCTGCAGGAGAATTTGCCCGGCCAGGCCCGCATCGCGCCTATGCTGGGGACCGAATACATCGCTTTGAATGTCCGCAAGGCCCCGTTCAAGGATGCGCGCCTGCGCAAGGCCGTCTCCCTGTGCCTCGACCGTCCGCTGCTGACCGACAAGGTGCTCCGAGACGGCCAGATTCCTGCCTATTCTTTTGTGCCCACCGGCATCGACAACTATCACAACACGGCGCGGCTGGATTTCTTCGCCCAGTCGATGGAGCAGCGGCGCGCCGAGGCCTGGCGGCTGCTGGCCGACGCCGGCTACACCGCCGATAAGCCGTTCATCTTTGAATACCTGTACATGATCAGTATCGACTCGCGGCGATCGGTCGTCGCCCAGGCGGCCATGCTGAAGGAATGCGGCATGATCGTGCGGCTGATCGGGAACGAACCTAAGATCCACTATGACGCCCTGCGCCAGTCGGATTTCACAGCCGCCCAGGCGCGCTGGGGTGCCGACTTCAACGACCCCCAGACCTTCCTCTTCCTGCTAGAGACCCGCGCGGGCGCCTACAATTACGGCAGCTACAGCAGCCCGGCCTACGACAAGCTTATCGACGAGGGCCGCACCACCCTCGACCTTGAGAAGCGAGCCCAGATCCTCGGCCAGGCGGAACAGACCGCGCTTGATGACAACGCCGTCGTCCCTTTGAGCTTTTTCAGTTCCAAAAGCCTGGTGGCACCCTATGTGAAGGGCTACGAGGACAACGCCGCCGACATCAACCGCACCCGCTGGATGCGCCTTGAGCGCTGACGTTAGCGCTGACGCGGCGTCGCCCTATTACCCGGCCCGCATGGGGCTCGAGCCATTGCCGCCAGAGGCGTGGTTACTGCCCCAGCCCGGCGACGGCGCATTGCTGCGCCTGCGGGCGCAGCTGATCGAAGCCCACGGCCCCGAGGTCATTGCGGCGTTGCCTGAAGCCGATGCTGCCGTCGCCGAGCTGATGGACGAACTCCGCCGTCGTGGATACGCGATTGCGCAAACTGCGGGCGGACCGACGTCCCTTGAAGCCCTAGGCCGCGCCGTCGCCGAGGACATCTGCGTGCTCACCGAAAAGGGCGGCGGCTTTCGCCTGACCGCCGGCGTGTTGTGTTTTCCCAACCGCTGGCGGCTGTGCGAGAAGATCGGCGGTAGCGTGCTTGACGTGCATGGGCCGGTGCCCGACTACGCCGAGCACCTCAGCATCGGCGTCGATCGCTTTCTAGCAAGGCTCAAACCCGCGCGCGCCTATCTGCGGCGGAATTGGGGGCTGTCATCCTCGTCAGCCTTGTTCCTGCCCGCGCCGACACCGCCGGTAGATCCGCGACACGACGCCGATATATTTTTCCGCCGCGAAGATCAGAGCTTTTTCAAACTGCCAAACACGGGCGCGGTGATCTTTGCCATTCGCACGGCGGTTACCCCATGGGCTGATATGCCGGAGCTGATTCGGGCGGAAATTTTGGCTATGATCGACGCTCTGCATCCCGCATGGCTGGACTACAAATCCATCAAACCAGTAAGTTAACCTTGGTTAACATCATCGTCCCGCACCCTTACATATATAGAGTGTAGCGGTTCACAGGGGTTTCCCGATATTCAGCTCCCAGTTAGGCTTTCAACACATCATGTAGGGAGAATAGGACCTTATAGATCAATATATTGATGTGATATCCCATCTCGGATCGAAACGACCACTTCGCGGATGATTTTCTATCTGGAATAGAAATTTTGCGGCGAATTCCTCAAAAAAAACGGGCCCACCGAGGGGCCCGTTTTCGTCAAAAATTAGAGCGGAAAGTTAGGCGGCGAGATCGGCCTTCGACGCGCCATAGGCCTCCGCCGGAGCAGCTTCGGGTTCGCTGGCGACGACTGGATGCCAGCCGAATTTCAGCGTCGAGCCCAGCGCGACCAGCAATGACGCCGCGTAGGGGATCGCCATGATCACCAGTGCGGTCACCCAAATGCGCTCGGCGGGATCTTCCAGACGGCGAATGTGGATGGTGCCGGCGATGGCTATGATCGTGCCGACGAGCATCACTGTTTCCGTGGCCGCGATGCGCAGCGCGTGAGTCCAAGGTGCAGTGTCCTCGCACTTTGGTGTGCGCATAAAGGGCTTCGACGACGTGAACAGGCCGGCAAGCACGCCGCGGCCAACCGTGTAGGCCAGCGAAAGGCCGGTAACGGCCGAGGCCATCGCGCCCAGGAAGCCCGTGCCAACCTTGGCGCGGTGCAGGAGAACCGTCTTGATGGTCTTCACGGTGAAGATCGCCAAGGCCACCGAGGACAGCGCCGTCAGCGGCACGTCGAAGTATTTCGGGGCGAAGGCCATCAGCAGCGACCAGATCAACGCCAGCACGCCGAAGATCAGCGCGAAGCCGTCAGCGAACCACGGCAGCCAGCCAGCCACGAAGTGATAGCGCTGGGCCAGCGTCAGTTTGGACTTGCCGCGGAAGAGCTGTGCCGAATGGCGCTTCATGATCTGCATGGCGCCATAGACCCAGCGATATCTTTGGGACTTGTAGGCGTCGTAGGTATCGGGCATCAGGCCGCGGCCCATGGTCTCGGAGGTGTAGTGCGCCGTGTAGCCGGCTTCAAAGAGTCGCAAGCCTAGTTCGGTGTCTTCGGTGATACACCATTCGGCCCAGCCGCCCACTTCTTCCATCGCCGCGCGACGGACCACACACATGGTGCCGTGCTGGATGATGGCGTTGTGTTCGTTGCGCTCGACCATGCCGATGCGGAAGAAGCCGGTGTATTCCTCGTAGCAGAGCTTTTTGAACAGGCTTTCGTCGGCGTCGCGATAGTCCTGCGGGCCCTGGAAGATGGCGACCTTCGGATCGGCAAAGCCCGGCATAGCGGTCTTCAGCCAGTGCGGCATCACCTGGTAGTCGCTGTCGATGACGCCGATGAAGGTCGCATCGGGGTGCGTCAGTTCGAGCGCCTTGTTAAGCGCGCCGGCCTTGAAGCCCTTCATGTTGTCGAAGTGGAAGAAGCGGAACTTCGGCCCGAGCGTGGCGCAGTGGGCTTCCACCGGCTTCCAATCGGCCGGGTCCTTGGTGTTGTTGTCGAGCAGGATGACTTCGTAGTCCGGATAGTCGAGACGCGCGAGCGCGTTCAACGTCTGGATCACCATCTGCGGCGGCTCGTTATAGCTGGGCACGTGGATCGAGACTTTCGGATAGGACGTCATGAGCCCGTCAGGCACGCGCTTGCGGCCCTTGCGCCACAGGCTTAGCGCCCATTCCGAGGTTTCGGTGATCAGCAGGAGGCCAGTGAACAGGCCCGCCGGCACGATGAACATGGCACCGCCGAAGGTGCCCCAGTCGACGTAGCGCAGCGACGATGCTTCGACGATGAAGAGCGCACCGGAGACCACCAGGCCGATGATGCCGCTAAGCAGCAGATAGCCCTGCAGGCCAACCGCCGGGATAAGCATCAAGACAATCATACCGATGATTAGGCTGCCCGCGACGGCGACGCCGGCGTAGCTGGCCCAGTCTTCAAATGAAGTGAGCGTGCCGGTGAAGCTGAACTTCGGATTGCCTTCGGCGTCCATAATGCCCCAGAACGCGCCGACAGAGCCTTCCTTCACGGCTTTGAACGGCTGGTCGAAGGCTTCGATGACGTAGTAGTCGTAGTTCTTGGCAGTCGCAAGGTTGAGGAAGTGACGATAGAAGTAGGCGGCCATGGCCGGCGACGGCACTGCGCCGCGCTTGACGCGGCCTTCCGAGGGCCAGCCGGCTTCGGTGATGACGATCTTCTTGCGCGGGAATTCTTTCTGCATCTGGGTGACGTAGTCTTCGACCCAGTCCATGGACTTGTCGGCGGCCACACCTTCCCAGTAGGGCAGCAGGTTGATGCCGATGAAATCGGACTCGCGCGCCATCTTCGGGTTGTTGGTCCAAAGGGCCGGCACGTCGACGGTGCCGATCTCGACCTTCTTGTTGGTGATGGCTTTTTTGACGCGCAGGATGTAGGCCGACAGCTCATCGGCGGTCAGTTCGCCGCGCAGGATGACTTCGTTGCCTACGAACACGCGGTCGACAACCCCGGGATTGTCGTTGACGGCTTTGATGCCCTTCGCCATCAGCTTCTCGTTCATCTCGAGGTCGTCGCTGAGCCAGATGCCGAGGGAAACCTTCAGGCCGTATTCCTTGGCGATATAGGGCACCCGGTCGATGCCGGCGTCGGTGGTATAGGTACGCACGCGCTTGGTGATCGTGGACAGGCGAGCCATGTCCTGGCGAAGGACTGATTCAGGTATTGTTTCCTGAAGCTGGGATTCGTTGTAAAGGCCGCTCGGGCTGTAGGAGAGGCCCTTCATTTCACCGCGCCAGTCAGGGGCATCGAGCGGTCGGTCGAGGGAGGCCCAGAGGACAGCCGAACCGAGGCACACTGCCAACAGCGCAATCAGGATCCGCATTTTGTTTAGACTTTCCTTGCCCGTGCTTTGTTTTTGTTTTTACCCCGCCGCCCCCCGAACCTGTGACTCACCAGGCGCGGCTCACGGACGTCTTACGAACCCAGTTTTTGAACGAGAAAGATGGCGGGAAGATGAACGCATCTGGGCACGTTGATGAAAACGGTGCCATGGCGTTATCGCCTGCCTTTCAGAACGGTGTGCGGAAGGTCGGTTGCGAGGCCGTTGGCTTCCGTCAGCTTTATATCAAAGGTAGCGTTGGCCTCAAAGTGCGATTTGTGCAGTGCACCAACGACATAAACCCATTGGTTTGATGGATAATTTTGTAATTAAATTATTAAATTCAATGATATGGCATAATTAGACGTCGTGCCGCAAAAGGAGGTGGCTCAGCCTTCATCGCCATGCGAACAACCGCGTTCAAAGATGCAAATTCCGATTCCAAAAGACATACAATTAATATGCCTATTCTAACCCCCCGCGTTGAGAATCACGTTCCCAGCGTGGCCCGGCCAATTGCGCACAGCCAGCCATGCTGAGCTACCAGCACGCCTACCACGCCGGCGGCCCGGCCGACGTGCACAAGCACGTCGCGCTCAGCCTCTTGCTCGCCGCGCTCGTCAAGAAGGACAAGCCCTTCGCGGTGATCGACCTCTACGCCGGCGAGGGCGAATACAACCTCACCCACTTCGCCGCTCAAAAGACCGAGGAATTCAAACAGGGCATCGGACAGGTGTGGGAGGCCAAGAGCCCGCCGCCGGCGCTGCAAGAGTATCTCGGCGTCCTGCGCCACATGAACCCCGACGGGGAGCTACGGCGTTACCCCGGCTCGCCCGCCCTCGCCCGCGCCTACCTGCGTGAGCAAGACCGGCTGATCCTCAACGAACTACACAGCACCGCCTTTCCCAACCTTGGGCGTTGGGCACGCAAGGATGAACGCATCGTCGTGCATAAACGCGACGGCCTTGAGGCGCTGCTCGGCCTGACGCCGCCCAATCCGCGGCGCGGGCTGGTGCTGATCGATCCCAGCTACGAAGTGAAAACCGAATACGCCGGCGTCGCCGAGAAAACCGCGGCCGCCGTGAAAAAGTGGCGCGAGGGGGTCTTTGTCATCTGGTACCCCATCCTGAAGGAGGCGCGCCACAGCGCCATGATCGAGGCCCTAAAGGCCAACGTCAGCGAAGAGATGGTGATCGACGAGTTGTCCTTGAGCACGAAGCGCGGCGATGCCGTATCGGGCTTGCTGGGAACCGGGCTGGTCGTGATCAACCCGCCGTGGCAGTTCGAAGTCGCCCTGCGTGACGCGGGGTTGTGGCTGGCGCGCACCTTCGAGCGGAGCAAACATAGCCAGACGTCCCTCAACCGCGCCGCGGCCTAAGTCCCACGCGGCTTGATGGTACGGCGAACCGCCTGCGCTTCTAGGGGATTTTCCGGCCAGATGTGGCGCGGATATTGCCCGCGCATTTCGCCGCGCACCTGCGGATAGATATTCGCCCAAAAACTCGGCAGATCACGTGTCACGGCCAGTGCCCGGCGTGCCGGCGACAGCAGATGCAGCGTCACCGGCACACGCCCGCCGGCCACGGAGGGCGTCGTGCGCAGGCCGAAGACTTCCTGCAATTTCACATGCAACGCCGGCCCACCGTCGGCGCTATAATCCACGGCGATATGTGAGCCCGACGGGACGGTCAGATGCGTCGGCGCCAACTCATCCAGCTTCTGTGGCTGCGGCCATACCAACAAGCTGCGCAGCGCTTCGGTGAGATCAACGTTGGCCAGATGACTGCGGCGTGTGACGCCGTCGAGATATGGACCAAGCCATTGGTCGAGGTTCGCCGTCAGCGCCGTATCCGACATGTCAGGCCACGTCTCTTCCGGAAAGGCTCGGCGCATAACCGCCACGCGCTGCTGCACATTGCGCGCGGCGTCGCTCCAGGGCAGCGCGGCGAGGCCTATATTACGGATGCCGGTGATCATCGCGGCCTGAACCGCCACCGGGTCGGCTTTGGCCAGCGGCCGGTCGGACAGGATCAGCGCGCCTAATCTTCTTTGGCGCCGGCTCTGGACGATTTGCTCGCGGGCATCCCAGGCAATGTCGTCGGCCTCTGCGATATCGGCAGAGAACGCCGTTTCGATCTCGGTTTGGGTTATCGGGGCGGCAAGATAAATCCGGGCATCACGGGCCGCGCCATCGAGATCGGCCACAGCCAGAAAGTCCTGCGCGGCTAGGGGATCGGCAGGATCGACGAAGGCCCCGCCGCCGCCCGAAAGCCGGTAGCGGCCCTGCCCGCGGCGCTGGGCGATGCGGTCGGGATAGGCCAAGGCCACCAGCACGCCCGCCTGCTCCGCGCTCGCCGCGGCATCGTTGCCGGACTTGCGCACCAGACCGCGGATTTGGCGCGCCGCCGCTTTGACCCGCGCGAGGGCTGCATGGTTGACGCGGCCTTCGCGCCGGCCAATGACCGCCTCGAGCCGCAGGCGCAGATCTGGGTCACGCGTGCCGACTAGGATATCGCGCTCTGCCAGCAGCGCGGCGGTGTCGCAGGCGAGATTCCCGAAGCCGAGGTCGTGTCCGCGATGGACAAGGTGAGCCAAACGCGGATGCAGCGGCAAAGCCGCCATCGCCTTGCCCTCAGCGGTGATCCGCCCGGCGGCATCCAGCGCATCCAAACGCCGCAACAAGTCTTGCGCTTGCGCCACAGCGCCGGGCGGCGGCTGGGTCATCCAGGCCAGCGATGCCGGGTCGCTCACGCCCCAGGCGGCGAGATCGAGCACCAGGGGCGCGAGATCGGCCTGCTGCATTTCAGGTTCGTCGTAGGCTTTAAGCCCGCGGTCTTCGGGCGCCGTCCACAAGCGATAACAGACCCCGGGCTCAAGGCGGCCCGCGCGGCCACGGCGCTGCTCGGCCGCCGCTTTCGAGACCCGTACCGTCGCCAGTTCCGTCATGCCGCGGCTGACGTCAAAGCGCGGCGCGCGCTTGTAACCGCAGTCCACCACGACGCGCACGCCTTCGATGGTCAGGCTGGTTTCGGCGATGGTGGTCGCCAGAACGACTTTGCGGATGCCCGGCGGCGGCGGGTCGACCGCTAGCTGCTGGTCTTCCGGTGATAGCGCTCCGAATAGCGGGGCGACGTGCACATGCTTGGGCAACTGCGCCTCGCCAAGCGCGGCCGCCGCGCGCCGGATTTCACCTTCACCGGGCAGAAACGCAAGGATACTGCCGCTTTCTTCGTCGAGTGCGCGCCTGATCAGTGACACGGTTTCGCCCGTCAGGTCGTCGCCGGCAGGCTTATCCAGATAGCGCGTCTCAACCGGAAACGGCCGGTGATCGCAGGCAATCACGGGCACGCCGCCGAGCAGTTGCGATACCGCCTGATCGTCCAATGTCGCCGACATCACCAGGATCTTCAGATCGGGCCGCAAGCCGCGCTGCACGTCCAGCGCCAGCGCAAGGCCAAGGTCGGCGTCCAGACTGCGTTCGTGGAATTCGTCGAAAATCAGCAGGCCGACACCGGCCAAGTCGCTATCGGTTTGCAGCCGGCGTGTCAGAATACCTTCGGTCACGACTTCGACGCGCGTGCGCGCGGAGACTTTTGACTCGAGCCTGACGCGGTACCCGACCGTGCCGCCGACGCCTTCGCCGAGGGTATCGCTCATGCGCTTGGCCGCCATACGGGCAGCCAGACGGCGCGGCTCGAGCATCAGGATGGTCTTGCCCGCGAGCCACGGGGCTTCGAGCAATGCCAATGGAATACGCGTGGTTTTACCAGCGCCGGGGGCGGCCAGCACCACCGACGCCGGTTGCATGGCAAGGGCCGTTGCGACGTTCGGCAAAATGCGGTCGATTGGCAGCGGCGGCGTGAAGTTCAAGAATGTAATTCCGGCTACAAAAGGCAGCGTTTCCACTGCAGGTGTAAAGGCCTATGGCCCTCTTTTTAGCAATGCAAAACAGCGCCGCACACTGTCCAGATGCAGGAATATGTCAAATTGTGTCAAGCCGCACGCGCCGCTTGCTCAACCACACGGCGATGCAGCAAAAATGCCTGGAAAGTTAGGCCCGCCGCCGGTACGACTAACGATGGAAGAGGCTTGAGCTCAGGCTTCGATCCGGGGGCGACAAGGGTATACGTCTGCGATCCTGAAAGGGTCGCCAGCACGCTAGGTAAAAGCATTGGGGGACGTCTATAAGATCGCGATCGTCGGGTCAGGTCCCGGCGGTCTCAGCGCCGCAGCTCATGCTGCGAAGCTTGGGGTCAGGCACGTTCTACTCGAACGCACCGACCACCTCTCGGACACCATCTACAAGTACCAGAAAGGCAAGTACGTCATGTCGACGCCCGACGTGCTGCCGCTGCGCGCCGACGTCACTTTCAATGCCGGCAAGCGCGAAACCATCCTCGACGCCTGGAACAAACAAATCGCCGACGTGAAGGCCAACGTTCGCTACAACGCTGACGTCACCGCCGTGAACAAGGACGGCGAGATTTTTAAAATAAAGCTGGCCGACGGCGCCGTGATCGAAGCCGAGGCCGTCGTGTTGGCCATCGGGCTGCAGGGCAATTTGAACAAGCTGCGCTGCGAAGGCGCCGGCCTGCCGCTGGTGCAATATCAGCTGGACGATCCCGACGAATACGAGGCCGAGACAATCGTCGTTATCGGCGCGGGCGACGCCGGCATCGAGAATGCCATCGCGCTGTCGAAGCAGAACACCGTCATCATGGTGAACCGCTCGAGCGAATTCGCCCGCATCAAGCAGGGCAACCTCTCGCTGATCACCAACGCCATCGAGAAGGGCGATATCCAGTGCTACTTCAGCGCCGAGACCCATAAGATCGAGGAGAAAGCGATCATCCTACAGACCGCCGACGGCCAGGCCCGCGTGGCCTGCGACCGCATCATCGCGCGCCTCGGCGCCGCTGCGCCGCGCAAGTTTGTGGAGTCCTGCGGCATCAAATTTCCCAACGAGGATCGCACCTCATTGCCCGAGGTCAGTCCGACCTATGAATCCAATGTTCCGGGCCTTTACATCATCGGCGCCCTCGGAGGGTATCCGCTGATCAAACAGGCGATCAACCAGGGTTTTGAGGTTGTCGAGTACATCCTCGGCAACCCTATTGCGCCCGCCGATCAGCCGCTGATAGAACGCAAGTTCGCCGGCCTGAAGCCGGCGACCGTCGAGGAGGTGCTGGCGGAAATCCGCGACGTCATTCCGGTCTGGCACAGCCTGAACCCCTTGCAGCTGCGCGAAGCCATGCTGGATTCGGAAATGCATGTCCTGAAGACGGGTGCGACGGTCTTCAAACGCAACGACTACACCAGCTCGTTCTTCACCGTGCTGCGCGGCACCGTCGGCATTCAGATCGATGCCAACGACCCGAAAAAGATGATCACACTGGGTCCGGGCGCTTTCTTCGGCGAAATGGGCCTGATCTCTGGCCGCAGACGTAGCGCCACCGTGGTCACCGTCGGCGACTGCGTGCTGTTCGAAACGCCGCGCCGCACGATGCTGAAGTTGATCGGCTCGGTCGACAGCCTGCGCCGCACCCTGGACCAGGTCGCTATCATGCGCCAGGTGCAGACTCACCTCGCACCCGGTGTTCCGGTCGCCGATCTGATGGAACTGGTGGAGACCGCCGAGATCCAAAAGTTCAAGGCCGGCGATGTCATCTTTGCCCAGGGCGACAAGGGCGACCACATGCACCTGATCCGTTCGGGCTCGTGCACTGTATCGATGCGCGTCGGCGGCAAGGATGTGGTGCTCAGCTACGTGCCGTCGGGCAACTATATCGGCGAGATGGCGCTGCTTTCGGATATGCCGCGCTCGGCAACCGTCAAGGCTGCCCATGCCACCGAGACGGTCTGCATCAAAGGGGAATCCTTCAAAACTCTGCTCGAACGCAACGCGCCCCTAAAGGCCAGCGTCGAAGCCAAATTCCGCCAGCGCATCAAAGCCAACGAACAGATGCAGAAGCAGCCCGAAGCGGGCAGCATCATCGAGTTCCTGATTGCCCAAGGCGTCGGCGAAGGCACCGACGTGCTGCTGATCGATGAATCGCTCTGCGTCCATTGCGACAATTGCGAAAAAGCCTGCGCCGAAACCCACGGCGGCATTTCGCGCCTCGACCGAGAGGCCGGCCCCACCTTCGCCACACTGCATGTGCCCACGTCCTGCCGTCACTGCGAGCATCCGCACTGCATGTCCGATTGCCCGCCCAACGCCATTCACCGCACGCCCGGCGGCGAGGTCTATATCGACGACAGCTGCATCGGCTGCGGCAACTGTGAAAGAAACTGTCCCTACAAGGTCATCCAGCTGGCCTACCCGCCCGATGAGAAGTTCAACATCTTCTCCTGGCTGCTGTTCGGCAAAGGGCCGGCGCCTGGGGAGGCCATGTCCTACAAAAGCAAGAACGGCCGCGACGACCACGGCCACAGCGAGAAGACCAAACGCGCCGTGAAGTGCGATATGTGCAAGGGCATTCCCGGCGGCGCCTCCTGCGTGCGCGCCTGTCCCACGGGTGCCGCGCTGCGCGTGAGCCCGGAAGAATTCATGTCCGTCACCACGCTGTCGGGCTAGGGGGATCAGGCCCATGCATGAGTCAATCCTGATCTACCGCAAGCACCGCTACTTGAAGTGGGCGCTCGCCTTGGCGGCCGTCAGCGCCGTGATCTACCTGATCGATCGGCCGCTGGGCGCACCCAACGGCGGCACCTGGCTCGGCTATGCGCTGGGAACCGCCGCTGGCGGCCTGATGCTATGGTTGGCGTGGTTCGGCGTGCGCAAGCGGCGCTACGGCGTCGGCAAAGTCCCGCTGGAGGATTGGCTGTCGGCGCACATCTATCTCGGCACCGCGCTGGCCCTCATCGCCACGCTGCATTCGGGTTTCCAGCTCGGGCTCAACATCCATTCGGTGCTCTATGTCACGATGATGATCACCATCATCAGCGGCATGGTCGGGCTTTATTTTTACGTCAGCTATCCGCGCCTGCTGACCGAGAACCGGCGCGGGCTATCGACCGAAGTAATGCTGGGCCAGATCGCCGAGCTTGACCGCGATGTGCGCCAGATCGCCATGGCCACGGATGACGCCACCAATGCCATGGCGCTGAAATCGACGCAGGACACCATCCTCGGCGGCACCGCGCTTCAACAGTTGCGCGGCTTCGATGAACATTGCCCGACCACGCTGGCCCGCCAGTTTGTCGAGAGCAGCGTCTCCAGCCAGCACGACGCCCAGCGGCGCCAGCTGTTGACCCGCCTTATCCGCAAGGAGGATTTGCTCAAACGTATCCGCCGCGACGTGCAGCTGCGCTGCCTGTTGAAGGTTTGGCTTTACGTGCATGTGCCCTTTTCCATCGCCGCCTTGGCCGCACTCGTCACCCATGTGGTGACGGTGTTTTATTATTGGTGAGCCCGTGCGCACGCTGATACGCCACGTCACACGCAAAAGCCGCGGCGGCACCGCCGTCCGCGATGAGGTTGCCGAAGGCGAGAAGATTCTCGCCGGCCGCGGCAACGACTGCGCCATCCATCTGCCCGACCCGCGCGTCATGCTGCATCACGCCGACCTGACGATACGCGACGGCAAGCTTTATGTTTTGGCCGCACCCGGCGCCGACCTGCGCGTGGGTGACAGCCTCACGCAAATCTCGAAACTCGACGTCGGCAGCAAAATCCGCATCGGCCCTTACGAAATAGAATTTGCCGAGAAGGGCGGAGACTTCGATTTCACCCTGCACGTCGAACTGGTTCTGGCTCTGGGCGACGACCTTGAAAAGCTGGTGGCGCGGTCGCGCATACACATCGACCGCATAGGCCTGTCGATGCGCGCGTGGGTATGGCTGTTGGCGAGCGTCGTCCTCATTGGGACTTTTGTAGCGCCTTTCGTATTCAACCTTCTCGTCGGCCCGCCGCCGGATAAATTATCGTTGGCGCCCGGAAAGCAGCATTATGTCGCGGCGCCAACCAAAGTCTGGACCAGCGGCTCGATCTCGGCGGCCCACAAGTTCTTTGGCGATTCCTGCGAGAGCTGCCACGAAAAGCCCTTTGTGCCGGTGCGCGACCGGGCCTGCCTGACCTGTCACGCCGGCGTGCAGAACCATGCGCAGCCGGCCATCTTCCCCTTCGCCGATCTTTCGGAGCGCACCTGCCAAAGCTGTCACAAGGAACATCAGGGCAATGTAACCATCGTGTTGGGCGATGAGGGCTTCTGCGCCGACTGCCACAAGGACATGGGCGCCAGGACAACACGCAGTACACTCGCCAATGCCTCCGATTTTGGCCTTCACCATCCCGAGTTCCGGCCGACCATGGTGAAGGATCCAGCGCTGCACAGCATGGACCGCAGCCGCAGTATCGGCGGCACGCCGCCGCCGGTTGAAAATTCCGGTTTGAAGTTCCCTCACGACAAGCACCTGCGCACTACCGGCGTCAAAGACCCGGGGCGCGGCGTCGTCACCCTGCAATGCGCCGATTGCCATACGCCGAACGAGACCGGCGAGACCATGCAGGCGGTGTCGTTCGAACAAAATTGCCATAGCTGTCATATCCTGCGCTTCGACACCTTCGTGCCCGACCGTGAGCTGGCCCACGGCAAACCTGATGAGGTTTTCAAGCAAGTCCGCGATGTTTACGACGCTCTCGCCATGCGCGGCGGTTATGAGGAGCCGACGGCGCCTGCGCTCCTGCGGCGCAAACCCGGCGAGCCGCTCAGCCCGGTCGAAAAGGTGACCGCGACAAATTGGGCGGCGTCCAAAACTGCCGACGTCTTCAATGGCCGCTTCGGACGGGGGCTGTGTGAGGAATGTCACCGCACGTTTGATACCAATACAGGCAAGCCCACGCCCACCGCATTGCCTGAACCCAAACCGTGGAGCATCGAGCCGCCCACCGTTACGACCCTGTGGATGCCCAAGGCCTATTTCACTCACGCGCGCCACGCCGACGTGCCCTGCGCTGAATGTCACGCCGCTAAAGCTTCGACATCGTCCACCGACGTCTTGATTCCCGGCATCGCCATCTGCCAGTCCTGTCACGGCGGCGAAAAAGCCGCCGACCGCGTGCCGTCCACCTGCGTGTCCTGCCACCGCTTCCACCGCAAGGATCTGGAGCCGATGCGCCCCGAAAAAGCCGATGCCGCGCCTCACATCCTGCCGCGAGAGCGAACCTTCGCCGGCGGAACTTTGCCCATGTGGGAGAAGCCATGAAAAGGCTTCTGTTTCTCGGCATTTTGATGCTTGCTACGCCGGTCTCGGCGGCGACGCTGTCGCCGGACGACACCGATCTTGGCCGCATCACTGCTGCAAAGGCAGCCGACGGACTGGTCATCGCGGTGGACGCCGATGACAAAATGCCGCTGGCGACGCACGTCGTTGCGCGCTTTCAAAACAATCAGCCGCTCATGCGCGGACGTGACGGCCTTTGGGCGGTGTGGGACGGTGATCCGGCGCATCTCGACGACGTTGGCGTGATCCCGGCGGAAGGTAAATTCAGCTTCGCCATTTTCGATCGTTTGCCCGCGGGTCTTTTCTTCCCCGTGAGTTTTACGGTCATTGTGCAGGGCGCAACGGGACTGACGTCCGGCACGCTTGTGGTGGATGGTCCATGAGACTCATCACCGCCCTATGGTTTGTGCTGGCGGTGGCTTGCGACGCCCGGGCGCAAACGGCGCCCAGCCTGACCGTCGCCGATGTCGACAAAATTATCGGCCAAGCTCTCGGTGAAGCTGCGGCGCGCGGTACAAATAATGGCGCCATCGCCGTGGTCGACCGCGTCGGCAACGTGCTGGGTGTCTATGCGCCGAACCCCGCGAATATTCCGCTGCTGACCATCACGTCAGGCCGCGGCATACCGGCGAACAACGGCCTCGAGGCTGTGAACATCCTGCCCGCGACCTACGGCGCCTTGGCCAAGGCAATCACCGGCGCATACCTGTCGTCGTCGGGCAACGCCTTCACTACCCGCACCGCCAGCCAGATCGTGCAGGAACATTTTAACCCCGGCGAAAAAAACACGCCCAGCGGGCCGTTGTTCGGTGTGCAATTCAGCCAGCTGCCGTGCTCCGACCTCGCACGCTTTGGTGAAGCCCCGGGTATCGGCCCGCGCCGCTCGCCGCTGGGCCTTTCGGCCGACCCTGGCGGTGTACCGCTGTATAAAGACGGCCAGGTCGTGGGCGGCGTCGGCGTGCTGTTCGACGGCGTCTATGGGCTTGATCTCAAGATCGAGGACTACGATCAGAACCTCGACGAATTGATTGCCGTCGCGGCGCAGCAGGGCTTCGAGCCGCCCGCCGACATCGCCAGCCGCATCACCGCCGACGGCAAATTCCTCACTTACGCCGATGTCGACAAACGCGACCTTAAGTCAACGGCCGCCGTGGCGGTCAACCCCGCGAACTACGTCGCCGTCGCCGGTTATACGCCGGCAGGGCGCCGCGCCGGCGCGGCCTTTGGCACAGTTGGCGCCGGCCTACGCCCCGAAGGCCGCGTCGAATATCCGGCAGTGGACGCCTGGGTGCTCGACGACGGGTTGGGTAACAACCGCTATGCGCCGCGCAATGGGCTTGCGCCAGCCGCAGCCAATGGCGGGCTTGCCGCCGCTGAAGTGCGCACGATTGTCTCCGAAGCGCTGAAGGTCGCCTTCGCCGCCCGCGCGCAGATCCGCAGGCCTCTGGGCAGTTATGCCCAAGTCACCGTATCGGTGGTCGATGCCGAGTCCAATATTCTCGCCGTCGCGCGCACTCCCGATGCGCCGGTCTTCGGAACCGACGTCTCGCTGCAGAAAGCGCGCACCGCCGTCTTTGCTTCACGGCCGACGACCACCTCCGAACTGCGCGCCGTGCCTGCCGTGACGTTGATCCCAGGCACGCTCTCGACACCGCCCCTCGCGTCCTACGTCGATGCCGCCCAGGCCTTGTTGGGGCCGACGGCGTTCGCGGACGGCGTGGCTTTCAGCGACCGCGCCATAGGCCTCCTCGCCCGCCCCTTCTATCCCGACGGCATCGAGAAGCAGCCCCCCGGCCCGTTGAGCAAACCCTACGCGGTGTGGAGCCCCTTCAACGACGGCCTGCAGCTCGATCTCGTGCTGCCCGATATCGTCGCGCGCCTCGACGGCAGCCCGCCGCCGCCGCAAGGCTGCACCGCCCTGCCCCGTTCAGCGGCTGCCGGGCCCGGGCCGGGTCCGACGCGGCTTGCCAACGGCTTGCAGATTTTCCCCGGCGGCGTGCCGATCTATCGCGGCAGCACGCTCATTGGCGGCGTTGGGGTTTCGGGTGACGGCGTCGACCAGGACGACATGATCTCGTTCCTGGGCCTCCACAATGCCGGCCTCGCGCTGAACTCAGGCGTTGGCCACGCGCCGAAGGAACGCCGTGCCGACACATTGGATGCCGCAGGCTTAAATCCGCGTTACGTGCAGTGTCCCTTTACACCGTTCAATACATCGCGGGAGCAGAACGTATGCTCCGGCAAATAACCGCGGCGCTTGTTCTTGCCATATGCGCGGGAAACGCCGTCCAGGCCCAGGAGGAGCCGCCGCGCCGGCGTCCCGGCGCCGAGCAGGCTCCCGACCTTCCGCCCATCGACCCCACTGCGGTTTCACCGCCGCTGCGCGATGTGCCGCGAGAGAGCCTGCCGATCCCCGACCGCTGGCGGCTCGTCGATGCAGTCGGCGTGAAGACCAACTGGTGGGACCCCTATAACCAGAACGCCCTGAAGGCCGACCGTCCGCTGTTCTACGACTGGTTCATCAATGTCGGCGTGGTTTCTGATACGGTTTATGAACTGCGCGGCTTGCCGGTCCCCGTAGGGCCTCAAGGCGCAGGACCCAGCAGCGTCGATATCTTCGGCCAGATCAGCCAGAACATTTTCGTGCAAAGTCTGATCCCATCACTGTCGCTCATCAAGGGCGACACCGCGTTTCGCCCGCCGGACTATGAAATTCGCCTGACGCCGGTGATCAATTACAACCGTGTCGCGGTCAAAGAAAACCGCCTGCTGAATATCAACCCCCTGGCCAGAAATGTCCGCGACGACGCTCATATCGCGTTGCAGGAGGCGTTCCTCGACTACCACCTGCGCAACGTCTCTGACCGGTTCGATTTTGACTCCCTGCGGGTCGGCATTCAGCCGGTCAATCTCGATTTCCGCGGCTTTCTGTTTCTTGATCAGCAGCTCGGCGTGCGGTTCTTCGGCAACCGCGACAATAACCACATCCAATACAATCTCGGCTGGATGCGCCGGCTGGAGAAGGACACCAACTCGGGCCTTAACGACCTCGGCAAACGCCTCCGCGATGACGACGTCTTCTTCGCCAATCTCTATTGGCAGGACCTGCTGGTCGCGGGCTTCACCACTCAGTTTGTCGTCGCCTATAACCGCAACCGTGAAGGCAACGACGCACCCTTTTATAATGAAAACGGATTCCTCGAGCGGCCGGCGTCGCTCGGGTACGAACGCCCGCTCGACTATGACGTGGTCTATCTCGGCCTTAATGGCGATGGTCATCTTGGCCCGGTAAATCTCACGCACTCATTCTACGGCGCCTTCGGCAACATCAGCGCCAACCCGTTCACGTCGCGCACGCGCGCGGAGCCTGCGAAAATCCGCGCTTTCTTCGGCGCTGTTGAACCTTCCTTGGACTTCGATTGGATCCGCCTGCGCGGCCAAGCCCTTTATGCCTCCGGCGACGGTGATGCCTTCGACAACACCGCCGGCGGCTTCGATGCCATTTTCGAGAACCCGCAATTCGCCGGGGCCGAGACCAGTTATTGGATCCGCCAGCCGGTACCTCTGATCGGCGGCGGCGGCGTGGCGCTGTCGGCGCGCAACGGGGTGCTCAACAGCCTGCGGACTTCCAAGGAACAGGGGCAACCCAACTTCGTCAGCCCCGGCACGATGCTTCTGGGCGCCGGCGCGGACTTCGACTTGCTGCCGGAACTGCGGGTATCCGCTAACGTCGATCATCTATGGTTCGCCGAGAAGGCCGTGGTCGAAGTGCTGCGCAACCAGCCGCTGGAATCAAAATCCATTGGTTGGGATACGTCGCTCTCGGCGATCTATCGGCCCACCTTTATTCAGAACGTCGCCTTCCGCGCCTCGGGTGCGACGCTGTTCGGTGGTAAAGCTTTCGATGCGTTGTTTAATACGGACGGCAAGACGTTCTACTCAGTGCTGCTCAACCTGATCCTGACCTATTGACCAGATGATCAAGAAACTCGCATTAGCGCTAGGATTGGCGGTGCTGGCTGGAGCCAGTGCCCACGCCGCTGGCCATGGTGAAACCGCGCGGCACATCACCTATCCATTTTACCCCGCTTCGCCGCGCCAGCAAAGTCAGGAGGAAGCCGATGCCAAAAGCGCCGGTTGCCTGTCCTGCCACAGCGCCACCGATATGCCGAGTATGCATGCCAATCCGGCGATCATTCTCGGTTGCACCGACTGCCACGGCGGCGATCCGAAAGTCGCCTTACCCGCAAGCACAGCCAAAGACACGCATGGCTACCGCGCGACCCTCGACAAAGCGCATGTACAGCCGCTGTTCCCCGAGAGCTGGCACTATCCGAAAAGCGCCAATCCGGAACGCAGCTACACGCTGCTCAACCGCGAGAGCCCGGAATTCGTCCGTTTCATCAATCCGTCCGACTACCGCGTGGCGCGCGAAAGCTGTGGCGCCTGCCACATGGAGGAAATCCAGGCGACCGAGCGCAGCCTGATGTCCACAGGTGCCATGCTGTGGGGCGGGGCCACCTATAACAACGGAATCTTGCCCTTCAAGAATTATATTCTGGGCGAGGCCTACACGCGTGAAGGCGAAAGCGCCTTCATTAAGAGCCCCGGCAGGATCGAGCCGTGGATGACGCAGAAGCGCGGCATCCTGCCTGGCCTCTATCCCCTGCCCTCGTGGGAAACCACGCCGCCCTCCGACGTCTTCCGCGTCTTTGAACGCGGCGGGCGCAACATCGGCACACAGTTTCCGGAAATCGGTCTTCCCAACATTCAGACCTTGCTTGGCAACATTTCGCGGCTGGAGGAACCGGGCCGCCCCGACATCCGGCAAAGCAACCGCGGGCCCGGCACAGGTTTGCGCATCGCCGTGCCCAGCATCAATATCCACAAGTCGCGGCTGAACGATCCCTACACCTGGTTCATCGGCACCAACGACCAGCCAGGCGACTATAGGCACTCAGGCTGCGCATCGTGCCACGTGATCTACGCCAACGACCGCGACAAGGACCATAGCGGTCCCTACGCCCAGTTCGGCAACATGGGCATGACTCAGACCAAGGACCCAACGATCCCGAAGAACGAGCCCGGCCATCCGCTCACCCACGGCTTCACGCGTGCCATCCCCACCAGCCAGTGCATGGTTTGTCACATGCACCAGCCCAACATCTTCCTGAACTCGATGCTGGGCTACACCATGTGGGACTACGAGTCCGATGCGCCAGCCATGTGGCCCGAGAA
This sequence comes from Fidelibacterota bacterium, assembly GCA_947476065.1. Classification (GTDB taxonomy): domain Bacteria; phylum Pseudomonadota; class Alphaproteobacteria; order Rhodospirillales; family Rhodospirillaceae; genus SHVO01. The sequence continues at coordinate 59,604 of CANJPG010000004.1, forward strand.
GCAGCGATATCCCTCGGCCGAGGAGATGCACCAGACCCTCGAGCGCAATCCCGAGGAGGCCGCCGTGCGCGGCAAATGGGCGGACCTCGCGTTCCTCAAGGACGTGAGCAAACTGAACCCGACACTGAAGGACACGCAATTCGCCGACTACCACGGCCACGGCTGGAACTTCCGCGCCATCTTCAAGCGCGACCGCAAAGGCAACCTGCTCGACAAAACGGGCCAGAAGGTCGCCAACGACGATCCGCACAAATTCGACAAAGCCGTGCATATGAAGTCGATTCACGTCGAACTGGGAATGCAGTGCGTCGATTGCCATTTCGGCCAAGACGCCCACGGCAACGGCTATATCCAAGGCGAAGTCGCCAATGCCATCGAGATCCGCTGCGTCGATTGTCACGGCGATGCCGATAAGTACCCCACTTTGCGTACGTCCGGTCCGGCGGCGCGTGCAGGCGGTTCCGACCTTTCCACGCTACGTGTTCAAGATGGCCGCAAGCGGTTTGAATGGAAAGGCACCGAGTGCGACCGTCCGGTCACGCAAAACCGCGACTGCAAGCTGTTCCAGCGCTCGGCGGTCGATCCCAAACTCGAATGGGACGTCAGCCTCGTCAAGGACAGCATCAACCCCGACAACGCCCGCTACAACGCCAAGGCCGCGCGGGCGAAACTGATGAGCGCCAACGTCAATCAGAAGTGGGGTCCGGGTGTCGCGCCCGAGAACCGCGCCCACAAAAGCAGCGAGATGGAGTGCTACACCTGCCATCTGTCGTGGACCACCGCCTGCGCCGGCTGCCATCTGCCGATCCAGGCCAACTGGAAAACCGAACGCCACCACTTCGAAGGCGGCGAGAGCCGCAACTTCGCGACTTACAACCCGCAGGTGGCGCGCGACGACATGTTCCAGCTGGGCATCCACCAGACCACCAAGGGCAACACCATCGCCCCCGTGCGCTCGACGTCGGCGCTAATCCTGTCATCGACCAACATTAACCGCGAAAAACTCTACATCCAGCAGCCACCCATCGCGGCCTCGGGCTATTCAAGCCAGGCCTTCGCGCCCCACTACCCCCACACCGAACGCAAGGAAGAGACCAAGACCTGCACCGATTGCCATGTCTCGCAGGCCAAGGACAACAATGCCATCATGGCGCAGCTCCTGTTGCAGGGAACCAATTTCGTCAATTTCGTCGGCTACAACGCCTGGGTCGGCGGAAAGGGCGGCATCGAAGCGGTGAACGTCACCGAGTGGGATGAACCGCAGGCGGTCATCGGCAGCTACCTGCAGCGTTACGCCTACCCCGACTGGTACAGGCAGCACCAAGACCGCGGCCGCAAGCTGAAGGAAAGCCACACCCACAGCGGCGGCGAAGCCAACTGCCTGCAGCTGCGCGGCGAATACCTGTTCGTCGCCGAAGGCACCGACGGTATGCAGGCCTACGATGTCGCCTCTATCGCCAACAAGGGGGTCTCCCAGCGCATCATCACCGCCCCCTTCTCGCCGCTTGGCCACGATACGCGCGTCGCCAGCAAGAACGCCACCTGCGTGGCGCTGCCCACCAATCAGCCGATCGCGCCGACGCGCATGAATGAAAGCGAAGAGAAAAAGAAGCTGATGCAGGAGGACAATCAGGAACAGCCGATCCACCCGCTGTATTCCTACGCCTTCGTCACCGATGCGGTGGAAGGCCTGATTGCCATCAACGTCGATACCCTGGCCGACGGCGAGCCGCGCAATAACTTCCTGAAACGCGCCATGGCCTGGAATGAGGGCGGCGTGCTCACCGGCGCCCGCCATATCACCATCGCCGGCACCATTTTTTACATCGCGACAGATGCCGGCATTGTAATGCTCGACATGGACGATCCGCTGAAACCCAAGCTCATCACCACTCTGCCCTTCGACGGCGCCCGAGCCACCGCCGTGCAGTTCCGCTACCTCTACGTCACCGATAAAAATGGCCTGCACACCGTAGATGTCACCGATCCGCGCAAGCCTGTGAGCGTGATGGGCGCCGACATTGCTTTGGGTGATGCGCACAAAATCTATCTGGCCCGCACATTTGCCTATGTCGCCGCCGGCAAGGACGGACTGGCCATCGTCGATATTGAAAAATCCGAGAAACCGAAGCTCTTCCAGATGTTCACCGGCGATGGGAAGATCACGGATGCGCGTGACGTCATCGTCGGCACGACCAACGCATCGCTGTTTGCCTACGTCGCCGATGGCGCGAACGGCCTGAAGGTCGTGCAGCTGACCTCACCCGAGCGCCAGCCCAACTTCTACGGCTTCAGCCCCGACCCCAACCCCGAGGTCATCGCCTGGTGGCCGACAAGGTGGCCGGCCTTGGCGTTGTCGAAGGGCCTGGACCGCGACCGCGCCGTCGACGAAACCGGCCACCAGATCGCCGTCTTCGGGCGCCTGGGCTCACGCCCGATGACGCTGACGGAACAGCAGATCCTTTATATGAAGGACGGCAAAGTCTGGGGCGTGACGGACGACGTGACCATGGCCGACTTCGTGCGCGGCGAAGTCAAACGCAAATTGGAATTCGAACGGCCCGCGGCGAGGGAGTGACTATAGCGGTGCGCTGGCAACACCCGCGGCCGTCAACCGGCCTTCGATGGTGATCCAGCCGCGTTCCTGGGCGTGCACCAGGGCGGGCCGCAAGTCGGACTGTCTCCAGGGCAGATTGTTGAAGTGCTGGATGATCGGGTTGGCATCAATCGCCTGATTAGCCTGCAGGCGCAACTCGCGCACAGCGATGCGCAGGATTTCCTTGGCGGCGTCTTCGAGGCTGGGTCTGTTGTCCATAAACGGTCCTTCGCTGGACCTGGATCATAGACGAACGACGTCCGTCCGCCTACCCAATAGCGCAGCCCCTATGTCTCGATACGGGAATGTTTTTTCGTGTCGGGCATGATCGCATAGATCACCAGCGACAGCGCGATGCAGGTACTGACGTACCAATAGAACCACGGCTCGTGCCCCGAAACCTTCAGCCACAACGCCACGTATTCGGCGCTGCCGCCGAAAATCGCCACGGTCAGCGCGTACGGCAGACCCACGCCCAGCGCGCGTACGTGGGCCGGAAACAGTTCGGCTTTGACGACCGCATTGATCGACGTGTAGCCGCTGACGGCCACAAGCCCCGCCATAATGAGAGCGAAAGCGATCCAGGTGTCCTTGGTGCCGCCAAGGGCGGTCAGCAACGGCACCGTTCCGAGCGTACCCAACACACCAAAGGCCAGCAGCAGCGGCCGCCGGCCGATACGGTCGGACAAGGCTCCCACCACCGGCTGCAGCAGCATGAACACAAACAGCGCCGCAGTGGAGATCAGCGTGGCGTCATCCTTGCTGAAACCCGATGTATTCACCATGAACTTCTGCATGTAGGTCGTATATGTGTAGAAGGCCACCGTACCGCCCAGAGTAAGGCCGAACACCGTCAGCACAGCGCGCGGATGGCGCAGAAGTTCGCGCAGCGTTCCGCGCTCTGCCCGCTGCGAGGCGACGGTGAAGGCTTCGGTTTCGGCGATGCCCCGGCGCAGGTAGAACGCCACCAGGGCGCAGGCCGCGCCGATAAAAAACGGAATACGCCATCCCCAGGACGACAGCTGCGCCGGCGTCAGCACAAACTGCTGCAGGATGATGAGCAGCGCCAAGGCGAGCAGCTGCCCCATGATCAGCGTGACGTACTGGAAGCTGGAGTAGAAGCCGCGGTGCTTTTCCAATGCCATTTCGCTGAGGTATGTGGCGCTGGTGCCGTATTCGCCGCCCACGCTCAAGCCTTGCAGCAGCCGGGCGAGCAGAAGGATAGCCGGCGCGGCGATGCCGATCTCGGCGTATCCCGGCGTGACCGCGATGACCAGCGAACCCAGGCACATGAAGGTCACCGACACGGTGAGTGCGGCCTTGCGGCCATGGCGATCGGCATAGAGCCCCATGAGCCAGCTGCCCGCCGGGCGGGCGAGAAAACCCACGGCAAAGATTGCGGCGGTATTCAGCAGCTGGGCGGTGAAGTCAGCGTTGGGGAAAAACACCGGCGCGAAATACAAGGACAGCGCCGAATAGATGTACCAGTCGTACCACTCCACCAGGTTGCCGATGGATCCGCCGATAATCGACTTCAGGCGGTGAAGAGGCGTCAACCTTCGGCCTTCGCCACGGCGGTCTCGAGGGATTGCAGTGCGCCCAGGAATTTCTTGGGCTCGAAAGCTTCGTCCTTTTCCACGGCGTCGTAACACTTGTCGAGCACCGCCAGCAGCCCCTTGTGCTGCGCCGGCGACAACATGCGCTCGTCCTTCATGGCGTCGATGATCGCCGCCAGCGCCATGGTCGCCTGTTCGGCGGCGGCATAGTCCACGTACTCGCCGCGCAGGCCGTGGCTGATGACCCCGGCCAGCAGGGCCTTCATGTCGGCGGCCTTGAACTCCGTAGCGGCAATGCGATTGGTCAGCGTCGCCGTAAGGGTCTTCAGCTGCTGCGCCGCGGCTAGGGTGGCGTCGTGGCCTTTCAACGATGCCTGGTGCAGGGCTTTGACGCGCGCCTTGTAGTCGGCGGCAAGAGCAGCATCCATGTGGTCCAGCAGCACGCCCATCATGATGAGGTTGGCGTCCGACAGGCGCGGGATGCCGGGACCGATGCCGGCGCTGTCGCGCGCTTCCCAGCGCACGTTGGACATGGGGTGGTGGCAGGCGTGGCAGTCGTAGAACACCAGCTCAGGGAAAATGCCGTCCTGATTACGCTTGGGATCGGTCAGGGCATCGAGCAGGTAATCGATGGCCACGATCTCGCCCACGGCCCAGACCTTGACGTGGTCGGCGTTGACCTTGCGGTGTTTGTAGTCGTCGTCGACAACGTAGTGGGCCGGCTGCACGGCAGTGAACGTATCGAGCCCAAAGGACATGCGCGGGTGTCCTGCGCCCATAATGCGGTGCGTAATAAAGCGGTCTTTGTCGCCGAAATGGCAGGACAGGCAGAGCTTGGCGCGGGCCACGGGCTGCTCGGTGGGGAAAAGCCCGGCTTTGACGTTCGCCGCATGATCCGACTTGCCGGAAACATGAAGGCCCAGCCAGTCGACTGCGCCGCCGTGGCAGGATTCACAGCCGACACCGTCGGAGATCTCAAAACCTTTGGCGCGGCGGTCGGGGGCGACGTTGTCGGCGTGACAGTCCAAGCAAATCTTGGCCTCAAAGGCATTGGGCAAACCGAGATTCTTGGCGATGCGTTTCGAACGCTCTGACAGCAGAGTCTTGTAAGCCTTGGCGTGCGCGTCCTTGTCCTGCCAGACAATGAATTCGTTCTGCTTGACGGTCGACCCCTTCCACGGTTCCAGCGCGCCGTGACAGCTGGAGCCGCCGCAGGACGATACGCCGAGGTGGATGGCCGGGGCGGTAAAGGGAATTTCGGACTCTGCGGCGGACGCCGATACACCAAAAGCAATGGTCAGGATGGCTGCGAAAAGATGGAAGATGCGGCGCATGCGGGAGAGCCTATCGCGGTGGCGGGAACGTCAGCGCCGCCAGCGTCAGGCTCAGCGGCTGATCGAGAATGGTAAGCGCGGACGCGGAGCGGCTGGCGGGGTCTGCCGCCCGGGCCATCGTATAGATCAGACGCCCGAGTACACGGTCGGGGTCGGCGCCCGCGATGAACCCCTCGGCCGGCAGCAGGACAACATACGCCTCGGGCGTGCGCTGGGCCGTGATCGGGCCCTCGGCCGGAAAACCGAGACGCGCGGCAATCAGCACGGCTTCATTTACCGCCGCAGTCCAGGCCGGCGAACTGCTGGCGAGCCGCGCCAGCGTGAAGGTCAGGTTTTCGCCCAGGACGTTGAGGGCGCGGTCCGAAACGGCACCATGAGAGCGTAACGGCAAGCCCTCGGCCATGCCTGCGCCGGGCGACAGAATCGCCAACGCAACCGCGCCTATGGGCGCCCATTTCAAGTAACTGCGCGAATTCTTCGCCATGACGTCCCCCGCAGGCGCGCTATGCCCCCCCGCGAATCCCCTTGGCGCACAGGATAAGGGATTGGCGCCACCTTTCAAAGGCGTCGAAGTGCGTTATTGTGTGTCGCGCGTCCGATTTCAGGAGCTGATTTAGGCGCCGGCCGGGTTAGTCAGGCAGCGGCACACCGCTGTAATCCTCAGGCGCCTTCAGAGGCGCTGTCCGGTTGAAAGCCCTGTGTATCGCCTTGACCAGCGCATTCTTGCTGACCGGCTTGACGATGTAACCGCTGACGTCCAGGCCGACCGCCGCCTTGACCACCGCCTCCTGGCCGTGCGCGGTGATCATGATAAAGCGCACGTCACGGGACACATGCGCATAATGCCCCGCTCTGATCTCGCGCAGAAGCTCGATGCCGGTCATGTTCGGCATGGAGTGGTCGCAGATGATGCAGTCGACCTTCTTGCGGTTATCGGCGAGCACATTGAGGGCCGCCAGACAGCTCGTCGATTTGATCACGCTACCGACACCCGCCATACGCAGCATGGCATCGACCAATTCCAATATGGCCCGGTCGTCGTCAATGACCAGGCAACGCAATGTTTCAAAAGGTGTCAGGATGAGAGGTTCGTCGTTCATCAGGGACCCTTGCTAGAAAGAACGTCTTGCTGCGCTACGCCTTGCCAAGGTGCATGCCCCCATGGAAAAATTCCATGCCGCTGCGTTGAGTCTCGGGCAATGTGCTGCGCGGGCTCGGATTCTGCACAAAACCTTGCGCCGGTCCAGGAGTGTTACCGCCAATGACCAGAGAGAAAAGAGCTTCTGTTCTCACGGTAGAGGATGATGACGCAATCCGTGCACTGATAGGCGGCGTCTTAAGCACCGAATGTGACATGCGCTCTGCGCGCGACGGTGCGACGGCCTTACGTGTGGCGGCCGAAACCCTGCCGGATCTGATTCTTCTTGATGTCGGACTGCCCGACACCGATGGCTTTGATGTCTGCCGGCGGCTGAAGGCAAACCCGTTGCTGGCGGAAATTCCGGTCATTTTTCTGACCAGCCGCACATCTTCAACCGATGAAGTGGATGGGTTGGATGCCGGCGGTATCGATTACATCACCAAACCGATCAACCCCGCAATTTTGCGCGCACGTGTGCGCAACCAATTCGAGCTCAAACGCAGCCGTGATGCCCTGGCCCGAATGGCGCGTCTAGATGGCCTTACCGGTATTTCCAACCGGCGCACCTTCGACGATCTGCTGCTACGCGAGTGGCGCCGCCAAGCCCGCACTGGTCAGCCGATTGCAGTTATCATGATGGATGTCGATCATTTCAAGCAGTTCAACGATACCTATGGCCACGGCGCGGGTGATGACTGCCTGAAGCAGATAACACGCGCCGCCGAGGGCGCGTTGCAGCGGCCCGCGGACATTATCGCGCGCTACGGCGGCGAAGAATTCGTGGCCTTGCTGCCTGATACAGGTCTTGACGGGGCGATGGCGGTGGCCGAAGGCATTCGTGCCGCCATTGTAACCCTCGCGATCCCCCATGCGCGCTCCAGCGCGGCCTCCCATGTAACCATCAGCCTTGGCGTGGCCTGCGCCGTGCCCACGGCAGAAAGCGACCCTGCAGCTCTGGTAAAGACGGCCGATGGGCAGCTGTATGCTGCCAAATCAGAGGGCCGCAACCGCGCTAAAGGCATCGAGCAGGCCTAGCCGGCCTTTTGAGCGACGTGGGCCGCGACCCTCGCCCGGCGTGCAGCGAGTGCAGTTTCCGTAGCGGCAACAATGTCGTTGAGGACCGGCAGCAGCGGGCTGACAGCAGCGACGTTGCCCGCGTCCATTTCGACAAACTTGCCCAGCACGCTCGCGCGCACGGCGCCGAACTGGGCACACAGGCCCTTTAACGCATGGGCAATGCGTTTGGCCTGCTTCAGGTCGCCGGCGGCCACGGCGATTCCAAGTTCTTCCTGGTACTTCGCCATATTTTCGCTGAAGGTATTGAGCATAGGCGCCAGAATATCTTCGCTCAAAGCATCGGCTAGCGCCGTCAGAGCCGCTTCATCCAGAACCGGCGCTTTATCCAGAAGCGCTAGCATCCCCCCGGTCCGCGGGGCAGCGGCTTCAAGCTTTGCAGCACTCTTGCGAGCCTTCTCAGGGTCCGCCGCCGGCCTGGCCGCCAACTGACGTTCGATCTCCTCGGCCAACTCCGCCCAATCCACGGGCTTGCCGACTATCGCATTGACGCCCGCTGCCAAGTAGGTGCTGCGGTGGCTGGCGATGACATCCGCGGTCAGGGCAATAATCGGAATGCGCGCTTTGTGGGATGTGAATTTGCGGATTTCCCGTGTCGCGTCGGCCCCATCCATGACCGGCATCTGCATATCCATCAGCACCACGTCGTAGGTCTTGCCGCGCACGGCTTCGACGGCCTCCACGCCATTGGTCACAGCATCGACGGTATGGCCCATGCGTGTCAGCATCGTGACAATCAGATAACGCGAGGTCTCATTGTCCTCCGCCAGGAGAATGGTGCGCGACGTCGCAGCGACCGCCTCGTCCTTGTGTTCAACGGAGATGCGATGCAGGGCCCCGTCAGAGATGACCTCCGGTATAGTCCTGTCGGGCAGCACTTGCACATTGAAGCTAAACGTCGATCCCTCGCCCAGGATACTGGCCATCCTGATTTCGCCGCCCATGCCTTCCACCAGGCGTTTGGAGATCGCCAAGCCCAAGCCGGTGCCGCCGTATTTGCGCGAGGTCGAGATATCGGCCTGCACAAAAGGCTTGAACAACTTGGATTCGTCTTCCTCCGATACGCCAATCCCAGTATCCGTGACCTTGAACTGCAGCCGGATGGCATCGCCCGAAGCCGGCGTCTGCTCGAAGGAAATAGTCACACGCCCGCGTTCGGTAAACTTGATGGCATTGCCGACAAGATTGGACAAAACCTGGCGTAGGCGCTTGGGGTCGCCTTTGACCACGTTCCAGTATGACGGCGGAAGCTGAGAATCAAGCGTGACACCTTTATTGGAGGCAATGGGCGCGAACAGATAGACCACATCGCTGAGGACTTCAGAGAGATTGAACGCCGTGGATTCGAACTCCAATTGACCGGCCTCGATCTTGGAAAAGTCTAGGATGTCGTTGAGCAGATCGAGCAGCGCGCGCGCCGAGCGTTTCAGAAGCCTGGTCAACTCCTCCTGCTCGGCGTTCAGCTTGCTCATGAGCAGGAGGTCCGACATTCCCAGGACCCCGGTCATAGGCGTGCGCAGTTCATGACTCATCATTGCGAGGAAATGTGACTTGGCGGCATTGGCCTGCTCGGCGCGCTCGCGTTCCATCTCGAGGTTCTGGGCGAGGATGGTCAATTCGTCGGCCTGGTCCTTGAGGCGGTCGCGGGCGGCGCTCAACTCGGCCTCGCGTTCCACGCGCTCGTTGACGTTGCGCACCGCGGACACGACGTTGTACCCGTTCTGCCCCGCCAGCGGCGGCACCAGCGAACTCGTGGACTCCATCCACAGCGGTCGGCCTTCCTTGGTGCGCATCCGCCATACGTAAGCGCCGACATGGGGTTCTTTCGCCAGCCGAATCTGAACCTCCGGCGACGGTATGTCCTCGGGCATCAGCAGGGCGTAGATCGGCTGGCCGATAAGTTCCTCCGGTTTGTATCCGGCGATGCGCTCGATGGACGGCGATACATAGCGCAGCACCTGATCCTGATCGAAGAGCGTGATCACGTCGGAGACGTTGTCGGCCAGGAGGCGGAAGCGCTCTTCACTGGCGCGCAGCTTCACCTGGATAGTCTCTTGTTCGGTGACGTCCAGAATGGCCATCTGACGTGCCGGCGCGCCTTCCCACTGGATGAGCCGTTCGATGATCTCGATCCAGCGGGTGCGCCCGGCACGGTCGATGATCTTGGCGCGCCGGATTTTCCCGTCGAGTTCGCCGCGCAAGGCCCGCTGCCATGCAACCTGAACTTCGTCCAGGCGCTCGGCCGGAAGGTGGTCGCCCAAATTCTCAAGCGCCAGGATTTCCTCGGCGTGATCGTAGCCGAAAATGCGTGCCAGGGCCTGGTTGCAGAACATCGGCTTGCGTTCACATAGGATCAGTGAGCCTTGCAGCGAGCCCTCGATGAGGTTGCGGAATTTCCGTTCGCTGTCGGCAAGCTGCCGTTGAGCCTGCACCACAGTGGAGACGTCGCGTAAAATGCCGATGGTGCGCGTTCGCCCGCCGTCCAGCTTCATGTTAATCTCCCGGATATGCAGCCAGAGGTAGTGGCCGGCAGAATGCTTGATGCGGACCTGCGTATCGAGCGGTGTGCCGTGCGCCCGCAGCTCTTCCCGGTTCGCCAGGAATTCCGGCAGATCATCGGGGTGGATCAGCTGCGCAAACGCATCGGCGGTGATGCCGGTCGGTAATGGCGGCAAGCCCAGGATCTCCATCGCGCGCGGCGACCAATACGCTTCTTCGCCGGGCCTGAGAATATCCATATGGCCTGCCTGCGAGGCCTGCATCGCGAGCGATAGGGATTCGCGGCTGCTGCGCAGTTCTTCCTCGGCCTTGTGGCGCTCGGTGACGTCGACGACGGTACCGATGGCGCGCACCGGGCGGTCGCCGTCGTAGGTGACGACGCGCCCGCGGCTGTGCACCCAGATATAGTGCCCGGCACTGTGCCGCATGCGGTACTCAACGGCGTAAGGCGTGCCGGTCCTGATATTCTCGCGAAAGGCGTCCTGAACTTTCACCAGGTCCTCGGGATGGCAAAGCTGGTGATGCAGCGCCATGGTCGGATTGAAGGTCAGCGGATCAAGACCCAGGATCTCGGCGAACCGCGGCCCGGCAAACAGGCGGTCTGTGCCGATGTCCCAATCCCAGATGGCGGCCCCCATTGCCGAGACCGCGAGTTGCAATTGCTCCTCGCGCTCGGCGATCGCGCGCTCGGCGGATTTGCGTGCCGTGATGTCGGCCACGAGGCCGAAAAGACCGGTGACCTTGCCACCTTTGCTGATCCGAAACCGTATGGCGACCAGCACATCCTTGATGGTGCCATCGGGCATACGAATACGGGATTCGATTTCGCCGCCCTTGCGGTGGGTGGTCTCGGGCTCGGTGAGAGCGCGCACGGCCGGCAGGTCCTGCGGCAGGAATAGGGCGCCGACATTCTCAACAGTTGGCGAAAACTATTTGGGGTCTTGTCCGAAAATCTCGTACATCCCCGCCGACCAGGTCGGCGTGGACGGATTGAAACCGCGCTTCCAATAGCCGATGCGCGCGACGGTTTCGGCCAAAGACATGTCGGCGGTGAGCGCCTGCATCTCGCGGATCATGCGTTGGCGCTTGAGGATGAGAATGAGCAGACCAATGCCGACGAGAACGACCAAAATAAGGCCGCCGTCCAGAACCTTGTCTAAGGTGTCGGTCATGACAGAGATATCCGGATACGGGACGGCGCTGTCATGGTTTCCTTGGGGCCGAAAAGCGGGCCGAGGGCTTAGTTTGGCGGTAACCTAAAGCTGATATTCCAATTGCTTATCCTATCTCACGCCGGCGCGTCAGGTGAAGGGGCCGCGAGGTCGTAGAGCGGCAGGAAGTTGGGGCCGTTTAAGCCATCCGCGCGCCGTGACCAGGTCGGCGACGGCCTTTCCCAGGGCCGCAAACGACAAGCCCTGCTGTTTCCAGGCTCGCCGCGCCGCCGCAACTTCGTCGACATGCTCGGCCCATTCGGGTCCGAAGACAAAATTTTCCAGATATTCACGGATGTGGCGCGACAATCCTGCCGCCGTTCCATCGGTAGCCACCGTGACCTGCAGATGGCCACGCCGCACACGCGCCGGCAGGTGGAAGTCGCACAGCGGGATGCGGTCCTGAACGTGCACCAGCGCCCCGGCCGCAACGCCGTAGCTGCGCAGCGTCGCAGCTTCATCGTCATCGATGTCGGCGATGAATACTAGCTTGGGGCGGATCGTGGCGAAATCGGCTTGCGTCGGCCAGCGCTGCTGAAGCCGGCTGCCGGCCGCAGCTATCAGCTCAGGAGCCGGCGACGGTGCGAAGACCTGCACGTTCTTAGCGCCGTGTTCGTCGAGGGCCGCGAGCCGCACCAAAACGCTTGCGCCGCCGATGGCGAAGACCGACATCTGCGACACGTCGAGCATGAGAGGAAACATGAGCGTAGCATCCGCCGGCTGCTGGTCGGATGCGCCATGCTCCTGGGTCATAGGTTATCGCTTTGACAGGGCGCGGGCGACATCCATCGCCGCGTAGGTGAGGATCGCGGCAGCGCCCGCACGCTTGAAGGCCAGCAACGACTCATGGATGGCAGCGGCACGGTCGAAGGCGCCATTGGCGGCGGCCCCCAATAGCATGTTGTATTCGCCGCTGACCTGATAGGCCAGCACCGGCACATTGACGTGCTTTTTCACTGCGGCCAGGACGTCGAGGTAAGGCATGCCCGGCTTGACCATGAGCAGGTCGGCACCTTCAGCGATATCCATTTCGGCTTCGCGCAAGGCTTCGGCGGTATTCGCTGCGTCCATCTGGTAGGTGTGCTTGCCCTTCGGTCCCAGGTTGCTGCGCGAGCCGACGGCGTCGCGGAACGGGCCATAGAAGGCCGAGGCGTATTTGACGGCGTAGGACAGGATCATCGTATTGACGAAGCCGCGGGCCTCGAGCGCGCGGCGGATGGCGCCGATACGGCCGTCCATCATGTCGGAAGGCGCGACCACGTCGCAACCCGCTTCGGCTAGCACCAAGGCCTGCTTCACCAGCACTTCGACGGTGGTGTCATTGACGACGTCGTCGCCGTCATAAAGTCCGTCGTGGCCGTGCGTAGTATAAGGATCGAGGGCGACGTCGCAGATCAGACCGATATCCGGCACGGCTTTTTTGACCGCGCTGACGGCGCGGCATAGCAGATTCTTTGGATTGAAAGCCTCGCGGCCGCTGTCGTCCTTGAGCGTGGCGTCCACCACCGGGAAAAGTGCTAGCGCCGGAATGCCCAGGTCATAGGCCTCTTGCGCAACTTCCACGGCCTTATCGATGGACAACCGCGCCATGCCCGGCAGGCTTGGCACCACGTCGCGCACGTTGCTGCCCTCGACGACGAACAGCGGCTGCACCAGGTCGTCCGCGGTCACCACCGTCTCGCGCACCAGACGGCGACGCCAAGACGCGGTGCGCAAACGGCGCATGCGGATCGCAGGAAAGCTGCCGGGATTGGAGCTGCTCATTTGGAACCTCCCTTACGCGCTCAAACTTTCGATAACTTCGCCGGTTTTGGCAACCAGCCCACCCAGTGTCGGTTCGTCGGCAACGGCTTGACCGTGCCACGGGCCAGCGGTGCCGGCAAATACATTGGCGCTGATGCCGATCGCCGTGATCTTGGCGTTCGCCGGCGTAAGCCCGGCCCTATTCAGGACATCGACAAAAATATCGGTGCCGCTCCGCGAGAACATCGGCGCCGCGATGGGCATGCCCTGCTGGATCTGCGCGATCAGATGCTGCGGCAGGTCGGGCCGCGCGACCATGCGGTAGGCGACCTCGCGCCGGATACGCCCAGGAAAATCCACCGTCAGGTCGGCGCTAATTTCGTCGGCGGAGGGATAAAAAGCCGATTGAAAGTCGGCCGTGCGCAGGAAGCTCCGCATGTCGTCAACGGTCAAACCGGTTTGGATGACGTCGGCGAAGCCAGCTTCCGCCGCCGCCTCGGCCGTGCCTTGCCCGACCGCAAAAACCTTTTTGCTCAGCCATACCGGGGTGGGCGCGAAGGTCGCCACCGCGATTTGGCTTGTGAAAATCACCGCGTCGAACTTCCCGGGCGGCGGCACATCCATCGCCAAGGGCTCGGGCAGGGTCAGCGGACAGTCGTAGATCGCCCACGGCAGATCCCCGAAGGCCATATGAAAGCGGTCTTGATAGAAAGCCGCTCGGGTATTGAGAATCAGGCCCATGTCACGCGCCGTCCAGAATTTTACGGTTCAGCGCGGGCGGGCGCCTGGCCCATCGGCAGGTGAATGCCGCACTCGACTTTGTCGCTGCCGCGCCAGCGTCCGGCGCGGGCATCCTCGCCGGGCTCGACGCGGCTGGTGCAGGGCATGCAGCCGATGCTGAGATAACCGTCGGCCTCGAGCGGATGATGCGGCAGGTCGTGGTCCGTGAAATAGGCATCGATATCGGCCTTGGTCCAGCGCACGATGGGGTTGATCTTGATGCGGTTATTCTCGATCTCGAACAGCGGCAGGGCCGCGCGCGTCGCCGCCTGGAAGGCCTTGCGGCCCGTGAACCAGGCATCGTAAGGCGCCAGCGCCCGGTTAAGCGGCTCGACCTTGCGTAGTGCGCAGCAAGCATCGGGGTTCTGCGTCCAGAGGATGCCGCGCGCATCGCGCGCCGCCAGCGCCGCCGTATCGGGCTGCACCGAGGTAACGGCCGTCAGGCCGAAAAGATCGATCAACTGATCGCGGTATTTCTTGGTTTCGCCGAACAACTTGCCGGTATCGAGAAACACCACCGGCGTATTGCGGTCGATCTGCGCAATCAGATGCAAAAGGGCCGCTGACTCTGTGCCGAAGGAAGACACCAACGCCACCTTACCGGGGAACTCCTCGCCAATACTGCCGCGCAGAATCTCAAGGGGCGCGGCATTCTCAAAGCGCTTGTTCAGCAGTTCAATACGGCGGGCGAGCGCGCTGCTCATGATGTCCCCCCGTTGGGGTTTGCGCCCTGGCGCAGCTCGGCGACCGTGGTGGCGCGGTCGGAAGCGCGCTGGTACCAAGCCGTATAGGCCGCGACAGAGCGCTTCAGGGAGTCGATCGGAAAGTTGTCCTTCACTTCGAAGGATGTGAATCCGCACCGCAGCAGAAACAGAATTTGGTCGGGAATGAAGTCGCCCACGGCGCGCATATCGGCGCCGTAGCTATAGCGCTCGCGCAACAGGCGGCCGATGGAGAACGCGCGCCCGTCACGCATCGTCGCCATACGCACGACAATAACGCTCAAGCGCGGCAGGAACGGCTCGAGTTCGTCGAGATTGACGTCGCCCGGGATTTCCACACCGACCGCGCCGGCGGTCGAGAACAGGCTGTTATGCTCGTTCTTGAGGCGCGCAAAGGACACGATGACGGATGCGCCCTTGGAGACGGCTTCCTCATCAGCCAGCCGCGTCCAGGCGTCGGCGATGGGGCCGTTACGATCAACGACGGCCATAGAGACTCTCCTTAAAGGGCGCAGGACCAACACGGCGATAGGCTTCGAGGAACGTCTCGCTCGGCTTCTCGCGCAGATCGAGATAGGTGTTCACCAACTTATCGACTGCACCGACGATATCTTCCGAGGTGAAGCCCGGACCCAGCAACTGGCCGATACTGGCGGTTTCATCGCCCGCCCCGCCCAAGGTGAGCTGGTATAACTCCACGCCCGCCTTATCGACGCCGAGAATGCCTATGTGGCCGGCATGATGATGCCCGCAGGCATTGATGCAGCCGGAGATCTTGATCTGCAGTGGTCCGATATTGTGCTGGCGGTCGAGGTCGGCAAATTTCTGACTGAGCCGCTGCGCAATCGGGATCGACCGCGCGTTGGCCAATGAGCAATAGTCCAGCCCCGGGCAGGCAATGATATCGGTGATCAGACCGACATTGCCTTCGGCGAAACCGATCTCGCCCAGGCGCTGCCAGACGGCAAACAAATCGGCCTGCTTGACGTTGGGCAGGACCAGGTTCTGCACGTGCGTCACGCGGACTTCACCCAAGCTGTAGGTGTCGGCCATGTCGGCGATGGCGTGCATCTGCGCGCTCGACGCATCGCCTGGAATGCCGCCGATGGGCTTCAAGGAAATCGTCACGGCGCCGTAGCCCGGCACCTTGTGGGGATGCACATTCGTCTGCACCCAGCGGGCGAAGGCCGAGTACTTGGCCTTGGCGGCGGTGAATGCGGCTACCGGCTCGAGAATTTTGTCGTAGGCCGGCGGCGCGAAGAACGCTGCAATGCGTGCCACTTCGCCGGCGGGCACATCCACGCCAGCCGCGCGCGTCATCGGCCACATTTCTTCGACTTGGCGGGCGTATTCCGCCGGACCCAAGTCGCGCACCAGGATCTTGATCCGCGCCTTGTAGATGTTGTCACGCCGGCCGTGCAGATTGTACACGCGCAGGCAGGCTTCCAGATATGACAGCAGATCAGCGCGGGCGACGAAGGGCTTGATCAGTGGGGCTACAACCGGCGTGCGGCCCATGCCGCCACCGACATAGATCGCATAGCCGGTTTCACCCGCGTCGTTCTTCACGATGTGAATGCCGATGTCGTGATACTGGATGGCGGCGCGGTCTTTGGGCGCGCCGGTCACTGCGATCTTGAACTTGCGCGGCAGGAACGAGAATTCCGGGTGGAAGGTCGACCACTGGCGGATGACTTCGGAAATGATGCGTGGATCTTCGATCTCGTCACCCGCGACACCTGCAAACTGATCCGCCGTGACGTTGCGGATGCAATTGCCCGAGGTCTGGTTGGCATGCATCTCGACGCTCGCCAGCTCGGCCAACAGGTCAGGCACCTGGTCCAGCTTGATCCAGTTGTACTGGATGTTCTGGCGGGTGGTGAAATGGGCATAGTCGCGGTCATACTTCTTGGCGATGTCCGCCAACTTATGCAGCTGCTTGGACGATAGCGTGCCGTAGGGGATCGCCACGCGCAGCATGTAAGCGTGCAGTTGCAGGTACAGCCCATTCATCAGGCGCAAGGGGCGGAACTGCTCTTCCGACAGCTCACCGGTCAGACGGCGCGAAACCTGCTGGCTGAACTCGGCGACCCGTTCCTTGGTGATGGCATGGTCGAATTGGTCATAAATATACACGGCGGCATTACCTCTGCGGCGGCGCGACGGACTTGTTGAGATCGACCCTGACGGTCGGACCCGTCGCCCGGATCACTTCGCGGATATGGGATGGTTTTGCGCCGGCGCCAGGATTGACATCGATGACGGCGACGTCAATCACCGTGTTCGCGGCATAGGCGGCGGCGCCGATTTTAGCCAGCGCATCGGCGTCTTCCGCCGTGGTCGCGATCCTGGCTTCGCTGACGTAGGGCGACCATTCACCGGCGGCGGTGTAATAGACTGTCTCGCCGTTGCGCAGGCGATTGGCGGTCAGAATTTTATTTTGCGGCTTGGCTTGCGCCATCACACTTTCCTTCTAGAGAGCGGCCGCGGCAGCCGCTTGGCCGGCCACGGGTTCATAGGTTCTCACCACATCACCGACAATAAACAGCGCCGGGCTGCGCACATTCTGCAGCGCGACCGCTTCAGGCAGCGTGCCGACGGTAGTAATGATGACACGCTCGTCGGGGCGCGTAGCGTTCTCGACAATCGCGATCGGCAGCGTGGCTTCGACGCCATCGGCCTGCAGCGCTTGTGAAAGTGCCTCGGCCCGCGCAATGCCCATGTACACCACCAGCGTACGGCCCGCGCCCGCGAGCCCTTGCACATCGGCCAGTTCGCCGTCGCGGCGCGCGGCGGTCACGAAGGACACTTGGGCAGCGTAGTCACGATGGGTCAGGGATATGCGCGTCGAGGCAGCGGCACCACTCGCCGACGTGATACCGGGTACAACGTCAACGTCAATGCCGGCTTCGCGCAGCGCGGTGATCTCCTCGGCGCCGCGACCGAAGACCATCGGGTCGCCGCCTTTGAGGCGCACGACGCGCAAGCCCGCGCCCGCCGCCAGAATGAGCTGCTGGACGATATCGCCCTGGGAGACCGCCACCGACTTGCACGGTTTGCCGACGTAGATGCAGCGCGTATGCGCGCCAACCAAATCCATGATCTCCGGCGATACCAGCTCGTCGAAGAACACGACATCGGCGCCCTGGAGCGCGTCGAAGCCTTTGCGCGTCAAAAGACCGGGGTCGCCAGGGCCAGCGCCCACCAGCGTCACCTTGCGGCTACCATTGTCTTTGACACCGCCAACAGCGGTGCCAAAAAGAAGATCCAAACTGCCCACGGTCTGTCCTTATTTATGCGATATGCGTTGGGGTCGCCTGTCCCCTGATATGGGACTTCGGAGACCCTCTCGCGAGCGGGGCACAGATAGGCCGAATAGACCCGGAATGAAACAAATTTTCTCCCATTCCCCAAAGTCCGGCGGAATTCTGAATAACGTTCCCCTACGGTTTGGGCATGGAACGGAAGAAACTTCTATACTTTGGGGCAACAGGCCTGCGGGTACCGTCGGGCGGCCGAAAAGTGGGATTTTGCCGCCGTTCACCAAGGGGTTGAGGTAGCATCGCGCCATGAAAAAGCTTCTCTGTCGCTCGGTGGTCCTCAGCGTTGCCGCCGCCCTCCTCGCCTTAGCCCCCGCCGCCCAGGCCGGTCAGCGCCTCGATGCCGTGCGGGCCAAGGGTTTCCTGACCTGCGGCATCCTGCCAGTGGTCGCCGGCTTTGCGTCGATTAGCCCTAAGGACGGTGCCCGCGGCATGGACGTGGACGTTTGCCGCGCCGTGGCCGCCGCCATCTTCGCCAACCCGGCCAAGGTAAAATATGTCGAGGCGCGCAACGTCGCCCAGCTGCAGCGCTCGGACGATATCGACATCGTCGCCCGCCGCATCACCTGGTCCCTGACCCGCGCCACCGGCAATGGGCTGATGTTCGGGCCGATCACATTTTACGACGGCCAGGGCTTCATGGTGCCCAAGAAAAGCGGCATCACCAGCGCCAAGCAGTTGGACGGAAAACCGGTGTGCGTACAGGCCGTCGAGGCGCATGCCACCAGCGTCGAGACGTATTTCAAGGCCAGCGGCCTGAAGCTGACAGCGGTGCGCATTGATGACGATGTCGCCGCCGAACACGCCCTGATCGAGGGCACCTGCGCAGCCTTTTCCGCCGACATTTCTTGGCTGGGGGCAGCCCGCGCCGGCATGGCTGGCGGTGCCGGCGCCTACGACATTCTGCCCGAGCTTATTTCCAAAGAACCCCTGGCGCCCTTGGTGCGCCAGGGCGACGATCAGTTCTTCGAGATCGTGCGCTGGAGCATCTTCGCGCAGATCACCGCCGAAGAATATGGCATCACCTCGCAAAACATCGATGCCATGGGGGAACGCGACGACCTGGAAGCCCGCCAGTTCCTCGGCCGCGTGCCTGGCAACGGCGCGGCCCTCGGGCTGCCCGAGCATTGGGCCTACGACGTCATCAAGACCGTGGGCAATTATGGCGAAATGTTCGAGCGTAATGTCGGCAGCAAGAGCCCGATCAAGCTCGAGCGCGGCCTCAACAAGCTGTGGACCGAGGGCGGACTGATGTACGCCCCGCGTCTGCGCTAGCCCCCACCGGGCAGCTTTGGGGATTATTCTTCTCCTGGAGCGCCCAAATAGCAAAGGATGGTGCCGTTTCGGCCCACCGAGCCAGGAATTCCCGCGCAATACCCGGGGCGGCTGAAGTCGTTTTCACGTAGAAGGGCCTCCCCTCGCCCCTCCCGGGCGGTTGCGTAGCTATTTTTAAGTGAAGATGATGGCAGGCCTGACCAATCTCCAGCGTCTTGAAGCGGAGAGCATTCACATCATGCGGGAGGTTATCGCCGAGTGCGATAACCCGGTGATGCTCTATTCGATCGGCAAGGACAGCGCCGTCATGCTGCACCTGGCCGCCAAGGCGTTCTATCCGTCGAAGCCGCCTTTCCCGCTGCTGCACGTGGATACGACGTGGAAGTTCAAAGCCATGTACGAGATGCGCGAGCGCATGGCCAAGGAACTGGGCTTTGAACTTCTGGTGCATAAGAATCCCGAAGCACTGGCCCAGAACATCAATCCATTCGACCACGGCTCGGCCCTGCACACCGACATGTGGAAGACCGAAGGCCTCAAGCAGGCCCTCGACAAATACCAGTTTGACGCCGCTTTTGGCGGCGCGCGCCGCGACGAGGAAAAGTCGCGCGCCAAGGAACGCATCTTCTCGTTCCGCTCGGCGCAGCACCGCTGGGACCCGAAGCAGCAGCGTCCCGAATTGTGGCACCTCTACAACGCCAAGAAGCACAAGGGTGAAAGCATCCGCGTGTTTCCAATCTCTAATTGGACCGAGCTTGATATCTGGCAGTACATCTACCTGGAGAAAATTCCGATTGTGCCCCTGTACTATTCGGCCGTGCGCCCGGTGGTGGAACGCGGCGGCACATTGATCATGGTCGATGATGACCGCATGCCCTTGCTACCCGGCGAAAAGCCCATGATGAAGAGCGTGCGTTTCCGTACGCTCGGCTGCTATCCATTGACCGGCGCGGTTGAGAGCACGGCCGCCACGTTGCCCGATATCATTCAGGAAATGCTGCTGACCAAAAGCTCGGAACGTCAGGGCCGCGTCATCGACCACGACCAGGCGGCGTCCATGGAGAAGAAAAAACAAGAGGGATACTTCTAGTGGACGTCTCCGATCTCATCGCGACGGACATCCTGAAGTACCTGGAGGTCCATCAAAACAAGGGCCTCCTGCGCTTCATAACCTGCGGCAGCGTCGACGACGGAAAGTCCACGCTGATCGGCCGCCTGCTCTACGATTCCAAGATGATCTTCGAGGACCAGTTGGCTGCCCTCGAAAGCGATTCGAAAAAAGTTGGCACGCAGGGCGGCGAAATCGATTTTGCACTGCTGGTGGACGGCCTGGCCGCCGAACGCGAGCAGGGCATCACCATCGACGTCGCCCACCGCTTCTTCTCGACCGAGAAGCGCAAGTTCATCGTCGCCGACACCCCGGGCCACGAACAATATACCCGCAATATGGTCACCGGCGCCTCGACGGCCGATCTTGCCGTGATCCTGATGGATGCGCGCAAGGGTGTCCTGGTGCAGACGCGTCGCCACTCGTTCCTGGTCTCCTTGATCGGCATCAAGAACGTGGTGCTGGCCATCAACAAGATGGACCTTGTCGGCTATTCGCAAGAGACCTTTGATAAAATCGTCGCCGACTATGCCGCCTTTGCCAAGCAGATCGGCTTCGAGAATGTGCTCGCGATTCCAATTTCCGGACTCAAGGGCGATAACATCACCGAGGCCAGCACCAGCACGCCTTGGTACAAGGGCCCGACCCTAATGCACCACCTGGAGACGGTGGAACTGGCCGACGATGTGCGCACCGCGCCGTTTCGCATGTGGGTGCAGTGGGTCAACCGGCCGGATCTCGATTTCCGCGGGTTCTCGGGACAGGTCGTCAGCGGCGTCATCAGACCAGGAGATCGTATCCGCGCCCTGCCGTCGTCACGCGAAAGCCGCGTGACCCGGATTGTCACGAAGGACGGCGACCTCGACGAAGCCGTTGCCGGCCAGTCGGTCACCATTACGCTCAAGGACGAAATCGACATCAGCCGCGGCGATTTGATGGCCAGCGCCGACGCGCTGCCCGGCGTCGCCGATCAATTCAGCGCCACGCTGGTATGGATGAGCGATACGCCGTTGCTGCCGGGCCGCCCCTATTGGCTGAAGATCGGCGCCCGTGTCATCACAGCCTCCGTGACCGAGATTAAACACAAGGTCAACGTCAACACGCTCGAACACCTGGCCGCCAAGACCCTCGAGCTGAACGAAATCGGCAACATCAATATCAGCGTCGAACAGCCGGTGCCGTTCGACCCCTATACCGAGAACAAGAACACCGGCGGCTTCATCCTGATCGACCGCATGACCAACGCCACGGTCGCGGCCGGCATGCTGCAGTTCGCCCTGCGCCGGGCCGACAACATCCATTGGCAGGCGGTCGATGTCGACAAGGTCGTGCGCTCTGCCCTCAAAGGACAGAAGGCCTGCGTCTTGTGGTTCACGGGCCTGTCGGGCTCGGGCAAGTCGACCATCGCCAATCTGGTGGAAAAGCAACTGTATGCCCTCGGCCGCCACACCTACATGCTGGACGGCGACAACGTGCGCCACGGCCTCAACCGTGACCTGGGCTTCTCCGACACTGATCGCGTGGAGAACATACGGCGCGTGGCCGAAGTGTCCAAACTCATGGTCGATGCAGGGCTGATTACGCTGGTGAGTTTCATTTCGCCCTTCCGCGCCGAACGGCGCCTCGCGCGCGATCTGCTGCAAGAGGGAGAATTCTTGGAAGTGTTTATCGACACGCCCCTAGAGGAGGCCGAGAAGCGCGATCCGAAAGGTCTTTACAAAAAAGCCCGCGCCGGCGAGATCAAGAATTTCACCGGTATCAGTTCGCCCTATGAACGCCCTGAGAACCCGGAAGTGCGCGTCGACACTACGGCTATGTCGGCGGAGCACGCGGCTGCATTCATCCTGCGTAAGCTCGAGGAACGCGGCATGCTGATGGGCTACCGCGTTCCCGAGGATACGACTCCGACCGCCTAAATTTCTCGGCTTTAGCGGCGGATATCGAGATCGTTGTCGACGTTGCGTACGCCGCGTACTTGGTAGGCGATTTCCACCGCATGGACCGCATCGTCACGCGACGACACGTAGCCCGACAGATGCACGGTGTTTTCGTAGGTCTTGACGTGTATCTGCGAGCCGGCCAGCGTCGTATCTTCTGTAATCATGGCCGCGACCTTCGACGTAATGGCTGCGTCTTCGAGCGCTTCGCCGCGTTCATTGAGGTATTCTGCTTCCGCCCGACGCTCGCTCGAGTAGCCGCCGCCCCCGCAAGCCGAAAGGGCTAGGCCCATGGCGGCCGCGGTGGTGAATAGAATTGCTTTGCGCATATTGGTCATGGGTGTTGTCCTTTGAGGTTTGGACGCGCAATCAGGCGTCTTCATTCTGAGACAACAACGACCGGGGCATGAGATTCGTTCCCGCGCCCGGAAGCGGCCTCGCGCATTAGGCGCGGCGCCGGCTTTCCGCTAGGCGGGTTATAAGCAGCGCTACAAGAGCGCCTAACATCGCAAGGCACTCATCCTTCTGGCTGTCGAAGACGTCGCCTTGGGTGCCCAGGAAGGCCTGACCCGAGGCGGGGTCGACGGTCGCGGCAGCAAACCACTCCATCTGCTCATAAATCCCGCTGCAGGTGCCGATAATCGTAAAGGCCAAAAGACCCGCCCATTTTTTCAGCGCAGCATCTTTGCGCAGCAGCATCTCGCGCACGGGATAGACCAGTAGAAAGCCAAAACCGAAATGAATGACGCGGTCGTAGTGATTACGTTCGAAGCCGAATATCGTCTTTAGCCAATCCCCGGCCGGAACCAAAGAATAGGTGTAATGGGAGCCCACGGAATGCAGCATCATGAATGCCGTCAGCAGGATGCTCGATACCGCAGAGAGCGGCCGCGCGCGGTAGACCCAAATGGCCGTGCCGACGCCCGCAACGACGAGAATGTTTTCGAGCAGCCAATCGCTGCGGTCCACCGGCGCAATGGCGGACCAGATCCAGACTCCGGCATAAAGAACGGCGAGGGATTGAAGGAGTCGGCTCTGCGTGAAGCCGGCGGGTTGTAGGGATTGGGCGGTCGTCAAAGCCAAGATGCGGCGTGCCTACTTTTTGCTGGCCGACCCTGCCACGAGCCCCGCCACCAGAGCCGCTATGAGTGCCACGCCTTTATGGTCGCTGAAGGTCTCGAGCAACTCAGCCATCAGTTCCTCGCCCATCGCGGGGCGCTCTTCCCCGGCATCGTCGGACTGGAACATGCTGCGCGCCACCATCATCAATATGCCGCTGGTGATGAGAAGCACTCCGGCCACAGCCAACGCAGCACCGGCCGAGCCGATGACAGGTGCCAGAAACAGCCACAAAGCCGCCAGCGCGCAGGCCAAACCTGCCCCCAGCGTAATGACCGCGAATCCGCTGTAGAGCGCGCCGGCACCGATACGCGTGGCACCTGGGCCTTCGCCGGACCTGCGGTCCGTCAGCAGCATCAGCGCGACCTTGATGATGCTTTCCATGACGGTGCCTTTAGCGGCGTTCGGTCAGGCGGCTGAACAGGAAGCCTGCCGCAAAGGCGACCAGCAAGCTGGTGATGGGCTGTTCCTCGATTTGCGCGCCGAGCGCCTTGGCGGTTTTCTGGCCCTTTTTGGCCATGGCCTGATACAGCGCCGTTGCTTCGTCCGTGACCGTGTCGGCCAGATCGGTGGCGGAATGGACGGCGCCGCTTTTCAGATGCTCCATCGCCTTCGCCAGATCTTTCTTGAGTCGTTCGACATCGGATGCGAGCGCATTGATGTCAGCCTGTCTGATGGGATTTTCCATGATCTGCCTTCCGAACAAAATTAACGGGCCTGCAGCCCGAATCGACCGCCCCGTCCTCAGTATAACGCGAATCTGCTCCGTGTGTTCCCGCTTCGCTAAGGCCTGGCTGATCCCCGCTCCGAACCGGAACAATTGGCACGGGAACTTGTTCTACCACTGAGGAGCGGCGCCCAAGGCCGCCTTATCACGGATTTTAAGGAGACGACCATGTTAGGCACTATTTTGCTGATTCTTCTCATTCTAATGCTCGTCGGCGCCCTGCCGACGTGGCC
Organism: Fidelibacterota bacterium; assembly: GCA_947476065.1. Lineage (GTDB taxonomy): Bacteria > Pseudomonadota > Alphaproteobacteria > Rhodospirillales > Rhodospirillaceae > SHVO01. Next base: position 83,979 of record CANJPG010000004.1, read on the forward strand.
GCACAGCCGCAGCTGGGGCTACTACCCCAGCGGAACCCTGTCGATCCTGCTCATCGTGGTCATTGTGCTGGCGCTGTCGGGCCGCATCTAAACCGCCGGCGGACGAAATCGGACCGCCCGCCGGATATCTCCGGCGGGCGGTTTTCTTATCGGCAAGTCGCAGAAAACTTAAAGGGTTTTGTCGAAATTGGCCGATGCGGCGGTCCAATTAAGCAACCGGTCGACGACGCCCGCGACGTAGTCCTTCCGCACATTCTGTCGGTCCAAATAATAGGCATGCTCCCAGACATCGATGGTGAGCAGACATGTCGCCCCCTCGGTCATCGGGGTATGTGCGTCAGGTGTGTCGATGAGGGCCAGCTTTTTATCTTGGACGATCAGCCAGGCCCATCCGCTGGCGAAGTGATCGGTGGCCAAGGCAACTAGATGTTTTTTGAGTGTATCCATGCCGCCGAAGTCGCGGTCGATGGCTTTGCCCAACGCCGCGCCGGGCATTGAAGCGTCCGGCGATAGACTGTTCCAGTAGAAGGCATGGTTCCAAGCCTGGGCAGCATTGTTGAAAATCTTACTGTGTTTTGCCTGGCCCGCGGTGTTTTCAACCACCTCCTCCAGCGACATGGTGGCGAAGGGCGTGTCTTTAACCAGATCGTTCAGCTTATCGACATATCCTTTGTGATGTTTGCCGTAGTGCA
>CANJPG010000005.1 GCA_947476065.1 Fidelibacterota bacterium
GGTTGGGAGATGTGCGGGGTGCGCTGCTGGACATCGAGGAGGCCATTCTGCGCGGCACGCCCCAGGCGGCGGCAGACAAGGTCATGCTATTAAAGCAGCTGGCGCCTTAGGCCTCAGCCTGCTCTGAGCGCCGTCCCCGGAACGTCGCAAGGCCCGCAAGCTTCTCCGCCCGATTGAGGGCGCGGTCCAGCGCCGCCATGGTCTTGGCGAGGTCAGTGCTATCGTCCGTCATCCAGGCGCGCAGCGTAACGGCCAGCACCGCCTTGAAGCCTGGGCGGCGCACGAGGCCCACAAGGCCGCTGCTGGAGATGCCGGCAGCTTCGAGCATGGCGGCCAACGAGCGCTCCAGGCGGCAAGCCGCCGCAAGGGCCGCCGCCGGGTCGCGCGAGACGCCGCTTACGACCGCGCGGGCTCCTTCGCGCTTTTCATTGAGGGCATCGAAACGGCGCATGACGATCTCAAACAGCCGGTCGCGCGTACTGTCGGCGGGGTCGATCCTCTTCACCGGGCCCAGCGTGCGCGCATCGAGGTGCTTGAGGAAAGCGAGCAGCAGGCAGGTCTTGTTTGGAACATCGAGCAGGACTTCGCCCAGGCCCAAGCCGGCGCGGGCGGCAACCGCTTCCATGGTCACATGGCTCCAGCCCATGGCGGCCGCTTCGTCGAGCCCGGCCGCAACGATGGGATCGAAGGGCAGCCCGGCGCCGGCTTTTGGCGAAGACTTCTTGGCGGATTTCTTGGCAGCCATCACGACCTCCCGCACCTGGACTCTGTTGGCCGGCAATGGTTCCACCGGCGCGGCGGCAAATCAAGCCACCGCTGCTTGCACTATCCTGCCAATTCCTTCGAGCGCTTGGTGGCCGCCGCAACCGCCTTGGCCAGAAGCGGCTTGAAACCGTCGGACTCCATCAGCACGGCCAAGGCCGCCGCGGTGGTGCCGCCGGGGCTGGTGACGTTCTGGCGCAGCACGTCGGGGGCAATGTCGCTCTGTTCAAGCAAAGCGCCCGAACCCGCCACGGTCGCACGCGCGAGGCGGGCCGCGAGATCCGCCGGCAGGCCTGATGCAATGCCGGCATCGCGCAGGGCCTCGGCCAGCAGAAACACATAGGCGGGGCCACTGCCGGAAACGGCGGTCACGGCATCCATCAAGGCTTCGTCCTTGATCCACTCCACCTGGCCCACGGCCGACATCAGTACTTCACAGACCCGCGCCTGCACGGCGCTGACAGGAGGCGCGGCGTACAGCACGCTTATGCCCTTGCCCACCGAGGCCGGCGTATTGGGCATGGCGCGCACAATGGCGCCGGTGCCGAGATGCTTTTCGAAATAAGCCGTGGTCTTGCCGGCGATGACCGACAGGAATACCGGATGCTGCGCGGTCAGGTGGGCATAGGCCGGCACGACATCGTCGGCGATCTGGGGTTTGACGGCGAACAGCACCACATCGGGCCTAAAGTCGCGCGGCACATCTTTGACATGGGCGACACAGCTCAGCGCGCGATGTTTTTTGCACGGCATCACGGCGTCGCGCCCGGCAGGTTCGACCACCATGGCGTCGACCGGGTTCATGCCCTGCTTGAACCAGCCTTCAAGCAGCGCTCCGCCCATCTTGCCGCAGCCGACGAGGAGTATTGTGCCTTCGATCATGGCGCAACGATAGCACCGGGCCTTGCCGGTGCTAAGCGCGTTATATGACGATTTAAGCTGCGGCTAAGCTTCGCCAACCGTGTCGAGCAAAGAACTCGCAATCGCATCTTCGGCGGTGCGTCCGCCCCAGATCACGAACTGGAACGCCGGGTAGTAGCGTTCGCACTCGGCCATGGCCAGTTCCATCAGCTCGCCGATCGCCTCGGTATCAACGCGGTCGTTGAGGCGCACGGTGTGGCGGAACATCGGAATGCCCTCTTCCACCCAGATGGCGAAGTGGCCCATCCACAGCCGCTCGTTCAGCTTGGCGAGCAGCTCGTAGATCTGGCCCATGAGTTTGTTCTGCACGCGCATGTCGAGTGCGCAGGAGAAGTGCAAGGCGGAGAGGTCCTCGGACCAGGCGAAGAACATGCCGTAGTCGCACCAGCTTCCGGGTGCTTCGACGGCCAACTCGGTCTCGCAGCGGCGGTCATAGACCCACTCTTTGCCGGCGATGACTTCTTCGATGAGCTCGATGGGATTGGAAACAGGCGTCGTGGACGTGCGGCGGAGCGTACTCGATTGCATTCAAGGACCCCCGAAAATACCCCTGGGCCGACTTGGTTCGAGTCCCCTCAGAACATCGAACCGAGATTCAAGATATAGTAGGGCCGGGGGGCCCGCAACACAAAATCCTGAACGATTCCGCCGAGTCGCGGGTTTCGCGGGAAATGCGGTAAAAAAGCTGTGGATAAGAGTCCTCGGCCGCGGTTTTTCCGCGCCGGACTACTTCTTCAGAAGCTTCTCGAGCTCTGCCACACGTGCGGCCAGCTTCTCCTGCTCGGCGCGCGCCGCAGACGCCATGGCCTGCACGACGTCGAACTCTTCGCGGCGCACGAAGTTGCCTTCGGCCATGAAGCGTTCAACACGGTCCCGCACTGCGGCCTCGATCTCCTGCTTCAGCCCGCCGAGCGCGCTAAGGGCGCCGCCGGCAACTTTGGCGATGTCGTCGAAAATCCGGTTTTGGCTTTGCATGCTGGCCTCCAGCGTTCGCGGTGTGGGCCTTAATATCGGCATTCGCGGCCCATGATGCAAGTTGGCGGCAGCGCCCAAGTTAGGCATAACTACTCCCGCTCAATATCCGGGTCAGGGGTCACTATATGTACGTCGTCACGGGCGGCGCCGGATTCATCGGCTCGAACCTGCTCGCGACCCTGGAAGCGCGCGGTTTCGGCCCGCTGGCGGCCATCGACCTCTGCGACGATGCCCACAAGGTGCACAATATCGCCAAGCGCAAGCTGAGCCATGTCATCGCGCCCGAACAGACCTTCGACTTTTTGGATTTTCAAGCCCGCAACATCAAGGCCATCTTCCACCTCGGCGCCATCACCTCCACGACCGAGCGCGACCTCGTCAAACTGAACGAGACCAATGTACGCCTCAGCCGCGCGCTATGGGCTTGGTGCACACGCAAGGAAGTCCCGTTCATCTACGCCTCGTCGGCGGCGACCTACGGCGACGGCAGCGCGGGCTTTGACGACAACAACACCGTCGAGGCGCTCGCGCGTCTGAAGCCGCTCAATCCCTACGGCCAGAGCAAGCACACCTTCGATCTGCTGGTGGCTCAGGAAACCGCGACGGGCTCCTCGTCGCCGCCCAGCTGGGCCGGCCTCAAGTTTTTCAACGTCTACGGCGCCAATGAATTCCACAAAGGCTCCCAGGCCAGCCTCGTGCCGCAGATCTATCCCAAGGCCGCGGCGGGCGAGGCCTATCCGCTGTTCAAGTCGCACAATCCGCAATATACCGACGGCGGGCAGCTGCGCGACTTTGTCTTCGTCGATGACTGCTGCGACGTCATGCTGTGGCTGTTGGAGAATCCGTCCAACGCCATCTTCAACCTCGGCACTGGCAAGGCGCGCAGCTTTTTGGACCTGGCCACCGCCGTCTACCGCGCGGCCGGGCGCAAGGCGCTCATCACGTTCCGCGACACGCCGGAAGACATCCGCGGCCAATACCAGTATTTTACCCAGGCGCGCATGGACCGCCTGCGCATCGCCGGCTACGCCCAGCCGTTCACCTCGCTCGAAGACGGCGTCGCCGCCACCGTACAGAAATATCTGTCGCAACCGGACCCTTATCGCTGATGTTCGCACTTGTCTTTCCTGCCTTTGACCCAGTGATCTTCCAGCTCGGGCCCTTTGCCATCCGCTGGTATGCGCTGGCCTATATCGCGGGGCTGTTCGGCGGCATCTGGTATGCACGCTGGATGGTCAAGCACATCCCGACGCTGATGACGCCGTCGCAGGTCGATGACTTTTTGCTCTGGGTGCTGGGCGGCGTGGTGCTCGGGGGACGTTTGGGTTACGTGCTATTTTACAAGCCCGGTGAATATCTCGCCCATCCGCTGAACATCTTCAAAACCTGGGAAGGCGGCATGTCCTTCCACGGAGGCCTGCTCGGCGTGACGCTGGCGATCATTCTGTTTGCCCGCCACATCAAGGTGAACAAGTGGTATGTCGCCGACCTGGTGGCCTGCGCGGCGCCGATTGGCTTGGCGCTCGGACGCATCGCCAATTTCGTCAACGGCGAGCTCTGGGGCCGCCCCGCGCCCGACGTGCCCTGGGCGATGGTCTTTCCCGGTGGCGGGCCTGAACCGCGCCACCCCAGCCAACTGTATCAAGCGGCGCTGGAAGGCGTGCTGCTACTGATTGTGCTGCACTTCTTCTGGCGCAAAGAAAGCATCCGCACGCGCCCCGGCGTCCTGACAGGCGTGTTCTGGATCGGCTACGGCGTCGCGCGCATCTTCGGCGAACTCTTCCGCGAGCCGGATGCCTTCCTTGGCTTTCTCATCGGCGGCGCGACCATGGGCCAGCTCTTGTCGCTGCCCATGGTGCTGTTCGGTATCTTCTCCATCTGGCGCGCCCGGTGCGCGCCCGCGGTGGCATGAACGAGCTGATATCGCGAATTCGCCGCGACGGCGCGATCTCCGTCGCTGCCTACATGGATGCCGTCGCCACGGCGTACTACGCCCAGGGCGACGTCTTCGGTGCCCGCGGCGATTTCATCACCGCGCCCGAAATCAGCCAGACCTTCGGCGAGCTGATCGGCCTGTGGTGTGCGGTAGTCTGGCAGAACATGGGCGCGCCCGCGTCTTTCCGCCTCGTTGAATGCGGGCCCGGGCGCGGCACCCTAATGGCCGACCTGCTGCGCGCCGCCGCCCGCGTGCCGGGGTTTGCCAAAGCCGCCGATATTCATCTGGTGGAACGCAGCCTCGCCTTACGCGCCCGCCAGCGCGATACGCTGAAGACGCAAAACATCGCCTGGCACGACGACATCGCCACTGTGCCACCGGGCCCCGTGATTCTCGTCGCCAACGAATTCCTCGACGCCCTGCCGATCCGCCAGTTCGAGATGACCGATAGCGGTTGGATGGAACGTTTCGTCACGGTGGATGAAACGGGCACGCTGCGTTTCACATTAAAGGCGGGAACGCCGGGTGCAGCGTCCGGCGTCGAGGCCGGCGCTGTTCTTGAAACGTCGCCGGCTATAACTGATTTTGTTTCAACACTCGCCGCACGTATCGCCAGCAACGGCGGCGCGGCGCTTCTGATCGACTACGGCCACGAAAAAACAGCCCTCGGCGAAACGTTGCAGGCGGTGAAAAAACATCGCCCCTGTGGCGTCTTTGAAACGCCCGGTGAAGCGGATCTGACCGCCCATGTGGATTTTGCTGCCGTCGCCGCAGCCGCGGCCGGCCTGAAAGTCTACGGCCCCGTCGCCCAAGGCACCTGGCTCGCCCGCCTGGGCATCAAACTGCGCGGGCTGCAGCTGTCCAAGGGCAAGCCGCCCGCTGCCGTCGAGACCATCGCCGCCGGGGTTCGCCGCCTGACCGCCGCCGACGCCATGGGCGCGCTGTTTAAAGTCATCGCTCTTGCCCATCCTTCACTGGCCACGCCCGACGGTTTCCAGCAGGATGCGGCCCCATGAACGAAGCCGTCGCCAACACCGTCGCCGTGCATGTCCCGGCCCTGAGCGCCTTAGCCAATGTGCGCCACGGCTTTTTCACCCGGGCCGGCGGCACCTCCCACGGGCTTTATGACTCTAACAATTGCGCCTTCGGCTCCGATGACGACCGTTCGTCCGTCAGCCGCAATCGTGATTCCTGCATGCGTCACTTGGGCGCCAAGGCCTTGGTCACCGTCAAACAACACCACACGGCAAACGTCGTCACTGTCACCACACCATGGACCTGGGAAGACGCGCCCATCGCCGATGCTCTGGTGACTGCGGAACCCCAAATCGCCATCGGCATTCTCACCGCCGACTGCGGTCCGGTGCTGTTCGCCGATGCCAAAGCCGGCGTCATTGGCGCGGCCCACGCCGGCTGGCGCGGCGCTTTCGACGGCGTGTTGGAAAATACCGTGGCCGCCATGGCGACGCTCGGCGCAGACCCGGCCCGCATCGTCGCCGTCCTCGGCCCCTGTATCGCCCAAGCGTCATATGAAGTGGGGCCGGAGTTCATGGCCCGCTTCACCGACCGCGATCCGGCTTATGCACTTTACTTCACTGAGCCCAAGGCCAACGGCCACGTGCATTTTGATCTACCGGCCTTTGTCGGCGACCGTCTGCGCAGCGCCGGCGTTGGCACGGTGATTGTCGAAGGCAGCGACACCTGCACGGCCGACACGCAGTTCTTCAGCTATCGCCGCTCGGTCTTGCGCAGCGAGCGCGATTACGGCCGCCAGCTCTCGGCGATTGTCTTGTCGTGAGAAAACTTTGCGCCATCGCTGTGGTCCTGTTGCTCGCCGCCTGCGGCGCGGTGCCGCAGCCCTTCCGCGACGGCCCCAAGGTCACCACCGACAATCCGCTGCTCGACGTGCCCACGGCGGTGGGTATCGCGGTGCTACCCGTGCGCGGCGCGCCGCAGCCGCTCGACACCCAGATCAGCACGGCGGTCGCACAAAGATTGCAGTCCTTCGAAATCCCCGCCGAGGCGGTGCCCAGCAACCTGGGTCTGGGCTTCACACTGGATTCCGAAGCTCGCGAAACCGGCGTCAGCGACCTCGACCGCGATGTCTCGGTGGTGATCACCTGGACCCTGCGCTCGCGGCGCGGCGCGGCTGTGCGCACCTACCGCCAGGTCATAAGCGTTCCCGCCAGCCAGTGGCAGGGCGGCGACATGATGCTGGCCGGGCGCCTGGGCAATGAGGCTGCGCTCGCAATAGGCGATATGGTCAACGGCATTGCTCCGCCGGCGCAAGGGCCGGTGCTGCCGCCCGAGCCGGCACGCCCGAAGTTCCCCACGGTCTCCATCCTGCCGGTCGAAGGCGCCCCGGGCGACGGCCGCGAATCCCTGCGGCTGGCGGTCCTGCAGGCCCTCAGCACCAACGGCGTGACGCGCGACGACGCCAATCCGGAGGTCAAGCTGATGTGTGATTTCAAGATCACCACCTTCGAATCCAACCTGCAGAAGGTCGAGATCGTCTGGCGGGCGGTGGCGCGAGACGGCAAGGAGCTGGGCACGGTCCGGCTCGACAACACCATCCCCGTAGGCGCCCTCGACGGCGCCTGGGGCCCCACGGCCTTCGCCATCGCCGATGCCGCCCTCAACGATCTCCTGACCCTGCTGGCGAGCCAGGCCGCCGCGGCAGCGAAGCCTTAAGTGGCGGCTCGTCTCGTCCGCGCCGCCTGTGGATAAAAATGTGCGCGAAAAATGAGCGGAAAATCCTCGCAAAATCTAGGCCGCGCCGGTTTACAGTCCCGTGACAGGTTGATACTTTCCGCGCGCCTGAACCGCACTTACCTGCTGTCAGGCACCGGCTGAGGCCGGTGGGGACTCTCGCAAGGGGCGGCGAAAAATCCATGAAAGTTCTGGCTGGCAACAGCAACAAACCGCTCTCTGAAGCCATTGTCGCCTGCCTGCATTTGCAGCTCACCAACGCCAGCATCAAGCGCTTCTCGGACATGGAGATCTTCGTCGAGATCCATGAGAACGTGCGCGGCGAGGATGTCTTCGTCATCCAGTCGACCTCCTACCCCGCCAACGACAACCTGATGGAACTCTTGATCACGCTGGACGCTTTGCGCCGCGCCTCGGCCCGGCGCGTGACCGCGGTGATCCCCTATTACGGCTATGCCCGCCAGGACCGCAAAACCGGCGGCCGCACCCCAATCACCGCCAAGCTGGTCGCCAACCTCGTCACCCAAGCCGGTGCGGGCCGTGTGCTCAGCATGGATTTGCACTCGGGCCAGATTCAGGGCTTCTTCGACATTCCGCTCGACAATCTCTACTCGGCGCCGGTGTTCACCGACGACATGCAGCGGATCTATAAAGACCAGAAGCCCGTGATCGTCTCGCCCGACGTCGGCGGTGTGGTGCGCGCGCGCGCCGTCGCCAAACGCATCCATGCGGACCTGGCCATCATCGACAAGCGCCGTGAAAAAGCCGGCGTGTCGGAAGTCATGAACATCATCGGCGAAGTCAAAGACCGCCCCTGCATCCTGGTCGACGATATTGTCGACTCTGCCGGCACGCTGTGTAATGCCGCCGTCGCGCTGATGAACGAAGGGGCCAAGTCGGTGTCGGCCTACGTCACTCACGGGGTGCTCTCGGGTGGGGCTGTGGGCCGCGTCACCTCCTCGCCGCTCAAGGAGCTGGTGATCACCGACAGTATCCAGGCCACCGAAGCCGTGCGCCTGGCCGACAACATCCGCCAGCTGTCCATTGCACCCCTGATCGCCGAAGCCATCAAGCGAATCAGCCAGGAATCATCGGTTTCCAGCCTTTTCGAGTGATCCTATAGGCTTGGCTGCGCCACAATCCGCGCGCGCCGGCGGAATGGCCATCGACTTCGTCGGTTTTTTGCGCTTTTGTTGCGGGTACGGGGGACCGAAAGGAAGGCATACGTGAAGTCTGTCTGGCGTCTTGCGGCGATCTTGGTCACCTGCTGCCTCTGCGCAGTCTCCCCGCCTTCATCGGCCGAAAACGTCGGCACGGTCCAGAGGGACAACGGCAGCGGCAATTTCTCGGCCTCCAGCCGCCAGGCCGACCTCGCCCGCCTGCGCGACTTCGTCTACCCCAAGGGCTACTCCGACCAGCAGATCGTCACCCTCGAGAACGGCCAGGTGCCCGCCGACCTTCCAGTGAATGAATACGCCCGGCTGCATTGCGGCGAATCAAACCGCTTCGTCCTGCACCCCTGCATCATCCGCTACGCCGACGGACCGAAGGCGGCTTTTTACGTCGTGCTGCAGGATGCCAATATGCGGTTCGGTGATCTGGCGAGTGCGACGACCTACTACCGCGAGCGCATCGCCGATACCGCCAGCCATCTCGCCATGGAGATCGACGAGATGAACACCTTCGTCGATGATTTCTGCGCCAAGGTCGCCGCCGGCGAACGCCCCGGCGACATCCTGAGTGCGCGCGGCGGACGCCCACGCATCCACCACCCCATCGCGCCCATCGACGCGGCGGCCAAATATCAATTCTCGAATTTGTTTTCGTGGGACAAGTGCAAGGACTGTGTGGGCATCATCGCCATCAACCAGCCGGCCGAGCAGCCGCCGCCGTCCTGCGGCGCGCTCCGCAAACAGGGCGTGCCGCACATCACCTATTTTGTCGTCGACCGCGATACCAGCAAAGGCCACCGTTCGCTGGATGACGGGTTGAAGGATTTTTCGCGCCTCGCAGCCAAACGCTAAGCGGCGTCGGCCACGTCCCAATCCACGACTGAAAGATTGTGCGCGGGCGCCACACGCCTGAGCTTGCTGTCCGGATTGACGGCCACGCCCTCGTGGGCCCAGCGCAAGAGGTCCAAATCCGAATGGTGGTCCGAGTAGGCAATCACGCGCGCCGATGCCGGCAGACTGCTGAAGTAGGCTTTGACCGCCGCCAGCTTGGCTTCGCCGTAGCAGTTGTCGCCCTCGACCTGGGCACACAGCCGGTCGCCCGCGTCCCAGACCGACGCCGTCGAGATCACGTGATCGAAGCCCAGGCGCTCGGCGAAGACCTGGGCGTAGAAATCGAAGCTGGCGGTGGCCAGCACCAGGTGATCGCCGGCCGCGCGATGGCGTGCGATGGCAGCCCGGGCCCCCGGGCGAATCTGGGATTCCAGCCAACGGGTGGCGAAGCGATCGGTCCAGGCCTCGATCTGGGAACGCTGTGCCCCGGCGATGGAGTAGCGCAACATCGTTTCCTTGAGTGCCGCCCGCGATACACGTCCGGCGTGATATTTGGCGAGTGTCGGCAGACCCTTGATGAAGTTCCACAGCATGGCTGGGCCCAGCGGGCGGGCGTTCAACAGGAAGGGGGTATAGGTGCCGAACCGGGTAATGGTGCGGTCCAGGTCAAATACAGCGGCAGCGGGGATCGACAACATACTAAAAGCCTCAAGTTCCGGGCGCATATTGGCCGAACGCCCTGCCCCCCGCAAAGGCTTTGCTCGGCTTGCTTTAGCAGGGCGAACCGGTGTACATGACCGCGTCCTTGCGAAACCGCAAGGTGGCGACGGCACCCCTGGAGGCCGCGCCGGCATTTCCCCGACACGTCTCAATCCAGACTGTAAGGGATATGCCATTGACCTTAAAGGAGAAAATCGATGCCTAAAACCAGCAGCTTGCAGGTACAGGGGCGCGATCGGGCAGGTAAGGGGGCAGCTCGGGCCACACGTCGCGGCGGGCTCGTCCCGGCCGTGATTTATGGCGGCAACCAAGATGCCACGCTGATCGCCCTCGAGCCCAAGATTCTTACGGCCCTGATGCACGACCCGGCCTTCAAAACCAATATTTTTGAAGTCGAAATCGGCGGCAAAAAGCAGCGCACCATGGCCATGGACGTCCAGCTCGACCCCGTGAGCGACAAGCCCATCCATGCCGATTTCCGCCGCATTGAAAAAGACACCCTGGTCCGCGTGCCGGTGCCGGTGCGCTTCCACAACGAAGGCGCGTCGCCCGGCATCAAGGTTGGTGGCGTGCTAAACATCGTGCGCCACGACGTCGAAGTGCGGGCCCGTCCCGACGACCTGCCGGACCACATCGACGTGGACCTGACCGGTCTGAAGATCGGCGATTCGGTGCATATCAGCGCGGTCACTTTGCCCGCCGGCGTGAAGCCCACCATCGCCCGTGACTTCACGATCTGCACCATCGCGCCGCCGACGGTCATGACGGTCGAAGAAGAAACACCCGCCGCCGGCGCTGCCGCCGCGACGCCCGCCGAAGGAGCCGCTGCTCCTGCCGCTGGCGCTGCTGCTCCCGCAGCCGGTGCCGCCGCTGCCAAGGGCGCCGCTGCGCCCAAGGCCGCTGCTGCGGCTGCGCCTGCCAAGAAGAAGTAAGACGACGCTTCCGCCCGCTCACCCTGACCATCGGGGTGAGCGGCGCGCGAGGCATCGCAGGGGACTCCCGCCATGCGGCTACTCGTTGGTTTGGGAAATCCCGGCAAACAATACGCCTTCAACCGGCACAACATCGGCTTCCTGGCCCTCGACGCCATCGCCGAGCAGTACCGTTTTTCGCCGTGGCGCGAGCGCTTTCAGGGCGTTATCGCCGAAGGCACAATCGGCGCCGAAAAGGTGCTGGCCCTCAAACCCGCAACCTACATGAATCTCTCCGGGCAATCCGTCGGCGAAGCCACGCGTTTTTTCAAGATCGCGCCGCCCGATGTATTTGTGCTGCATGACGAGATCGAACTGGCGCCCGGTAAGGTCAAAGTCAAACAAGCCGGCGGCAGCGCCGGTCACAACGGCATAAAAAGCATTGATAGCCACATCGGCCCCGATTACTGGCGCGTGCGCCTGGGGGTCGGACGACCCGACGGAAAATCGCAAGTCAAAGGCCACGTGCTCGAGAACTTCGCCAAAAGCGATCTCGACTGGCTTGGGCCCCTGCTGAATGCCGTGGCCGACGCCGCGCCCCTGCTGATGGTGGGCGACGAAAACAAATTCATGACCAAAATCGCGCTTCAGCTGAACCCGCCACCGGAGAAGAAGGTTTCTGAAAAGCCGGTACGGAAAGAAGTGCCTCCAACGGAGACGAAGTAAGATGGGTTTCAATTGCGGTATCGTCGGCCTGCCCAACGTCGGCAAGTCCACGCTGTTCAACGCGCTGACGGCCACGGCGGCGGCACAGGCAGCCAACTTCCCCTTCTGCACCATCGAGCCCAACGTCGGGCGCGTCGCCGTGCCCGATGAGCGTCTGGATGTGCTGGCCAGGATCGGCAAGTCGCAGAAAATCATTCCGACACAGCTGGAGTTCGTCGATATCGCCGGCCTCGTGAGGGGTGCCAGCAAAGGCGAAGGGCTCGGCAACAAATTCCTCGCCAATATCCGCGAAGTTGATGCGGTGGTGCACGTGCTGCGCTGCTTCGAGGACGGCAACGTCACCCACGTCGAGAACTCCATCGACCCGATCCGCGATGCCGAGACCGTCGAAACCGAACTCATGCTCTCCGACCTTGAAAGCCTGGAACGCCGCGCCGATCAGGCGGCCAAGAAGGCCAAAGGCGGCGACAAGGAAACCAAGGAGATGCTCGCGGTGATGGAGCCGGTTCTGGAAGCCTTGCGCGCCGGCAAACAGGCACGCACCGCCCGCCCCGAAGATCCCGCCGCCCGCAAGATCTTCAACGCCCTGCAGCTCTTGACCGGCAAGCCTGTGCTCTATGCTTGCAATGTCGAGGAAGGCAGCGCGGCTACCGGCAATGCGCTGTCGGCCAAGGTCGCCGCGCGTGCGAAGGCCGAAGGTGCGGGACATGTCGTCATCTCCGCGGCCATCGAGGCCGAAGTCTCCCAGCTGGGCGGCCCCGCAGAACAAAAAGAATTTCTGGAAAGCCTTGGCCTCAAAGAAACCGGCCTGACCCAGGTGATCCGTGCGGGCTACGACCTCTTGGACCTCATCACCTATTTCACCGTCGGCCCCAAGGAAACCCGCGCCTGGACCATCCGGCGCGCAACCAAAGCCCCGCAAGCCGCCGCGGTCATCCACAATGACTTCGAGAAGGGCTTCATCCGCGCCGAGACCATCGCCTACAAGGACTTCGTGGCGCTGGGCGGTGAACAGGGTGCCAAGGACGCCGGCAAGGCGCGCTCGGAAGGCAAGGACTACGTCGTACAGGACGGAGATGTCCTGCACTTCCTGTTCAACGTCTAGCCTTCACCGCACTCCGAAAACAGAAACGCCGGCCCTCACAGGCCGGCGTTTCATATTTCAGTTCTCTGCTTCTAGTGCTTGATGTCTTTCCACAGGCGGCGTTTGGCGAGGAAGGCCAGCACCGCGAAGATCAGCGCGTACAAGGTCACGCGCACGCCGGTGGAATGGCGGGCTTCCAGCTTGGGCTCGGCGGCCCAATGCAGGAAAGCCGTCACGTCTTTGGCGATATGCGCGGCGTCGCTCGGCGCACCATCGGCGAACGTGACGATGCCGTCGGCGACCTGTTTGGCCATGCCGATCTGATGGCCGGGGAAGTACTTGTTGTAGCTAAGGCCCGGCGTCAGTTCCAAGCCGGCCGGCGGCTCTTCATAACCGAGCAGCAGGTGATAGACGTAGTCCGGACCGCCTTCGCGGGCCTTGGTCATCAGCGACAGGTCAGGCGGCAGGGCGCCGCCGTTGGCGACACGTGCCAGCGCATCGTTGGGGAAGGGCTTCGGAACGTGATCCGAAGGCCGCGCCTTGCGCTTGAACATTTCGCCGTCGTCGTTCGGGCCGTCCTCGACGTCGTACTGCGCCGCCAGGCTTTTGACCTGCTCTTCGCTGTAGCCGAGATCGGTGAAGTTGCGGAACGAGATGTACTGCAGCGAATGGCAGGCCGAGCAGACTTCCTTGTAGACCTGGAAGCCGCGCTGCAGCTGGGCTTTATCGAACGTGCCCATCACACCGTTGAAGCTCCACTCCTCCTTAGGAATGTGAATCTCCTCGGCAGCGTTGAGGACCGAGGGACCGGCGAGTGCGAATGCCGCAGTAGCGGCCAGAAGAAACTTTTTCATGGCGCTACTCCGCGGCTTTCAGGACGGGCTGGCTGATACTCGCCGGCAATGGCTTGGGTGTTTCCACCCAGCTCAAGACCGGCAGGACAACCAGCAGGTGGAAGAAGTACCAGAACGTGCCAACCTGGCTCAGGGTCGCCGGCAGGCCCTCAGGCAGCTGAGCGCCGCACCAGCCGAGCATCAGGGCGTTGGCCACAAACAGCCAGAAGAACACGCGGTAGATCGGACGGAAGCTGGCCGAACGCACCGGGTGACGGTCGAGCCACGGCAGCACGAACATGATCAGAATCGCGCCGAACATGGCGACGACACCGAGCAGCTTGTTCGGGATGGCGCGCAGGATCGCGTAGAACGGCAGGTAGTACCATTCGGGCACGATGTGCGGCGGCGTGACCAGCGGATTGGCCTTCACGTAGTTGACCGGATCCCCCAGCGCGTTGGGGAACCAGAACACCGCGATGAAGTAGATCACCACGAACACGCCAAGGCCAAACACGTCCTTCATCACGTAGTAGGGGAAGAACGGGATCTTGTCGGCGGGTGTTGCGTCGATGCCCAAGGGGTTGTTGGCGCCCGGCACGTGCAGGGCCCAGATGTGCAGGAACACCAGGCCGACGATGACGAACGGCAGCAGGTAGTGCAGCGAGAAGAAGCGGTTCAGCGTCGGGTTGTCGACCGAGAAGCCGCCCCAGAGCAGGGTAACGATGCTGTCGCCGACGGCTGGAATGGCCGAGAACAGGCTGGTGATGACGGTAGCCCCCCAGAAGCTCATCTGGCCCCAGGGCAGAACGTAGCCGAGGAAGCCGGTCGCCATCATGACGAGGTAGATGAGGATGCCCATCCACCACAGCACTTCGCGCGGCGCCTTGTAGGAGCCGTAGTACATGCCGCGCAGGATATGGATGTAGACGACGATGAAGAAGAAGCTGGCGCCGTTAGAGTGCATGTAGCGGATCAGCCAGCCGTGGTTTACGTCGCGCATAATGTGCTCGACGCTGTCGAAGGCCAGCGTGACATGCGGTGTGTAGTTCATGGCGAGGAAGATGCCGCTGAAGATCATCACGGCCAGCATGAACATGGCCAGCGAGCCGAAGTTCCACCAGTAATTCAGGTTGCGCGGCACCGGGTACTTGGTGCCGAGGGAGTGATCAAGCCAGCTGACGAGGGGCAGACGCTCTTCGTGCCATTCGAAAGCTTTGCGCCAAACGCTTTTTTCCGTGCTCATGGTGCTGCCCCTTAACCGATAAGCACAGTTGTGTCGGTGAGAAACTTGTAGGGCGGCACATGCAGGTTAAGCGGTGCGGGTCCCTTACGGATGCGTCCCGAGGTGTCGTACTGGGAGCCGTGACAGGGGCAGAACCAGCCGCCGAACTCGCCGCGCGGCTCGGTGACTTTCACCCCTTGCGGAATGCAGCCCAGATGCGTGCAGCTACCCTCGATGACGAGGAACGCTTCCTTGCCCTTCTTGACGCGGGAGTCATCGGTCTGCGGATCGCGCAGCTCGGACAAATTTACTTTGCGCGCGGCGTCGATTTCTGCGGGCGTGCGGTGTGCAACGAACACCGGCTTGCCGCGCCAGACCACCGTCACGCGCTGGCCTTCGCCGATGCCGGAGATGTTGATCTCGGAGGTCGACAGCGCCAGGGTGTCGGCGGCCGGATTCATGCTGTGAATCAACGGCCAAACCATCATCACGCCGCCCACTGCGCCCATCGCCACCGTTGTATGTAACAAAAAGTCGCGCCGGGTCTCGCCCGCCGCGTCGGCAGCATGCGCATGTGCCGTGTTCGCCATGATGTAATCCTTTTCTGTGACCCCCAGGAGTTCATGCCGCACCGCACAACCGGACGCCGCTTTCGCCGCGAGCAAAGTAGGGTTTTTGCTCTCAACAAAAGGGCTTAGCGGTAGACAAACCCTTGGTCCTTATTGCCCCGAAGACCGGCCCCAACCGGCGGAAGCATAAGGGTTTTCAGCGCCCGGGGTATAGAATAAAAAGCCTGCCTTGAAAAGGCCTACCGCACCCCCTTTTGCAGTCCTGGCATGACATTATGAGGCTTGCCCTTTACCAGCCCGACATCCCCCAGAACGCCGGCGCCATGCTCAGGCTCGGCGCCTGTTTCCGGGTGCCGGTGGACATCATCGAACCCTGCGGTTTTCCCTTAGATGACAAGCGGTTGCGGCGTAGCGCCATGGATTACGGCGGGGCCTGCGACTTTCTGCGTCACGACTCCTGGGAGGCCTTTTTGGCCACGGTGCGGGCGCGAACCGGACAGCGCGTCGTGCTGTTATCCACAGCTTCGGCCGTTGCTTACACCGACTTCAGTTTCGGGCAGGACGATGTGCTGCTTTTGGGCCGGGAAAGCCACGGCGTTCCGGAGCACGTCCATGCCGCCGCCGATGCCAGCGTGCGCATTCCTATTGCCGCGGAGATGCGGTCTTTGAACGTGGCGATCGCCGCGGCGATTGTGTTGGGTGAAGCCCTGCGTCAGCAGCGCAGGTTTGACGGACGCACGGTTCTCTAGGCGCGCGCCGGTTGGGCGGCCGCCTGCTGTTGCAGCCACATCTGTTTGAGGAGATTGCGCTGAATGGCGCAGGTGTCGGGCACGCCGTTGCGCAGATACACCGAGTCCGGGATCTGCAAGGTGTCGATGAAAAAATCGAATGACCTGTCTGCATCGTTCTTGTGCTGCTCGAAGAAGGTCAGAATATCGAAGGTCCGTTTCAGCATGTAGGTGCTGTCCACATACTGCTGATAGTCGTTGCGTTCGGCCTTGATGAATTTGGCGATCATGACGGCATAAGACGCCAGCCTGAAGCCCATGGCCACAAGGATGGCTTTCAACAGCACCGTCGTCGGCACCCAACGCATGTCGATATAGCCGCGGGCCGGACGTTCGTCAGTTGCCGCGAAGTTGAAGAAGTATTTGACGAAGAGGGCTTCGGCCGCCGTCAAGAAACCCATGCCCTTCATGCGGTTCATGGGATGCCACATCTGCGCATTGAGAATATTGGCAAGCCGGAAGCCCTTAGGGCTCACCAGCGCCATCTGTTCGTCGAAGAGCGGCTGGCGATGATAGATCTCGGAAAATTCGACTTCGGTGACGAGGGCCAGCGCAGTGTCGAGATAGGGGCCGGCGCCGCGCAGAATGCCCAACTCCGCGCCCTGGGCGTCGCTGCTGATGATGTCCGGCGGCGGCAGGCCCAGCTCGTTGATGATCTGTTCGATCGACGAGGTCTGTACTGAAAGCGTTTTGACGATCTGCGTGGTGTCGTCCCAGCTCTGGCAGTGCGGATAGCCGGGGTCTTCGCTTTTCGCCATCGGCGAGGGCTTGAACAGACTGCTGCTCTTGGGCTGGTTGGTGACGTAAAAGTCCTTGGTGGTGCGCTTTTCATCGACGGCGCGGTTCACTTTGATTTTGATCTGCTGCGGGTTCTGTTCGCTGGTCTCGACCAGCACCGGCCGCGCGTCGTCACGGATTTCGAAGGTTACCAGCACACAGTTGGGGATCACTTCCAACACCGCGCCGATGGGTCCGACACCGTCGTCACCGCCGACGTGATACAGGACCAGATCGACCGGTCCGACTTTAGGCAGCTCGGGATGTGTGCTCATAGGTCCGCCGTGATTGTTATGTGTTCGAATGGGCAGAGAAATTTGCACGCAGCGTGGATGCCCCATCGAAATGTGGGCCATAAAGTTCACCAATCCCTTAATTGCAAAACGGGAGCTTCGCAAACCTTAATGAATTGATTTTAAATGATATTTTTGTCAGCGCCGGCTACGCCCTACCTCAGCGTGTGACAATAAATTCATGCGCCTACCATGTTTCTGTAAGGGTGGCGGCATTACATTAGCAGTCATGGTCGGCGACCGGAGAGCAGATCCCCCTCCTCCCCTCGACCGACTTCTAAGATGTAAGGCCCTTTGCCCCCTCAGAGGCGCCTTATCAAGCAAACGGCTCCGGCACCCCTCCGGAGCCGTTTTTGCTTTCCAGCACGGCGCGGAGATGCGCCAGAATTTCGGCCCGGCCCGGCGTGAAACCCGCGCCGATCCACCAGTGTTCACCCGCCGCCAACAGTTGGCCCACCACGGGCCCGGGCGGCACGCCGAGGGCCAGGACATCGGTGCCGGTGACGGGAAATGTCTTGGGCTCCCAAGAGGCCGCCGCTTCTAGCAACGCGCGCCACGGCGCCGGACTTGCCACAGCACCCGCCCGCGCCCAGGCCAGCAGCACACGCTCGCCCACCACCTTGGCGCCCAGCTCATAGAGCGCGCGGCGCAGCTGCAGCGGATCGGCGTGATCGTCGGGTAAGGGCTTGTCCCGCAGGAGCAGGACCAGACGATCACGCGCCGCATTGGACAGCTTGAGATGATCGGCGGCAGCCTCGGCCACTTCAGTGTCCGTCGGCAGTATCGCTGCCAGCCGCAACAGCCAATCGTCCGCGCCGTGCAGATCAAGCAGGCGTGCGAACACGGACGTATCGACGGCTTGCGGCAAAACTTCCGCGAGCACACCTGTTTCCTGCATCAGCTTCACGGCCGTCAGCGGCGCTGGCGCCGCGAGAAGCTTGGTCAACTCCTGCTGAAGGCGTTCGCCCGACAGGCGCCCAATCCCACCGACATGCCTGCGGCACGCTTCAAGCGTCGTCGCATCGAGCGGCACACGCCCGTACCAGGCAAAGAACCTGAACAGCCGCAGGATACGCAGATAGTCTTCCTGGATGCGGTCGCCGGCATCGCCGACGAATTTGACCCGCCCGGCATTCGCGTCATCCAGACCACCGTGATCGTCGAACAGCGTGCCGTCGGGACTGAGCGACATGGCGTTGAAGGTGAAGTCGCGCCGGCCTGCATCCTCGTGCCAGTCGGTGGTGAACTCCACCGCCGCATGGCGCCCATCGCAGGCGGTGTCGCGGCGCAGCGTGGTGATCTCGAAGGTCGCGCCATCGACGACCGCCATCACCGTGCCATGTGTAATTCCGGTGGGGACGGCTTTGATATGCGCGGCGGTCAGTCGTTCGGTGACGCGAACCGGCAGGTCAGGTGTCGCCAGATCGATCTCGGTGACCGGCAGATTCATAACCGCGTTGCGCACCGCGCCGCCGACAAAACGCACGTCAACCTCGCCCGAGCCAAGCGCAGCCAGCACGCGGCGCACGGGTGCGGCCGTCATCCATGGCTGAATGTCGAGACGATCCTGCGTCACGGCTTTTTGGGTTCGAGGTGGCCGGGAATCATCTCGCCGTTTTCCAGATGCGGTGGCACATAGGTTTCATCGGGCGATCCGCCCCGCAGCATCGCGGTCGCGCCCAGCACCGCGAAAGCGAAGACCGCGCCGGCAAACAAAAGCAGTGGCCACGGGCCTTGCTCGAGTTTCGGCGCTTCGCCGCCGTGGCGCGCGGCATGGGCCGTGCGGTACCACACCCAAGCGGCGTAGACGGCTGCCGGCATCAGAAACGGCACGATATATGTGAACACGATCCGTGACATCGCCACTCCCGGTTTGGTGGGCCCGTTCAGGTGCCGGCGGTCAGCACGTCGTAGAGATTGATCAGCATACCCGCGGTGGCGCCCCAGATATAGCGATCACCGTAGGGCATGGCGTAATAGCCCCGCACCACACCTTCGGCAATCTTGCGGCTGTGGCGCTGATGGTTGGCGGGATCGAGGAAGAAGGCCAGCGGCACTTCGAAAATATCGGCGACTTCGACCGGGTCAGGCGTCAGATCGAAGGGCGGCGTGACGGCGCCCACCACCGGCGTCACGGCGAAATTGGTCACCGTCATGTAGGGATCGAGCTGGCCCAGGATTTCAATATGCGTTGGCGCCAGGCCAATTTCCTCGGCGGTCTCGCGCAACGCGCCCGCCGCAGCATCGGCATCGAAGGCTTCCAGCTTGCCGCCCGGAAACGAGATTTGGCCGGCATGGGCTTTCAGGTCGGCCGTGCGCTGGGTGAGCAGTACGGTGAAGCCGCCTTCGCGCTCGACCAAAGGCACCAGCACCGCGGCGGGAACGGGCGGCGTGTCCTGCGTGCGGGGCGGCCAGGGTGTGCCGGGCCGTAAGAAGGTGAACTTGGTTTCATCGACGGCAGCCAGGCCACCCACTTGGGATAGATATTGTGCGGTTGCGTTATCGCCGGCGGCGCGGGGTTGACGCGGCGCGGCCAAGGACGCGCGCACTGCGGCACGACTTAAATTCGCTATTAAGGCTGGCGGCGTCATGGCTCTGGGATCGCGCCGGCCAGTGAGCCCAGCGGAAAGAATGTGCCGCTGCTCCAGACGCCAAAAGTGGCCTCCTCGCCGTCCCCAGCTTCACCTAAGTCCACCAGGTGATAGTAAACCGCGCGGTTTAAGCGGGCCTCGAGGCCCTTGCGCACATACATATAAGGCCGCGGCGCACCGCTGGCCGAATCGTGCGCGACGCGCAGGGCGTGATTATCATCCAGCGGCACCACGTCATCCACATTTGTCCGCACACTAATTATTTGGTTGCGTCCTTGGCCCTCCACGATAAGTTCCACGCCGATAAAGGGAGCGTCTTCGACCTCGATCCGACCGTTTTCCACCGGCGTCGGCAGCCAGTAGATCCCGTCCGAATCGCGGCGCAAAACCGTGGAGAATAATTTTACAAGGGCGATGCGGCCGATCGGCGAGCCGCGGTAATACCAGGTTCCGTTGCGGTCGATGCGCATGCTAAAGTCGCCGCACAAATCTGGGAACGGAACCGTTAGGCCCTCGCCGGGAGTACCCGCCGCTGGCCGAGATTCTGCCTCACCGGTACTTGTTTGAGGTTCCGTCTGCATCGCAATCAACCGCGTAAGCCATTGAAATTCATAGCTGGAGCTTAGTCCGTGAGTGCAACAATAACACAATCGAGTGGCGGCGTGAGCCGGGGGGCCGAGAGTGGCGCCGTGGCGGATATGGAGCGGATCGCAAGCCTCGTGCAGCGGGCCAAGGACGCCGTTGAAGAGGTCGTCTACGGACAAGGCCTGGTTGTCGAGGAATGCCTGATCACGCTGCTGGCCGGCGGCCACGTGCTGCTGATCGGCGTGCCGGGCCTGGCCAAGACCAAACTCGTTCAGGCCCTCGGCACCGTGCTCGGCCTTGACGACAAGCGCGTGCAGTTCACGCCCGACCTTATGCCCGCTGACATTATCGGCTCGGAAGTGCTCGAGGAAGACGCCGAAGGCCGGCGCTTCTTCCGCTTCATCCAGGGCCCGGTGTTCTGCCAGTTGCTGATGGCCGACGAAATCAACCGCGCTTCCCCGCGTACCCAGTCGGCGCTTCTGCAGTCGATGCAGGAAGGCCACGTGTCCGTCGCCGGGCATCAACACCCGCTGCCGCATCCGTTCCACGTGCTCGCCACGCAGAACCCGGTCGAGCAGGAAGGCACCTATCCGCTGCCCGAAGCGCAGCTCGATCGCTTCCTGATGCAGGTCGATATCCACTACCCCAGCTTCGAAGCCGAACGTCAGATCATCGTGCGCACCACCAGCGCCGACATGCCGGTCGCCAAGCAGGTGCTCACCGCCGACGAACTGGTGGCCGCGCAGAAACTCGTGCGCCAGGTGCCGGTCGGCGAAAGCGTGATCAACGCCATCCTCAAACTCGTGCGGTCAGGCCGTCCCGAGACCACCGACCTGCAGGAAGTCAAAGACCGCGTCGCCTGGGGCCCCGGCCCCCGCGCCTCGCAAGCGCTGATGCAGGCCACACGCGCCCGCGCCCTTCTGCAGGGTCGCCTGTCGCCGTCCATCGACGACGTGCTGGCGCTGGCCAAGCCGATCCTCCAGCACCGCATGGCGCTGAACTTCGGCGCGCGCGCCGACGGCCACACGCTCTCGGGCCTGATCGATCTCCTCTGCCAGCGCGTGGACGCCGGCTGATTAGCCCGTCCCCAGCCTCACAGAAGGTGGTGAGCGCATATGAAAGCGGCCGACAAACGGGAAGAAAGCCATCGCCTGCGTATGCAGGCCGATGCCATTTCCGCGACGCTGCCGCCCTTGTTGGTGGCGGCACGGCGTATCGCGGCGTCTGTCACGCTCGGCAGCCACGGCCGTAGACGCGCGGGTGTCGGCGACAGCTTCTGGCAGTTCCGTCCCTATTCTAAAGACGATACACCCTCGGCCATCGACTGGCGCCAGTCGGGCAAGGTTGACATGGTCTTTGTGCGCGAGCGCGAATGGGTCGCCGCTCAGACCGCCGCGCTGTGGTGCGACGCCTCGCCTTCCATGCGCTACCGCTCGTCTCCAAAACTGCCGACCAAAGCCGAGCGCGCGGCGGTGATGATGCTGACGATCGCCGAACTTCTGGTCGATGCAGGCGAACGTATTCTGAGATTGTCGGGCGACGGCCGCCCACAGCGTGCGGCGGCTTCGGGCCGCCTGGCCGTCGCGCAGATGGCCGATGCGCTGGGCGCCGAGATGGTCGCCGAGGCCACCGTCGATGCGCCGGAGATGCCCACCTTCTCTAAAGGCCTGCCGCGTCATGCCACGCTGGTGCTGATCAGCGACTTCCTGGCGCCCTTGGATGACGTTGCCAATTCGATCCGGGCACTCGCCCGCCAAGGCCTGTCGGGCCACATGGTGCAGGTGCTGGACCCTGCTGAAGAGACCCTGCCCTTCAGCGGCCGCGTGCGCTTCGTTGGCCTGGAAAAAGAAGGTGCTACGGTCATCGACCGCGCCGAGGAAGCCCGCGCCGGTTATGTGCGCAAGCTGAACAGCCATCGCGACGGCCTGCGCGCCCTGGCCGCCTCCATCGGCTGGAGCTTTACCGTGCACCACACCGACCATTCGCCGCAGCCCGCCTTATCCGCGCTGCATAACGCCATCACCGGCTACAGACGTTGAGATGAACCCAGCATGTTGAGTCTCGGCTTCATCTCATTCGCGACACCCTGGGCGTTGGCTGCCGCCGCGGCTCTGCCGCTGGTCTGGCTGCTTCTGCGCCTGACGCCGCCCAGCGTACGCCAGATCAATTTCCCCGCTATTCGCCTGTTGTTCGGCCTCGACCCCACCAAGCGCTCCGCCGCCCATACGCCGCCGTGGCTCTTGCTGCTGCGTGTCGGCATTCTTTTACTGGCTTTGCTGGGCCTCGCCGATCCCATCCTCAATATTCGCCAGAGCGACGGCAGCGGTCCGTTGATCGTCGTCGTCGATAATGGCTGGGCGTCCGCCAATGCCTGGGAAGACCGCATCGCCTCGGTGCGTTCGCTGCTGGAAAGTGCCGACCGGCGCAATCAGCCGGCCGTGCTTGTCACCACCGCGCCCAGTGCGACAACGCCTGATGCGCTGCAGATGCTGCCGGCCCGCGAAGTGCTGTCGCGCGCGCTGCAGATCACGCCGCAGCCCTGGCCCACTGACCGCGCCGATGCGGCCACACGTTTGAAGGCTCTCAAGGTTAGCGGCGCGTCGGTCACCTGGGTCAGCGACGGCGTCGATACGCCGGGCGCCAAGGACCTCTCCGATGTGCTGGGTGACTTCGGCAAACTCACGGTGCTTGAGACCGATCCGTTGATATCGCCACTGGTGCAGATGCCGCCCGAGCGCAATTTCAACGCCAAGACCGCCGGCGCCGGCACCACCAACGGCATTGGCGTAAAACTCATGCGCGTCGCCACGTCACAGAGCCCGCAGGTTGCCCACACCGTGCGTGCCATGGATTCTGAAGGCCAGGTGCTGTCGCGCACGTTGGTCAGCATTGCCAGCGGATCGAGCAGCGGCACGGCGACCATGGGCATTCCGAGTGAACTCGCCAATCGTATTACGCGCTTCGACGTCGAGGGAATCGCAAGTGCCGCAACGACGATCCTCGCCGACGATCAGTGGCAGCGCCGCCCGGTTGGGATTGCGAGCGCCACCGCCGCAGGCATTTCCGTGCCCCTGCTTGAAGACGCCTACTATCTGCGCGAAGCCTTGGCACCGTTCGCCGACGCCAGGAGCGGCGCGCTAGACGATTTGCTCAGCCGGCCTCTGGCCGTGCTGGTGATGGCGGGCGGCGGCAAGATTCTTGATGCCGAACTCAGCCGCGTTCAGGCCTGGGTCGAGAATGGCGGCCTCTTGGTGCGTTTCGCCGGGCCGCGGCTCGACGGCAATGTCGACAGCCTGCTGCCGGTGAAACTGCGCGCGGGCAGCCGCTCGTCGGGCGGGGCCATGTCGTGGAACGTGCCGGTTCCTCTGGCGCCCTTCCCCGAGAACTCGCCCTTCAAGGGCATGGTCGTGCCCGAAGATGTCACCATCACCTCACAAGTGCTCGCCGAGCCCTCCGCCGATCTGGTCAATAAGACCTGGGCGCGTTTGGGTGACGGCACGCCGCTCGTCACGGCCGAGCGCCGCGGCCGCGGCTGGGTGGTGCTGTTCCATGTCACCGCCACGCCCGAGTGGTCGAAGCTGCCTTTGTCGGGCCTGTTCGTCGATATGCTGAAGCGCCTCGTCGATGTCAGCCAGGGCGTGCCCGCCGACGGCTCCAACGAAGTCGCCGGCGCCCTGGAGCCGCGCATGATCCTCGACGGCCGCGGCCGCCTGATGCAGCCCGGCCCCACCGTGGCGCCCGTGCCCGGCGCGCAGATCGCCGAGATCGAAGCCGGCCCAAAAGCCCCGCCGGGACTGTATGGCCCGCCGGGGGCGACCCGCGCGCTCAACCTGTCGGCCCACTTGCCCGAGCCCGAGGCGCTATCCGTGCCCATGTCAGCATCGCGTTTGACGTTTGACTCCCTGTCGCGCGAGCGCAATTTCAAACCCTGGCTGCTGAGTGCCGCACTGCTGCTGCTGCTGTTCGACTTGGTCGTCAGCTTCGCGCTGCGCCGCCTGTTGCCGCAGACCATTCTCGCGCGCACCGCCGCCGTGCTGGCGTTGTTCTGCGTCGTCGCCCTGTCCCACCCGGTGCAGGCCGCCGACGCGCCGCCACCGCCGCCCGGCGTGAACGGTACTGTGCCCCCGCGCGACATCGATGCCGCCACGCGCGCCGCGGTGCTTGAAACCCGCCTCGCCTATGTAGTCACCGGTGTGGCCGATATCGACCGCATGACCGGCGCTGGCCTGACCGCGCTCACCCGTCTGCTCTTCGACCGCACCGCCGCCGAGCTGGCCGAACCCGCGCGCGTCGATCTCAATTCTCCCACCATCGCGTCGGAAGCCCTCAGCGCCTATCCGATCATCTACTGGCGCGTCACGGCCGCGGCCCCGATTCCGCCCGCGCGCGGATTGTCGGCCATCAACACTTATCTACAGCGCGGCGGCATGGTGATCTTCGACGCCCCCGAGCAGGCCGGTGCTTTGGGTGGGGCCGGCGGCGGCATTCGCGACCGCCTGGATGAAATTACCGCCAAGCTCGATCTCCCGGCGGTCGTCGAACTCAACGAAGACCATGTCCTGAACCGCGCGTTCTATCTGCTGCACGGTCTGCCCGGCCGCTACGCCGGCGTGCCGACCCTGGTCGAGCGCGAGACCAGCACCAACGACAGCGTCTCGGCGGTCATCATCGGCGGGGCCGACTGGGCCGCCGCTTGGGCGCGAGACAGCGACAACGTGCCGATGTACGCGGTCATTCCCGGCGGCGAGCAGCAGCGCGAGATGGCCTACCGCGCCGGCGTCAACATGGTGATGTACGCCCTGACCGGAAACTACAAAGCCGACCAGGTGCACGTGCCCGCCATTCTGCAGCGCCTGAATCAGTGAGTACGACCGAATGACCGGCTTGACGTTCTCACCGCTGATCCCCGTACCCCTGCTGATCTTGATGTGCGTGATCGCCGCCGTTCTGGTGGGCTACGGCTTGTTCCATCGCGCGAAGGGCGCCTTGCTGCGCGCCTTGCCGATCCTGGCCCTGATCATCGCCATCGCCGATCCAGAACTGGTGCGCGAAAACCGCACCGACTTGAAAGACGTCGCCGTCATTGTCGTCGATGAAAGTGCGAGCCAAAAGGTCGGCCAACGCGCCGCGCGCACCGAAAAGGCCCTGGCGAAGATCAATGAGGAGCTGTCTGCCAATCCCGATCTCGAAGTGCGCACGGTCTACGCCGGACGCAGCGATGCTTCGGGCGGCGCCGACGGCACCCGCCTGTTCGATGCCCTGTCGAGCGCCTTGAGCGACGTGCCGCAGCAGCGCCTGGCCGGCTCGATCCTGATTTCCGACGGCCAGATTCACGATGCCATCGCGCCTGAGCGCGCAACGCAGAACCATGCTGCGTATATGAATGCGCCGGTGCATCTGCTGATCAGCGGCGAACGTAAGGAATTCGACCGCCGCATCCGCCTCGAAAGCGCGCCTGACTTCGGCCTGGTCGGCCAGACCGCCACCGTGCGCCTGCGCGCCGAAGACACCACGGCCGCGGCGGGCACGTTGCTGCCGGTCACCATCAAGCGCAACGGCGGCAACATCCAGAGCATGAGCCTGCCTGCCGGCACCACCACCGACGTGCAGCTGAAGATCGACAACAGCGGCGCCAACATCTACGAAATCGAGATCGCGGCCGGTAACGGCGAGATCTCCACCGCCAACAACCGCACGCTCGTTTCCATCAACGGCGTGCGCGACCGTATGCGCGTTCTGCTGATTTCCGGCCAGCCCCATGTCGGCGAACGCGCCTGGCGCAACCTGTTGAAGTCCGACCCCAACGTCGATCTCATCCACTTCACCATCCTGCGCCCCCTGACCAAGGACGACGGCACGCCGCTCAACGAACTGGCCCTGATCGCCTTTCCGATCCGCGAACTGTTCGAAGAGCAGCTCAAGGAATTCGATCTGGTCATCTTCGACCGCTACAGCCAAAAGGGCCTGGTGCCGATCCAGTACATGAACAACGTTGCGAACTACGTGCGCAACGGCGGCGCGGTGATGCTGGCGGTCGGTCCCGAATACGCCGACAGTTACTCGCTGTTCGGCCAGCCGTTGCAGGGCATTTTGCCCGCCGAGCCCACGGGCCGCGTGTTCAACGGCGCCTTCCGTCCGCATCTGAGCGAAGTCGGCCAGCGTCATCCGGTGACGGCGGCCCTTGAAGGCGCCGTCGGCCGCAACGGCACGGACCCCAGCTGGGGCCGCTGGCTGCGCCAGGTGCAGATCGCCAATCCCGCCGGCGAAGCCGTGCTGATGGGTCAGGAGAAAGAGCCGCTGCTGGTGCTCAACCACGTCGGCAAGGGCCGCGTCGCGCTGCTGCTCAGCGACACCATCTGGCTGTGGGGCAAGGGCTTTGACGGCGGCGGTCCCCAGACCGAGTTGCTGCGCCGCGTCGCCCACTGGCTGATGAAAGAACCCGAGCTGGAAGAAGAAGCCCTCAGCGCCGAAGTCCACGACGGCGGCCTCGTCATCAACCGGCGCAGCTTGCAGGCGCAGGAAGTGCCGGTGAAGATCACGCTGCCCGACGGCACCGAGCAGACCGTGACGCCGAAGCCCACTGCCGGCGGCGCCTTCACCGCGCGCCTCGATATCACCGAGCCCGGCCTTTACACGCTGACCGATGGCAAGATGACGACCATCACCGCTGCCGGCAATCCCAACCCGCTCGAAAGCTTCGACGTCGTCGCGACCGCCGACAAGGTCGGCCCGCTC
Source organism: Fidelibacterota bacterium (assembly GCA_947476065.1). GTDB lineage: Bacteria > Pseudomonadota > Alphaproteobacteria > Rhodospirillales > Rhodospirillaceae > SHVO01. The sequence continues at coordinate 27,144 of CANJPG010000005.1, forward strand.
GCGGAAGCCAGCGGCGGCGGCGTTTATTGGCTGGAAGACGCGGTCGCGCCTGCAATTCGGCGCGTTGTGCCGGGACGCGCCGCCCACGGCGCTACCTGGATGGGCTTGAAGGCCAACAAGCAAGTGGCCGTAACCGGGGTCACACAAACCCCACTGTCCCCCGTTGCCTTGATTCTCCTGCTTGTCATGGCGGGGGCGATGTTGGCATGGTGGCGTGAAGGAAAGTAGGACTTCAGGCCCGCTTCTTCACCCTAAGGTGCGTTGTGCAAGTATCCGCATCATCGGCCGCGGAAACCAGCCGGCTGGGCAAACTGGCCGAATATCAGATTCTGGATACACCGCCCGAGCGGGTGTTCGACGAAATCACCCAGGTCGCCGCCAAGCTGATCGGCGTGCCGATCTCGCTGGTCTCGCTCATCGACCGCGACCGCCAGTGGTTCAAGGCGCGCTACGGCCTCAACGCCATTGAGACGCCGCGCGAACACGCTTTCTGCGCCCATGCCATCAAAAGTGATGACGTCTACGTCGTGCCCGACGCCACGCAGAACCCGCTTTTCGCCGAGAATCCATTGGTAACCGGTCTGCCCGATATCCGCTTCTACGCCGGCGCGCCGTTGATCACCTCGGACAATTTCCGCCTCGGCACGCTGTGTGTCATCGATACCAAGCCCCACGACGGACTGTCGGAAGATGCCGAGAAAGTCCTGACGCTGCTGGCCCGCATGGTGGTCAACGCCCTCGAGGCCCGCCGCCATACCATGCGCGCGCAGCATCAGATCCGCATGATGACGCGCTTGACCGAAGCCACCGTGGCCGTCGCCCAGGCTAAAAGCATCGATGAACTGGGGCGTGTGCTGACGGAAAACGCGCGCAGCCTGGTGGTGCCCGATGCCGCCAGTCTGCACATCACACGCGCCGACGACACGCCTTTTAAAGCCATCGCCACACGCAGCGGCGCGGCAGCCGACGCCGTCGCATGGCAAGCGCGCGGCGACATTCTCAAGACGCGCGGGTCACTGGTCGCCGCGACGCTGAAGGACATCCCGGCCGCGAAGGCAGGGGATGATATCAAGGGCTCATGGATGGGTGTTCTAATCGGCCTGGACGCCGATAGGCCTGTGGGCCACTTCCAGGTCTGGCGTCAAAGTACGACGTCATTCACCGAGCTGGAAACCGCGATGCTGACGGATTTGTCGCGCGTCGCCTCGGCGGTCGCCGAACGCCTGGCGTCACATTGAGTTAGCGAAGCTGATTTACTGGATCGTGCCCATCTCGGCGCGCACCTTCTGACGGAAGGCGTCGATGGCGACGAGGTTGTTGCCCATCTTCACATGCCAGAACGTCCAGCCGTTGCAGGCCGGAGCGCCCTGTACGGCCGCACCTACCTGATGGATCGAGCCGCGATGGGTAGCCGAGATCAGCGTGCCGTCGGCGCGCACTTTGGCGGTAAATCTGCCTGACGGATCGGACAGTACGGTTCCCGCCGGCAGGAGACCGCGTTCAACCACGGTGCCGAAGGGTATACGGGGTTCGGCGCGTTTGCTGTGCGTGAAAAGCATCTTTTCATCCGTGATGGGTTTGACGAGGGCCAGGCGCTCGCGCGCGGCGGCGATGTAGTCGGCGTCGCGTTCGATGCCGATGTATTTGCGCCCCAATAATTTGGCGACGGCGCCGGTGGTGCCGGTTCCGAAGAAGGGATCGAGCACGACGTCGCCCGGCTTGGTGCCGGCCATGATCACGCGGTAGAGCAGCGACTCAGGCTTTTGCGTCGGGTGCAGCTTGTTGCCGTCGGTGCCTTTGATGCGCTCGTCGCCGGTGCACAAGGGCAGCGTCCAATCGCTGCGCATCTGCAGGCCTTCGTTGAGGTTCTTCATGGCGTCGTAGTTGAAGGTGTACTTCGCGTCCTTCGATTTGGCGCACCAGATCAGCGTTTCATGGGCATTGGTGAAGCGCGTGCCGCGGAAATTGGGCATCGGGTTCGACTTGCGCCAGACAATGTCGTTCAGCATCCAGAAGCCGATGTCTTGCAGCGTGGAGCCGACGCGGAAGATGTTGTGATAGGACCCGATCACCCAGAGGGAGCCGGTGTCCTTGAGGATACGGCGCGCGGCGGTGAGCCATTTGCGCGTGAAATCATCATAGGCGGCGAAATTGTCGAAGCGGTCCCAGGCGTCATCGACGCCGTCGACGCGGCTGTTGTCGGGGCGGGTGAGTTCGCCGCCCAGCTGAAGATTGTACGGCGGATCGGCGAACACCAGATCGACGCTGTTTTCCGGCAGGCGGTTCATGGCTTCGATGCAGTCGCCGCCGTAGATTACGTTTGTTTTGAACTCGGCCTTGGACTCTTTGACGGCATCTTTCGGCATTTTGTCGGTCCCGCCTCTTGAAGAAGATGCGCGGGGCCCTTTCAGGACCCCGCGCGTCTTGGGTGGTATGCGTCCCTGAGATTTCGCTCTGAAACCTGAAGGCTTCTTCCCTCCCCACCCCACAACCCCGGGCCTTAAAGCCTGGGCGTTTTGGGCGGGTCTTTCCCTATTTCAGGGCCCGTTTTTTATTGCGCCATCCTCGGGACAGCGGGGCTCCTGATAGGAAGAATCATAAGAATCAAAGCCTTACGATTGTTTAATGAGATGCGCAATGAAGTCTGTGGATAACCCCAGATGTTGAGTCCGCCGAGTCGCGGGACTCCACCCCTAGCGGTCGGGGGAGGCGGTCTGAAATTTTCTGCAGAAATATTTCGGCGAGTCTCAGATCAATTCGATCTGAATCGCCTCGGATTGGAGGCGATTGCGCACCGGCGCGAAAGACCGGCGGTGGTGGGGCGTGACGCCGAGCCGCACGATGGCCTCGCAATGCTGGGCAGTGCCGTAGCCCATATTGCTCTCCCAGCCATAGCCGGGATGGGCTTCGGCAAGCGCCGTCATCTGCCGGTCGCGCGTAACTTTGGCGATGATCGACGCCGCGGCAATGGACAGGCTCTTGCCGTCGCCTTCGATGATGGTCTCGACGGTGCAGGACAACGGCGGCGCGCGATTGCCGTCCACCAGCGCCACGGTCACTAAGCGGCCCAGGGCGTGGACGGCCCGGCCCATGGCGCGGAAGGTGGCCTGGAGAATATTGAAGCTGTCGATTTCCCGCACATCGGCCTGGCCGACGCCAATCACCGCAGCACCACATCCCACGAGGATGCCGTAGAGTTCCTCGCGCCGCGCCGCCGTCAGCTTCTTGGAATCATCAAGCCCCTGACGCAGTTCCTTCGGTGTCTTTTTGTAATCCAGGATCACGGCGGCCGCGACGACGGGGCCGGCGAGCGGCCCGCGCCCTGCTTCATCGACGCCGGCGACGATGGCCTCGGGCAGGTGCTTCAAAACCACGCGTTCGAATTTGAAACTCGGCGGCATTATGACTTGTGTTCTGCACGCCACTTCTTCACTGCGTCCATGGTATTGGCGACGTGCTGGTCGGGATCCATGGCGGTGTAGGAATAGAGGATGTTTCCGTCGGGCGCGATCACGAAGGATGTACGGTTGGCGTAGGAGAACAAGAGGTTGGCGTCGTAGGCCTTGATGATCTTGCCGTCGTCGGCGCCCACGGGGAATTTGTTCTGGCAGGCCTCGACCGAAAACTTGTTCAGGGTTTCGATCTTGTCTTTCGAGATGCCGATGACCGTCGCCCCCAGCACGTTGAAGTCGTCCATGGCTTCAGCAAACATATGGGCTTCGACCGTGCAGCCGTTGGTGAAGGCCTTGGGATAGAAATAAAGCACCACCGGGCCGTTCTTCAGGGCCTCGGCCAGCGAGAAGGTGAACTCCTTGCCGCCCAGGGAGGCTTGGGTGGTAAAGGTCGGTGCAGTCGCGCCGTTCTTGAGGGCTGCCTCGGCCGGCACGGCGAACAGGGCGGCAATCAAAGCGTAGAGAAACTTGCGCTTCATTTCAGATGCTCCTTCAGCCTAGGCATGAGTTCGACAAAATTGCAGGGCGTGTGGCGGCTATCGAGCTGGAACTTGAGGATCTCGTCCCAACCGTCTTTCACCGCACCCGTAGATCCGGGTAACGCGAAGAGATAGGTGCCGTTGGCAACACCCGCCGTGGCGCGCGACTGCACCGTCGACGTGCCGATGCTTTTCAGGCTGATCCAGCGGAACAACTCGCCAAAGCCGGGGATTTCCTTTTCGCAGACCTGCTTGAAGGCTTCCGGCGTCACATCGCGTCCGGTGACACCCGTACCGCCCGAAGTGATGATGCAGTCGACATTGGGATCGGCGATCCACTGCTTGAGTTTTGCGGCGATCAAGGCCACGTCGTCCTTCATGATGAGGCGCACGGCCAGCTTATGACCAACGCCGGTCAGGCGCGCGACCAGGGCGTCGCCCGAGGTGTCGGTATCCGGCGTGCGCGTGTCGGAGACGGTCATCACCGCGATATTGATCGGAACGAAGGTCCGGCTTTCGTCGATACCCATGAGAATTCCTAAACCGGCGCGCTGCCATTGAGTTTTTGGCGGATCGCCAGCAGGTCGCGCCAGGCATAGCGCTTCTGTTGCGGCGAGCGTAGCAGATAAGCCGGATGGAACAGCGCCGTGGTCGGCACCGGCCGCGACAGACCCGGCGTCGCATATTCGAACCACTGGCCGCGCAACTTGGTGATGCCTTGGGCCTTGGCCAGCAGCGTCTTGGCCGAGAGGCCGCCGACGCAGACCAGCACCGCCGGGTCCACCAGTTCGATGTGGCGCATCACGAAGGGCAGGCAGGCGGCGATTTCCTCGTCGTTGGGCGCGCGGTTGCCGGGTGGCCGCCAGAAGACGATGTTGGTGATATAGGCGTTCTCGGCGCGCGTGAGACCAATGGACGCCAGCATGCGGTCGAGCAGCTTGCCCGACACGCCGACAAAGGGCAGGCCCTGCCGGTCTTCGTCGCCGCCGGGCGCTTCACCGATGAACATGATGCGCGCCTTGGGATTACCGTCGGCAAAGACCGTGCGGCTGGCGAACTGCTTCAGCCCGCAGCCGTCGAAAGCCTCGACCGCCGCCTTCAGTTCCTCGACCGTCTGCGCTGCCTGGGCCAAGTGCGTGGCGCCGGCATCGCCGGCTGGAAAAGCGATAGGGGCCGGCGCGGGACGCTCTGCGATCACCGGCTGAGCGGCGCGCTCGACTGTGGGCGCGGGCGCGGCTTTGGCGACAATATTGTACCGATCCACCGGCTGATCACCGATGGTCTCATCGACGCCGGAATCGACATACCAGCGCAACAGGGCCGCGGGATCGGAGGCGAGATTGTCCATCTTAAATCAGGCGCCGGGCTGTGAGTTCATCCTTGAGGTAAGCATAGTATATCGGCGCGGCGATGAGTCCGGGAATCCCAAACGCCGCTTCCATCACCAGCATCGCCGTCAGCAGTTCCCAGGCGCGGGCCCTGATCCTGGAGCCGATGATGCGCGCATTCACGAAGTATTCCAGCTTGTGGATGATCACAAGGAAAGCCAGCGAGCCCGCTGCAACCACCGGCGAGTAGCTGAAGCTGACCACAACGATGACGGTATTCGACATCAGGTTGCCGAGGATCGGGATCAGGCCCACAAAGAACGTCACCGCGATCATCGTCTTGACCAGCGGCAGATGAACGCCAAGGGCCGGCAGGATTACGGCGAGATAGATCGCTGTGAGCACAGTGTTCAGCGCCGAGATGCGGATTTGCGAAAACACCACGTTGCGGAAAGCGCCGCTCAGCACGATCACGCGTGCCAACAGGGCGCGGGACAATGGGCGCATCTCGTCGTCGCCGACACCGCGATAGAAGGCGACGATGCCGCCAATGATCAGGCCGAGCAGCGTGTGGAACAACAGCTTGCCGAAGTCCTGGCCGAAGGCGCCCAGTTGCCCCGCATGTTCACGCAGCCACTTCGCGGCGGCGGCCTCGAGATCCTGCATGCTGGCCGGAATGTAGTTGTGGGCCCAGGCCGGCGTGCGCTCGCGGGCCGTGCTGATGACGTCGGCCATCTGCTGGAGGAGCGCGACCACACTCTCCGACCCGCCGGTCAGCAATGAGATGGACTGAATCACGCCGAGGGCCGCGGCCACCCCGATGATGGAGGCAAAAAGGATCAGCACCAGCGCCTTGCCGGTACGCCGCGTCAGGCCCAGGGCCCTGAACATCGGCGCCGCCGATTGCACGAGCAGGTAAATGAACAGGCCCGCCAGCAGCGCCGACAGCAGTCCAAGCTTCAGCGCGCCGACCAGGGCCAGGCCCATCAAGATCAGCGACGCGATCTCCATGCGCTGGGTGTCGGCGGGCAGTCCGACAGGCGGCGGCTGCAAGACGGGCGGCTCGGTGTTGGTCGACATCGCCTAGAGATAACGCCCCGCGTGGCCGCAATCAAACCGCGCGACGGCGATCAGGGTGCCTTGCCGGCAAGGTGCTCGGCGGCTTCGTGGGCGGTCAGGATGCGCTCGGCGGCCACGGCCTTTTTGTAGAACCAGATGCTGAACCACAGCACCACCGGCACGCTGGCGGCGCCGGCCAGCTGCATGAGGATGATCACGTTGTTCTCGCCCCAGCGCACCGGCAGGATGCCCAGGGCTTCCATCATTTCCTCGAACAGGCGGATGACGCCGAAGCCGGCCACGGCGATCAGCACGCCCAAGGTGCTGGCGAACAGGATCGTGGTCAGCAGCGCGATAACAACGGGGTTCTTGCTCAAGCAGGGTGTCCTTAAAGGCGGAAAGGCCGTTAACCCGGAAGGCCAAGCGGTCCGGGCGGGTGTTTCTGCCCCAGACGGGCACGCCAGGCAAGGGCGGCGCGGCCCAAATCATCGAAGCCCTTGGATTAACCTGGCTCCCGGGAGTATATCTAAGCCATTGTCAGGGCGGGGATTTGTCGGATGAGCGAACGCGAGGCAATGGAATTCGACGTGGTGGTCGTCGGCGCCGGCCCCGCCGGGCTGTCTGCCGCCATCCGCCTGAAACAGCTGGCCGCCGCCAATGACCACGACATCACCGTCTGCGTCATCGAAAAAGGCTCCGAGGTCGGCGCGCATATTCTGTCGGGCGCCGTCATCGACCCCATCGCCCTCAACGAGCTGATCCCCGACTGGAAGGAAAAGGGCGCCCCCCTCAACACCCCCGTCACCGACGACCGCTTCCTGTACCTCACCGAGACCGGCTCGCTGCGCGTGCCCAACGTCGTCATGCCGCCTTTGATGAACAACCACGGCAACTACATCATCAGCCTCGGCAACCTGTGCCGCTGGCTCGCCACCCAAGCCGAGAGCATGGGCATCGAGATCTATCCTGGCTTTGCCGCCGCCGAAGTACTCTATGACGAAAAGGGCGCCGTGCGCGGTGTGGCCACCGGCGACATGGGCGTGGGCCGTGATGGCGAGAAAACCGATCACTTCGAGCCCGGCATCGAACTGCACGCCAAGTACACATTGATCGCTGAGGGCGTGCGCGGCTCGCTCGCGAAACTGCTGATCGCGAAATACGATCTCGCCAAGGATTCTGATGTACCGAAGTTCGGCATCGGCATCAAAGAGCTGTGGGAAATCGATCCGGCCAAGCACAAGGCCGGCATGGTGATGCACACCATGGGCTGGCCGCTCGACAGCTCCACCGGCGGCGGCTCCTTCGTCTATCACCTGGAAAACAACCAGGTGGCCATCGGCTTCGTGCTGCACCTCAACTACAAAAACCCTTATTTATCGCCCTTCGACGAGTTCCAGCGCTTCAAGCACCATCCCGCCATTCAGCCAATGCTCGAAGGTGGCCGGCGCATTTCTTACGGCGCCCGCGCGATTACTGAGGGTGGTTTCCAGTCGGTGCCCAAGCTCACTTTCCCGGGCGGCGCGCTGATCGGATGTTCTGCGGGCTTCGTCAACCTGCCGCGCATCAAGGGCAGCCACAACGCCATGAAGTCGGGCATGCTCGCCGCCGAAGCTGCCTTCGCAGCCGTCAAAGCAGGCCGGACCCACGATGAACTTGTCGACTACGGCACAGCTTACAAGCAAAGCTGGATCTACAAGGACCTCAAGCGCGTTCGCAACGTGAAGCCGCTCTGGAGCAAGCTCGGCTTGCACATGGGCCTGGCGATCGGCGGCCTCGACATGTGGATGAACCAACTGGGCATCGGCCTGCCGTTCACCTTGAGCCACGGCAAAACCGACGACGCGACGCTGCTGCCCGCATCAAAAGCCAAGCCCATCGCTTATCCCAAGCCCGACGGCAAAATCTCCTTCGACAAGCTGTCCTCGGTGTTCATCTCGAACACCAACCACGAGGAAAACCAGCCGATCCATTTGAAACTCACCGACCCGTCCATCCCCATCGCGGTCAACCTGCCCTTGTGGGCCGAGCCCGCCCAGCGCTACTGCCCAGCCGGGGTTTATGAGGTTGTGGACAACGAGGCCGGGGGCGGAAAACGCTTTCAAATCAACGCGCAGAACTGCGTCCACTGCAAGACCTGCGACATCAAGGACCCCAGCCGTAACATCACCTGGACCGTGCCCCAGGGCGGCGGCGGCCCGAACTATCCAAATATGTAATCCGCGCAGCAGCGGCCCCGGGAGGAAACCGTTTCCGGCCCGTGCTTTAGGCGGTTAAACTCGCTGTCAGCAGACTACATTGGCGCGCTGGGCCTTTCCGCGCGACCCTAAAGGAAACCATCCGGCTATGACCGAACCTCAGGATTCGTCTTCGATCACAAATCTGGTGAAGCCCATGGGCTGGCCCCTGGCGCTGTTCATCGGCGCGGCCGTCGCGGCCGCCATCGGCGCGGCCATCGGCGGATTGAACACCAAGGCCCTGGCCGTCAGCGGCGAAGCGCCCAAGCCGATCGCCACCACTGCGCCGTCGCCGCCGCAGCCCAAGTCGGCGGGCCTGGCTGCAGCCTTCCTCGCCGGCCGCCATGCGGAAGTGAATGCCGAGCCCGACACCGCGGTCGATTTCTACAACCGCGTCACCGAACTCGATCCGCAGAACCTGGCCCTTTTGCAGAACACCTATTTCCTAGCCGCCCAAAGCGGCGACTTCGCCATCGCCGTTCCGGCCGCGCGCAAGGCCTTCGAGACCACGCCCCGCCGCGGCATGGCTGCCGTGATCATCGCCATGGATCACATCAAGAAGGGCGAATACGCCAAGGCGATGCCGTATCTCGAAAAGCCGCAAGGCCAGACGATGAACAGCTTCGCCCTGCCGGTCATGCGCGCCTGGGCCGTCGCCGCGACGCAACCGGTGGAAGCAGCCCTTGAGGAGCTGACGCCCCTCAAGAACTTCCAGGACACCGCCGTCCTGTGGGACGTCATGAGCGGCATGATCAATGAGTTCTACGGCCGCAAGGATCAGGCCCTGTCGCATTACGACGCCCTGGCCATGCGCATCGAGATCGAGCGCTTCTCGACCTTGCGCCAGGTGGCCGAAGGCTTTCACCGCCTCGGCCAGGACGAAAAACTCAAAGGTCTGTTCGCCAGTTTCATGAAAAGCCACGCACCGTCGCCGACCCTGGATGCCTACATGGCGGCGGTGCCGTCCATGCCCAAGCCCAAGGTCACCGTTGTGTTCGGCATGGCCGAGGCGACGTTCGGCGCCGCCGAACTTCTGCTGATGAACGATCCCAACGAACTGCGCGCCCAAGTGGCCACGGCCTATGCCCAGACCGCGCTGTTCCTCAATCCCGACATGGATATCACGCGCCGTTTCATCGGCAGCACGCTGGCCGCCCGCGGCCGCTACGCCGAATCCAACGACGTGCTGACCAAGCTGAAAAAGACCGCCCCCGGTTATCTCGACGTGCAGATGCAGCTGGCCGACAATTACGTCCGCATGCACCGCGAGAAGGATGCGCTGGCGATCCTGCAGGACCTGATCAAGGAAAAGCCGCAGTGGAAAGACGCCCATGTCGCCGTCGGCGACATCCTGCGTACTGAAAAGAAATACGGCGAGGCGGTTGCGGCCTACGACAACGCTCTCAAGTTCTCCGGCGACGACAAGGCCGAGAACTGGGCTATCCTGTATTCGCGCGGCATCGCGCTCGAGCGCGACAAGAAGTGGGACGCGGCCGAGAAGGATTTCCGCAAGGCCCTGGAACTGCGCCCCGATGATCCGAACGTGCTTAACTACCTGGGCTACTCGTACCTCGACCGCGGCGTGAAGCTGCCCGAGGCGCGCAAGCTGATCGAAGGCGCCTACAAGCAGCGCCCCAACGACGGCTACATCATTGATAGTTTCGGGTGGGCTCTGTTCATGAACGGCGAATACGATCTAGCCGTGCAGAACCTTGAGAAGGCGGTTGAGTCCACGCCGTCGGACGGCACGATCAACGAACACCTTGGTGACGCCTATTGGAAAGTGGGCCGGCGCAACGAGGCGCGCTTCCAGTGGCAGCGGGCCTTGAGCTTCGAGATGGAGGAGCCGCAGCGCGCCTCCATCCGCACCAAGCTTGAGCGCGGCCTCGCCAGCAAGTAGCTGCACAGTCCCCATCCTCTGTTCCTAGGTTGCGGCCATGCCTGCGATCACCATTCCCGCGCCCGCCAAAATCAATCTCAGCCTGCACGTCTGCGGCAAGCGGGCCGACGGCTATCACCTGCTCGACTCTCTCGTGGTCTTCGCCGGTGTCGGCGATGTCATTACCGTTGCGCCCGCTGATACGCTGACGCTGGCCATCACCGGGCCCTTCGGCGCGGCCCTCAGCACCGAGTCTGACAACCTTGTCCTCCGTGCGGCGCGCCTGTTGGCCGAGACCCACAAGATCACGGCGGGGGCGACAATCACGCTCGAGAAAAACCTGCCCGTGGCCTCTGGCATCGGCGGCGGCTCGGCCGACGCTGCAGCGACCCTCAAGGCCTGCGCTAAGCTGTGGGGCGTCAAGCTCAAGGGCCTGAGCAATCAAACCATCGCCACCAAGCTCGGCGCCGACGTGCCGGTCTGCCTGAAGGGTCTGCCCGCCTTCATGAGCGGCATCGGCGAGATCGTCGCCCCGGCGCCGGCCCTGCCTGAGGCTTGGCTGGTGTTGGCCAACCCTGGCGTGCCCCTGGCCACCAGGGCGGTCTTTGAGGCCCTGCGCGGCCGCTCGTCGGAGCCTATGGAGCGCGGGCGGTTCGCGGGCCTGACCAGCGTTTGGGCCCTGTCGCAGGCCCTAGGGCTAACCCGCAACGACCTGACACTCCCAGCCACCAAACTGCAGCCGGTGATCGGCACGGTGATCAAAGGCCTGCAGGGCACCGGCGCCATGATCGCCCGCATGTGCGGTAGCGGCCCCACCTGCTTTGGCCTGTTTGCCGAGGAAGCCGCCGCGCAAAGGGCCGCAAAGTCCCTGGCAACGCTCAATCCCGGCTGGTGGACCGCGGCGGCACCCATCCTCAAGGGTTAAAACCAGCCCTCGGAAATGTGAGTTGATTCACCCCGGCCCTGGCCTATGTTCGCCGCCATGAAACGCCTTATCGCCCTTCTGACCTTATGTGCTGCGGTTTCCTTTGGCCTTGCGGCCAAGGCCGACAGCGTTGTGCAAACCGAGCAGGTCCGCGCCGAGCTGGCCGCGGAACAGACCAGCGTCGAACCTGGTCAGAGCCTGTGGATCGCGCTCTCGTTCACCATCAAGCCCAAGTGGCACACCTACTGGAGCACGCCCGGTGATTCGGGCCAGGGCGTCGATCTGAAATGGACGCTGCCCGAGGGCGTGACGGCAGGGCCGCTGCAGTACCCGGCCCCCGAACGCATCGCCTACGGCGAGTTCATGAACTTCGGCTACAGCGACAAAGTCACGATGCTCACCGAGCTGAAGGTCGCCCCCACTGCCGCCGTCGGCCCCGTGACCCTGGAAGCCGCCGGCTTCTGGCTTGTCTGCGCCGACATCTGCATTCCCCAGGACGCGAACTTCACTCTGCCCATCACCATCGGCCCCGCCACCTCGGGCATGAGCACGACCGCAGCGGCAACCATCGCCGCAGCCAAGGCGCAACTGCCCCAGCCCGCGCCGTGGCCTGTCTCCTTCAAGCGCGCCGGCAAGACCCTGGTGCTGAGCGCCGGTCCCGATGTTGGTGCGAAAATCTCCGAAGCCTCATTCTTTCCCACCGACGAAGGCGTGCTCGCCAATGCAGCGCCCCAGGTGCAGCGTCTGGATAAAGGCACGCTCAATCTCACCATGACCGCCGGCAAAGCTTCACCGACGAACGTCGCCGGCGTGCTGGTGATCGAGAACGCGGGCCAGCGAACAGGTTATACGGTCAGCGCGCCGGTCGCTGTGGGTGCGGCTGAACCGGCGCCCTTTGAACTGGCGCCGTTGCTGCTGGCGATGGGCTTCGCGTTCTTGGGCGGCATCGTGCTCAACGTCATGCCCTGCGTGCTGCCGGTGCTGGTGATGAAAGCCATGAGCTTCATCTCCCGCGGCACCGTCGATGCCGGCGCCCTGCGCCGTGACGGCATGGCCTATACCGCCGGCGTGATGGTGACCTTCGGCGCCCTCGTCGGTTTGCTGCTGGCCCTGCGCGCCGCCGGTGATGCGGTGGGCTGGGGTTTCCAATTGCAGTCGCCAGTTTTTGTCGCGGTGCTGGCCTATGTGATGCTGGCCCTCGCACTCAATCTCTCCGGTGTGTTCAACATCGGCGGCAGCGTCATGGGTGTCGGCCAGGAGCTGACCTCGCGCGGCGGCGTCAGCGGTTCGTTCTTCACCGGCCTGCTCGCGGTTGTCGTCGCCACCCCCTGCACCGCGCCCTTCATGGGAACCGCGATTGGCTTCGCGCTGACGCAATCGCCGCTGGAAGCCATCCTGATCTTTGAAGGACTCGCGTTGGGCCTTGCCACGCCCTACCTCGTCATCACCTTTGCCCCCGGTGTCGCGCGCAAACTGCCGCGCCCGGGCGTGTGGATGGACCGCGTCAAACAGGTGCTCGCCTTCCCGCTGTATGGAGCGGCCGCCTGGCTGGTCTGGGTTCTCGCCCAGCAGTTGGATTCTCCGGCCCTGGCCGAAGCCATGGCCGCCATTGTCCTGGTGGGTTTCATCGCCTGGCTGTGGGGCACCGCGCAGCAATCAAGCGGCCGGGGCCGGGGCGTGGCCCTGGTGACCGCCGCCGTGGCGTTTGTCGCCACTGTCGCGCTGACTGCCGGCCTGCACGGCGAAGTCGCACCGACCGCCACGCAATCGGCGAGCAGCATCAGCGAGCCCTATTCCGACGCCCGCCTCGCCGCCCTGCGCGCCGAAGGCCGCCCGGTGTTCGTGAACTTCACCGCCGCCTGGTGCATCACCTGCAAAGTGAACGAGCGCATCGCCTTGTCAAAAGCCGACGTCGAGGCGGCCTTCAAAACCGCCAACGTCGCCTATCTCAAGGGCGACTGGACCAACCGCAACGCCGAGATCAGCGCCGCCCTGCGGGCCGTGGGCCGCGACGGCGTGCCCTTGTACCTGTTCTACGGGCCCAAGGCCGCCGAGCCCGTGATCCTGCCCCAGGTGCTGACCCCCGCAACGGTCATTGCCGCCATTACGAAATAGCCTGACGACGAATAATGGCGGCTGAGTCCCAATAAAGGGCGCAACTCCACGGCTTTTTCTCCGTTGCGGGCTGCAGGCAATTTCCCTAATGTCCGCGCGCCTCTGAGAGGCCTGCTGGGGCGTCGCCAAGCGGTAAGGCAGCGGTTTTTGGTACCGCCACCCCTGGTTCGAATCCAGGCGCCCCAGCCATCTCATTCCAACCGAGAAATGTTCCCGTCGGCGTATGGCGCCGGTGCGTGACGCGTGGCGCCGAAACCTTCGGCGATCCATTCCAGGATCTCGTGGCCGAGGTAATCGTCCTCGCTGTTGAAGTGATACTCAGATCGCCCTTGGGAGCAGCCTCCAGCGGCTTGTCGTAAAGCTGGCTGGGGGAAAACCCCCGCGCCCAAAAGCATGACAACTGCGAGAATCGCCGCCTGAAATCGATACCAATCACACCCAGCCATATTGGTCTTCCCTCCAAGGCGTCCCTGTTACTATCGTGACAATAACTTGGCTGTAGAGGACTAGAAGGCATCGCAATACGGTTCAGCCCATCACACTTCTGATATAGCGAGCACAGCCTTTTATGACCCAGCCCCGGCTCTCCATCTCCCATCTATCCCTCGCCTTTGTCGGCTTCGACTCGACCGTCGCCGCCCTGAAGGACGTGTCGATCACGGTCGCGGCCGGCGAGATCGTGGGGCTGGTGGGTGAGTCAGGCTCGGGCAAGTCGGTCACCGCCATGAGCATCTTGAAGCTCCTGCCGGATGCCAAAACCGCATACCAAGGCGCTATCAGTGTGCTGGGCCATGATGTGCTGACGGCTAGCTCTCGCGAGCTGCAAGCCATGCGCGGCGGCGAAGTGGCGATGATTTTCCAGGAACCCATGACCGCGCTCAATCCGGTCTTGCGAGCCGGCCAGCAGATCACCGACGTCATCCTGCGCCACCGCGACATGTCCCGCGCCGCCGCCGAGACCTTGGCACTCGGGTTGCTCAAGGACCTGCATATCTCCGATCCCGCCCGGGTCATGCAAAGCTATCCCCATGAATTATCTGGCGGCATGCGGCAGCGCGTGATGATCGCCATGGCCTTTTCATGCCAGCCCAAACTGATCATCGCCGACGAACCGACGACCGCGCTTGATGTCACGGTGCAGGCGCAGATTCTCTCGCTGCTCAAGGAACGCGCCGGGGCAACCCGGACCTCGGTACTACTCATCAGCCACGACCTGGCCGTCGTCGCCCGGCTCTGCGACCGGGTTTACGTGATGTACCGGGGCGAAATCGTCGAACAGGGCGCCACCGCCGATGTCATCCGCCGGCCGCAGCATGCCTATACGCGGGCCCTTCTGAACGCCTTGCCTGAAGGCAAGGCGCCGAAATCGCGGCTCGAGACCGTGGCCGCCACCATGCGCGGCGAAACCGCGGCGCCGGTGTCGGCCATACAAAGATCAACACCGACAACCGGCGGCGTTCTCTTTGAAGCCCAGCATGTCACTGTGCGGTATCCACGCGGCTTTGATGTTCTGGGACGCGTCACCGGCCTGCACACCGCCGTCGATGACGTGTCGTTGCACCTCGCCGAAGGCGAAACGCTGAGCCTTGTCGGCGAATCCGGCAGCGGCAAAACGTCCTTTGCGCAGACGCTGGTCGGTTTGGCATCCTTCACCGGCAGGCTCATCTATAAGGGCCGCGATCTCGCCGCCCAGGATGCGGCCACGCGGCGCGAGATCCAGATCGTTTTCCAGGACCCGCAAAGCTCGCTCGATCCGCGCTGGCCGGCCTGGCGCATTGTCACCGAGCCCCTCACCGTCGCCGGCGTCAAAAACAAAGCTGAACTGCGGGAACAGTCCGCCGCGTTGTTTCGCAGCGTAGGCCTTGATCCCGCCAGCATGGACCGCCTGCCGCACGCTTTCTCCGGTGGGCAGCGTCAAAGGCTCGCCATCGCCCGAGCCTTTTCGGTGCAGCCGCGCCTGTTGGTGCTCGATGAGCCGACCTCGGCGCTGGACGTTTCCGTGCAGGCGCAGATCTTGAACCTGCTGCTGGACCTGCAGGATCAGCACGGTCTCAGTTACCTGTTCATCTCCCACAACGTCAGTGTCGTCCGCCACATCTCCGACCGGGTGGCGGTGATGCACGAGGGTAAAGTGGTCGAAGAGGGCACCGCCTCCGATGTGCTGAATTATCCACAGCATGCCTATACCCGGACATTAATGGAGGCCGTGCCGACCCTGGCGGCAGGCCCATAACTGGCGAAAGTTACACTGCAATGCAGCAGAAAGCCTTGAAAACCGGTCCTTGGATGCGCCGGACATGCCACTTAGGCCCGTAGATTCACGATTCAATTCAACAACTTATCAATGGCTCTTAAGCCGCGCTGTGATTTTTCCGCGCGATTTATACACAGGCCAAAATCGGCGCGACGTGCAGAATCACCCGTCAAATTGGGGCTTTGTTGCAGGCCAAGCGGCCGGCGAAAAAATGCCCTGATGCAAGAAATATCGAAAAAGTAGGCCTAAAACGCATTTTTCGACGCTGCGGCGCTTGCGTCCGGCAAGCCATTGTGATTCTCTCCGCAGCGCAGTTGATACTTCATTCTTCGAGAAAAGGACCGAAACAATGGCCACAGCAGCCGCAAAACAAACCGTCGTTACCCTGAAGCATCTCGCCGCCGAACTCGGCGAAAAGCATGAGCTCTCCAAGAAGGTCTCGACCGAGCTCCTCACGGACCTCGTCGCCCTGATCGCCAAGAACCTGAAGAAGGGCAACAAGCTGCGCCTGACAGGCCTCGGCATTCTGCAGGTCCGCAAGCGCCCCGCGCGCATGGGCCGCAACCCGGCCACCGGCGAAGCCATCAAGATCAAAGCCAGCAAGAAGGTCGCCTTCCGCGCTGCGAAGGACTTGAAGGAAGCCGTCTAATTTAGACAAAACGCCGGGGAAGCCCGCGCGAGGGTTCTTGACCCCGCGGCTTCCCCGGCGTTGCTTTTTGAGAATTAAAAGACCCGCAGATCCAGCGGGTTTTTTTATGCCTACTGCATAAACCAGCCGTGGCTGACGACCAGCGACTGTCCCGTGAGGGCATTGGTCTCGAACGCAGCGAAGAACAGCGTGGCCGCGGCCACATCTTCAACAGTCGTGAACTCGCCATTGACGGTGTTCTTCAGCATCACGTTCTTGATGACTTCGTTTTCCGTAATGCCGAGAGTCTTGGCCTGCTCGGGGATTTGTTTTTCCACCAGCGGTGTCCGCACAAAGCCCGGGCAGACGACATTGGCGCGCACGCCATGGGCGGCACCTTCTTTGGCGACGACTTTGGCCAGGCCGATCAGGCCGTGCTTGGCGGTAACGTAAGGCGCTTTCAGCAGCGAGGCTTCCTTCGAATGCACCGAGCCCATGTAAATGATCGCGCCGCCCTTGCCCTGTTTGTACATGAAGCGCAATGCCGCGCGGGTGGTGAGGAACGCGCCGTCGAGATGGATGGCCAGCATCTTCTTCCACTGGCCGAAGTCGAAGTCCTCCATGGGGGCTACGATCTGCACGCCGGCGTTGGACACCAGGATGTCGATGCTGCCGAAGTGGGCGGCAATCTGGGCCATGCCGGTATCGACCTGGGCTTCGTTGGTGACGTCCATGGCGACACCCAGGGCCATCTTGCCGCTGGGGTCCAATTCCTTGGCGGTGGCTTGCGCGCCTTCAAGATTGAGATCGGCGATGGCGACCTTCGCACCTTCACGGATGAAGGTTGCCGCGATGCCTTTGCCGAGACCGCTGGCGGCGCCGGTGATCACGGCGACCTTGTTCTTCACGGACATGGAGTCTCCCCTTAAAATTCCGCAGCTTTAAAATTCCGCCGCTTAAAACTCGGCATCCACTTCTTCGAGCTCGTCGGGCTCGAGTTTGGCGGCCTCCACCCAGTCGGCCATGGCTGGCAAGCGCATGATGGCACGGCAATAGGCCGCGCTGACATCGTCGATCATCACGCCGTAGGTGAGAAAGCGTGTGCACACCGGCGCATACATTGCGTCCGCCATGGTCAGATCGCGGCCCAAGAGAAAGGGTCCACCGTACTGGTGGATGCAGTCCTGCCAGATGGCAAAGACCCGCGCGATGTCGGGCTTGGCGCCGGCCCAGGTTTTGAAGTTGGGGTAGTGGGCCTTGATGTTCATGGGCAGCGCCGAGCGCAAATTATAAAAGCCCGCGTGCATCTCGCCGCAAATGGACCGGCAATGGGCCCGGATTACCCGGTCAGCGGGTAACAGGCCGGCGGCGGGGCGCAGCTCGGCCAGGTATTCGGCAATGGACAGGGTATCCCAGATCTTGGCGCCGTCATGCTCCAGGCGAGGCACCAGCACCGAGGGCGATAGGAGCAAGAGTTCGGCCCGGTTGGTGGGGTCGTCGATAGAGACCGTTTTAACGTCGACGTCGAGGCCGGCCATTTTGCATAGGAGCCATGCCCGCAGCGACCAGGAGGAATAATTCCTGCTGGAAATGGTTAAAGTGGCCGCATCCATGGCCTTGCCCCCTTCGGCAACTATGTAGGCCCGGTCGCCAAACCTGCGGTTTCCGGGTATCGCTAAACGATCATCTCGCAATGCAGCATAGATTGCACTAGGTTTCTGGAACTGGAACGAGACACTTAAACTGAGCCGTTATTCGCTGGGGTTCGTTTGCTGTATTCCGCCTACCAATGGCAGTCCGATTTACTTGAGCCGCTCCGCAAGACTGCGGACCAGGCGCGCGTCCTGTTAAAGCCCCTGCGGGAATTTCCGGGCTTCGGCGGACTGGCCTATCTCGACGCGGTCTGGGAGATGATCTCGCGCTTCAAGCTCACCCATCATCGCCCGCCTTACAACATTAACCACGTCACTGTCGGCAACCGCGAAGTCGCCGTCACCGAACGCGCGCACCTCAGCACGCCCTTCGGGACGCTGCTGCATTTCAAGAAGGACGTCGAGACCGCCCAGCCGAAGGTGCTGGTGGTCGCGCCCTTGTCGGGCCACTTCGCCACGCTGCTGCGCGGCACCGTGCTAACGATGCTGCCCGATCACGAGGTCTACCTCACCGATTGGCACAACGCGCGTGACATCCCGGTGGAAGCCGGACGCTTCGGCTTTGACGAATACATCGAACACATCATCCAGTTCATCGAGGCCATCGGCCCCGATACGCACATGATCGCCGTCTGTCAGCCTTGCGTGCACGCTCTTGCCGCAGTGGCAATCATGGCCGAAGACAAACATCCGATGCAGCCGCTCAGCATGACACTGATGGCCGGTCCGGTGGATACACGCGTCAATCCGACCAAAGTGAATTGCCTGGCCAACGAAAAGTCCATGGACTGGTTCGAGGGCAACCTGATCTCGACCGTGCCGGCCTGCCACAAAGGCGGCGGACGCAAGGTCTATCCGGGCTTCATCCAATTGTCGGCCTTTGTGTCGATGAACAGCCAGCGCCATACCAAGGCCCACCGCGACCTGTTCATGCACATGCTCACGGGCGATGAGGAAAAAGCCGACGCCATCCGCATTTTCTACGACGAGTACTTCGCCGTGTTGGACCTGACCGCCGAATTCTATCTCGAGACCGTGGACAAGGTGTTCCAGAAGGCAGAGCTGGCCAAAGGCGAGCTGACGTATCGCGGGCGAACGGTGAACACCGCTGCCATCAAGCGCACCGCGCTCCTGACGGTCGAAGGTGAACGCGACGACATCTGCGCGCCGGGCCAGACCGTGGCGGCGCACGATCTATGCACCGGATTGCGGCCCTATATGAAACGCCACCACCTGCAGGCGGGCGTCGGCCACTACGGCGTCTTCAGCGGCCGGCGCTGGGAAAACCAGATCTATCCCATCGTGCGCAATCTAATCCTGTCGATGGCCTAGCGCCCGTCCTGTTGGCCTTTGCGCAAAACACCGGCTATACCGCCCCTATGAATAAACCCGTCAGTATCAAGACCGCCGTTGCCGCGGCCTTCGGTGCCGCCGCCGGAACCTACGACGCCGGCGCCGATCTGCAGCGCGAGGTTGCAACCAAGCTGGCCGCCGAGATCACTGGACTCGCGCTGCCGGCGCGCCCGCGCATTCTCGAAATCGGCTGCGGCACGGGCTTTCTCAGCCGGGCGCTGGCCGGTCTCAACCCGGGCGAACTGGTCTTAAGCGACATCGCACCCGAAATGCTGCTCCGCTGCCGCGAAAGCCTGGGCGAGACGCCGGCCCGCTTTGTGATGATGGACGGCGAAGCGCCGGGTGCCGCGGGCCGCAACTTCGATCTGGTCTGCGCGAGCCTGGTCTTTCAGTGGTTCACCGATCTAAAGCGGGCCCTCGGGCGCCTGTCGGGCCTCTTGGCCCCTGGCGGCCATCTGGTCTTCTCGACCCTGGCCGCCGACAGCTTTTGCGAATGGCGCGCGGCCCACGACACGCTTGGCCTCGCGGCGGGCACAGGACCCTATCCAACCACACAGGCCTTGGCCGATATGCTGCCCGGCATGACGGTGACCGACGAACGCATCACGCGCCACTACGCGGACGGGCACAGCTTTCTCAATCAATTGAAACAGATCGGCGCCCAGGGCGCCCTCGACGACTACCGGCCCTTGAGTGCCGGCGCCTTGCGGCGTGTGTTGCGGCGTTTCGAGACCGGCATCGACGTGACCTATCACGTCGCCACCGCCGTCTACACCGCCTAGGCGTCCTTCAGCACCGCAACGACGGTCTGCGTCAGCTTGGCCATGTCTTCATCGCCGATGGTCAGGGCCGGCGTGAGATAGACGATCCTATTGAAGGGCCGCACCCAGACGCCGGAGTCGATGAAGCGCTGCTTCAAGGCATTCATGTCGTCGATTTTGTTCAGCTCGACGACGCCGATGGCCCCCATGACCCGCACATCCTTGACGCCGACGATGTCGCGGCACGGAGCGAGGCCGGCTTCCAGCGATTCGGAAATCGCCATGGCCTGGGCTAGGCGCGGCTCCAGTTCAAAGAGATCGAGCGAGGCATTGGCCGCCGCGCAGGCCAGCGGATTGGCCATGAAGGTGGGGCCGTGCATCAGCGCGTGTTCGGGCCTGTCGGACCAGAAGGCGTCGAAAACCTTTTTGCGCGCGACCGTTGCCGCGAGGGCCATGGTGCCGCCGGTAAGCGCTTTGGACAGGGTGATGATGTCGGGCACGATGCCGGCCCCATCGCAGGCGAACATGGTGCCGGTGCGCCCGAAGCCGGTGAAGATTTCGTCGCAGATCAACAGCAAACCATAACGGTCGGCCGCCGCACGAATGTGCTGCAGGACTTCGGCGCCATGGAACAGCATGCCGCCCGCACCCTGCACCAACGGCTCAACCACGATGCCCGCCAGCGTATCGGCATGGCGTTCCAGGAATGCATCGAAAGCCATGATGCTGTCCTCATCGCGCGGCAGATCGACGACGTGATGTTTGGGCAGGAGGCCCTTGAACAGCGCGTGCATGCCCTCGTCGGGATCGCTGACGGCCATGGTGGCAATGGTGTCGCCGTGATAACCGCCTTTGAACGCGAGGAAACTGTGGCGCGTGCGTACGCCCTGGTTCAGCCAGTATTGCGTCGCCATCTTGAGCGCCACTTCGACCGCCACCGAGCCTGAGTCGGAGAAGAACACATGATCCAGGTCGCCGGGCAGCAGTTTCGCCAAACGCGCGGCCAGGGTCAGCGCCGGCTTGTGCACCAGGCCTGCGAACATCACATGGGACATCAGATCGAGCTGGCTGGAAACGGCGGCGCGGATATGCGGATTGCCGTAGCCGTGGCAGGCAGTCCACCACGAGGCGATGCCGTCGATCAGCTCGCGGCCATCGGCGAGAACGATGCGCGTGCCATGAGTATGCGACACCGCCAAGGGCGGTGCGGCGGTCTTCATCTGCGTATAGGGCAGCCAGATGTGGGGAAAGCCGGACTCGTACCAATCGGGCGCGAGCGGGGGATTTTCCATCACGCGGGCATCGGAACCATGCCGAGACGCGCGAACAGCGCTTGGTCGTGATCCTCGCCCGGGTTGGGCGTGGTCAGCAGTTTGGCTCCGTAGAAAATCGAGTTGGCGCCGGCGAGGAAACACAAGGCCTGGATTTCGTCGGACATCTCTTCGCGGCCCGCCGACAGGCGCACCATGGAGCGCGGCATGGTGATGCGGGCGACGGCGATGGTGCGCACGAAGTCGAACTGGTCGAGCTTGGCCGCACCCTTGAGCGGCGTGCCTTCCACCTGGACCAGCATGTTGATCGGCACGCTTTCCGGATGTGCCGGCAGCGTCGCCAGTGCAGTGATCATGCCGACGCGGTCTTCTTCCGCCTCGCCCATGCCGACGATGCCGCCGCAGCAGACATTGATTCCTGCCTCCCGTACGCAGGACAATGTATTGAGGCGGTCGGCGTAAATGCGCGTCGAGATGATGTTGCCGTAGAACTCCGGCGACGTGTCGAGGTTGTGGTTGTAGTAGTCGAGGCCCGAGCGCTTCAGGCGCGCGGCCTGTTCCGTGGTCAGCATGCCGAGGGTGGCGCAGGACTCAAGGCCCATAGCCTTCACGCCCTCGACCATGGCGCAGACGGTGTCCAGATCGCGGTCCTTGGGCGAGCGCCAGGCGGCCCCCATGCAAAAGCGCGTCGCGCCGTTGGCCTTGGCGGCGCGGGCTTCGGCCAGCACCTTCTCGACTTCCATCAACTTCTCGGCCGGCAGACCCGTATCGTGGTGGGCGCTCTGGGGACAATAGCCGCAATCCTCGGGACAGCCGCCGGTCTTGATCGACAGCAGTGTGGAGACCTGGACCTCGCGCGGGTCGAAGTTCATGCGATGGATGGTCTGGGCCTGGAACATCAGCTCGGGGAACGGCAGCGCGAACAGCGCGCGTACCTCTTCCCGGGTCCAATCGGAGCGCACGGCGCCCGGATTGATAAGCTTGCTGAACTGCTGAGAGGCCTCGACGGTCGATGACATATTACAGTATGCCTTTGCGGTGAAACTGCGGCTTGAACCACGTTGGGCGTAAAGATACATCCGCCGGGCGTCAAGGTGGAAGGGCCACGGGAAGGCCATAGATGTCTAGTCTCGATACATACGCCGCCAAAAAGCTCGCTGCGCTCGAAGCGCGGCACCTGCGCCGGACGCTTGTCGAGACGGCGCGCGAGGACGGCATCTGGGTGCAGCGCGCCGGACGCAAATTGCTATCGTTTTCCTGCAACGATTATCTCAACCTGTCACAGCATCCCAATGTCCAAGACGCGGCCATCGCCGCCATCCGCGAACATGGCGCCGGGGCCGGGGCCTCGCGGCTGGTGACCGGCAACCACCCACTGTACGCAGCACTTGAAACCCGCCTCGCGCGCCTCAAGCAGACTGAAGCCGCTTGTGTGTTCGGTTCAGGATACTTGGCAAACTTGGGAATCATCTCGACGCTCATCGGGCGCAACGATCTGGTGTTGGTGGACGAGTTGTCCCATTCCTGCATCCTGGCAGGGGCTGCCCTCAGCGGCGGCAAGATGCTGACCTTCCGACATAATAATATCGAGGACGCACGCGCGCTGCTGACACAGCATCGTGCCAGTCACCGCCATGTGCTCATCGCCACCGACGGCGTATTTTCCATGGACGGGGATCTCGCGCCCTTGCATGAGCTCGCTGCACTCTCTCAGGAACACGACGCCTGGCTGCTGTCGGACGACGCCCACGGCATCGGCGTTGTCGGCGGCGGGCGCGGCTCCGGCTTCGCGCGCGGCGGCAAAGCCGACATTCCGCTGCAGATGGGCACGTTGTCGAAAGCCGTGGGCGGTTACGGCGGCTATCTCTGCGCCTCGCAATTCGTCATCGACCTGATCAAAACCCGCGCGCGGACCTTTGTGTATTCGACGGCCCTACCGCCGCCCACGGTCGCCGCCGCCATCGCCGCCCTCGACATTATCGAACAGGACGCGGCCCTCACGGCCAAACCCTTGCAGAAAGCCAAGGCCTTCACGTCGCGCCTCAACCTGCGCGAAGCTGAAAGCGCCATCGTGCCGATTGTGCTGGGGGATACGGAAACCACATTGAACGCCTCGAGGATGCTCGAAGACGAAGGTTTCCTGGTCAGCGCCATTCGTCCGCCGACGGTGCCGAATGGCACCTCACGATTGCGGCTCACCTTCACCGCCGCCCATCCCGATGCCGAAATCGCGCGCCTCGCCGCGATCATCGGCGAACGCCTGTTGGTGCACTGATGCCCGCATTTTTCGTCACCGCCACCGGCACCGACATCGGCAAAACCTTCGTCACCGCCGGCCTGGTCAAGATCCTGCGCCAGCGCCGCCAGCAAGTTGCGGCCATCAAGCCCGTCGCCAGCGGCTACGACCCCGCGACCGCCGCTGCCAGTGACGCCGGACAATTGCTGGCGGCCATGGGCCAGCCGGTCACTGACGAGACGATTGCCGCCATCAGCCCCTGGAGATACACAGCCCCGCTGTCGCCCGACATGGCGGCAGCCCGCGAAGGCCGCGCCGTGGACTACGCCGCTCTGCTCGCATTCACCAAAGCCGCCGTTGCGCAGACGCCCGGCGTTCTCTTTGTCGAAGGCATCGGCGGCGTGATGGTGCCGCTCGACCCCACGCACACGACATTGGATTGGATGGCGGAGATGAAACTGCCGCTGATCCTGGTGACCGGCAGCTACCTCGGCACCATCAGCCACACCTTGACGGCGGTGAACGCGGTCACCCAGCGCGGGCTTCGGCTGGCGGCGCTGGTGGTCAATGAAACGCCCGGCAGCACTGTCGCGCATTTTGAAACCGCGCAGAACCTGGCCGCGCGCGTCAATACGCCGGTGGTGACCCTCCCGCGCGACGCGGTGACGGGGCACGCCGGCTTTGCGGCGCTCGAAGCCCTGGTTTCCGGTTGATTATTCGGCGTCTTCGCAGGACAGGCCCAGTTCGCTGAGGCCTTCTTCCAGCTCGTCGGCCAGCAGCGGCTGGCTGAGCAGATACCGCGCCACGCGCTTGGGATGCTCTTCGTGGGCGATCTCGACGGCTTCGTCCCAGTCTTCGGCGGTATAGGTGCCGCGGCCGATCCAGGCCAGGGCCACGAGGTCGGCCTGCTCGTCGTCGTTCAGGCTGTCGATGAAGGCCTTGAGGTCTTCATACTCGGCGTTGTCGGCGTCACCGCCCTCGTCTTCTTCCGGCAGTTCCTCGCGCACGACGTCGTCGCCGGCGTGGTGACCGGGCTCATCCTCGATGGGATCGAGATCGGCCATCACCTCGCGGGCGCGATTGATGACGTAGCAGACGGTTTCCAGGGCGATATCCATAGCTTCCTCACTCTCACTTCGGCATTGGATATGATTCACCGAAGGCTTTCAACGCCAGATCGGGCGTATCCGTAAACACCCCATCGACGCCCAATTGCGCGAACTGGCAGTACTCTTTGCCCGCATCGCCCGCATAAGTCACAGGCAGGAACTGTATCTCCGGGCGGAAGGTATAGGGATGCACCAGGAGGCCGGCCTGGTGAGCGCGGGCCACCAGATCGGTAGGCGGTCCGGTGCGGCCCTTGGCATCGACCGGCACGATCAGGCTTTTGGCGGGCCCGATGCCCTCGGCGAAACGCGCGATGGCGCCCAGGCTTTCGTCGGTGGTCTCCGGGCTGCCCTCGGCCAGCAGGTAAATCACCGGCACGGCCGTGCCCTCGCCCATGCGCCACACGCTGTCGGCCTCGAAGGATTCCAGGAACACCGGCGAGCCGGGGCGGTCCAGGGCCCAGGCTGTGAGGATCGACAACAGCGGCTCCTCCATCGGGAGTCCCATGGCGCGGAAGTAGCTGGGGTGCTTGGTCTCGATATAGACGCCGATGGTCCGCCCGGTCTCGCGCTGTTTAGCGGCGCGCAAAGTGAGGATCTCGGCGATGGTCGGGATATGGAAATGGCTGTTGTTTGACTGATCGCGGAACGCCAAGCGCTCCTTGGCGCGCACGGTCGAAAGCTCATCCAGGTTGAAGTGCTCGCTGAACCAACCCTCCACCATGCGCCCGTCGATAGTCTTGGTCGTCTTGCGGTTGGGAAAGCGCAGTGCGATGTCGGTGGTGTCGCTCAGCTCGTTCTCATGGCGGGCAACGAGGTAGCCGTCCTTGGTGACGACGAGGTCGGCCTCGATGTAGTCGGCCCCCTGATCGATGGCGCGAGCGTAGCTCTCAAGGGTATGTTCGGGCAGATAGCCGCTTGCGCCGCGATGGGCGATCACCAGCGGACGTGCCGGCTCCGCAGCGGAGACGTTGCCGGCGCAGACAGCAGCCATAATAAGAATGGACGGGATGAGACGCGGCACCGGCTTTCTCCATAGCGACCCCGGATTTTGCCACAGAGACCGGCGCTGTGAAGATGGCTTGGCGCACTTAGCCGCAGCTGTCACACAAAATAGGCAAAGAAAAAGGCCGCTCGACCCAAATAAATGGGGCCCGAAAGCGGCCTTCCCCAACGATCTGGCGGCGACTACTCCGCGGCGACGCTCTCGCCGTTGGTCTTGCGGGTCTGCATCATCTTGTCGAAGTGCGACCACACACCCTCGACGCCGTGCCATTGGCCGCGCGTGGCGGCTTTGGAGTACTCGGTGGCGCGGGCTTCAAAGAAGTTCGCGTGCTCGACACCGTTCAAAATCTGCTGCAGCCAGGGCAGCGGGTGTTCCTTGATGTTGTAGACGGCAGGTAAGCCGAGCTGCGACAGGCGCCAGTCGGCGACGTAGCGGATGTAGGACTGGATGTCCTTGGGCGTCATGCCGTTGACCGGGCCCATGTCGAAGGCAAGATCAATGAACTTGTCTTCGAGGCTGACCACTGTCTTGCAGCAATCGACGATGTCGTCCTTCACGCCTTGGGTCAGGCAATTGGTTTCACGCGCGAAGGTGTGGAACAGCTTGATGATGGCTTCGCAGTGCAGGCTTTCATCGCGCACGGACCACGAGACGATCTGGCCCATGCCCTTCATCTTGTTCTGGCGCGGGAAGTTGAGCAGCATGGCGAAAGAAGCGAACAGCTGCAGGCCTTCGGTGAAGCCGCCGAACATGGCCAGCGTACGGGCGATGTCGGCGGGCGTATCGACGCCGAACTTCTGCATGTAGCTGTGTTTGTCGGCCATCTCCTTGTACTGCATGAAGGCGCCGAACTCGCTCTCGGGCATGCCGATGGTCTCAAGCAGCAGGGCATAGGCCGCGATATGGATGGTTTCCATATTCGAAAAGGCCGCGAGCATCATCTTGATTTCGGTCGGCTTGAAGACGCGGGCGTAGCGCTCCATGTAGTTGTCGTTCACCTCAATGTCCGACTGGGTGAAGAAGCGGAAAATCTGCGACAACAGACTGCGCTCGGCGTCGGTGAGCTTGCCGGCCCAATCCTTGCAGTCTTCGCCCAACGGCACTTCTTCGGGCATCCAATGGATCTGCTGCTGGCGCTTCCAATAATCGTGGGCCCACGGATAGCGGAACGGCTTATAGCCGAGGCTGGGCGTCATGAGGCCGGGAAGTGTCGGCGTGATAATGTTCATATGCGTCGTCCTGTCAGCGGTCTGCGGCGGCACTTAGGCTCTACTGGCAGGCCAGGCATTCCTCGTAGTCGGTGCGGTCGCCGCCCAGGGGCTTTTCCGGCCACTGACGGGTGTTGTCTGCTTCGACGCCGGCAAAGGCGGCGCGCTGCACCGACTTGGAGCGAAGGTAATAAAGGCTCTTCACGCCCGATTCCCAGGCGCGCCAATGCAGCATCATCAGGTCCCACTTATCCACGTCCGAGGGGATAAACAGGTTGATGGACTGGCCCTGGCAGATATACGGCGAACGGTCGGCTGAAAACTCGACCACCCAACGCTGATCAATTTCAAAGGCGGTCTTGAACACGTCCTTCTCTTCTTGCGAAAGACCGTTCAGGTGCTGCACCGAGCCTTCATGCTCGAGGATCGAATTCCAGGTGGCAGGATTGTCGAGGCCTTTTTCCGCCAGGACTTTACCGAGATAGGGGTTCTTCACCGAGAATGAGCCCGACAAGGTTTTGTGCGTATACACATTGGCCGGGATCGGCTCGACGCACGGCGACGCACCGCCGCAGATGATGCTGATGGAGGCCGTCGGCGCGATGGCGAGCTTATGCGAGAAGCGCGCCATGACGCCGGTTTCGGCGGCGTCGGGGCAGGGCCCGCGCTCCTCGGCCAGCTGCACCGAGGCCGCATCGGCGGCGCGGCGGATGTGCTTGAACATCTTGATGTTCCAGGACTTGGCCATGGCCGACTCAAAGGGCACGCCCTTGGCCTGCAGGAACGAATGATAACCCATGATGCCGAGGCCCACCGAACGCTCGCGGATGGCCGAATACTTGGCGCGGTCCATGGAGGCCGGCGCGCGGTCGATGAAGTCCTGCAACACGTTGTCGAGGAAGCGCATGACGTCGGGGATGAACTGCTCGTCGGTGTTCCACTCGTCCCAGGTCTCGACATTGAGCGAGGACAGGCAGCACACGGCGGTGCGGTCCACGCCTTTGTGATCGGGGCCGGTGTGCAGCATGATTTCGCTGCAGAGGTTCGAGGTGGTGACCTTCAAGCCCAGGTCACGCTGATGCTTGGGCATCTGGCGGTTGATGGTGTCGCCGAAGATCAGATAGGGCTCGCCGGTGTTCAGGCGGGTCTCGAGGATCTTCTGCCACAGCTCGCGGGCATTGACCGTCTTCATCACTTCGCCGGTCTTGGGGCTGCGCAGGCCAAAGGAGGCGTCGGCGCGCACGGCTTCCATGAATTCATCGGTGATGTTGAGGCCGTGGTGCAGGTTCAGGCTTTTGCGGTTGAAATCGCCCGAGGGTTTGCGGATTTCCAGGAACTCTTCGATTTCCGGGTGATGCACGTCGAGGTACACGGCGGCCGAGCCGCGGCGAAGCGAGCCTTGCGAAATGGCCAGCGTGAGTGAATCCATCACGCGCACGAAAGGAATGATGCCCGAGGTGTGGCCGCAGTTCTTCACCTTCTCGCCGATGGAGCGCACCTTGCCCCAGTAGGTGCCGATGCCGCCGCCGTTGGAGGCCAGCCAGACGTTCTCGGTCCAGGTGCCGACAATGCCGCCGAGGTCGTCGTTGACGGCGTTGAGAAAGCAGGAGATCGGCAGGCCGCGCTCCGCCCCACCATTCGACAGAACGGGCGTCGCGGGCATGAACCACAGGCGCGACATGTAGTCGTAGATGCGCTGGGCGTGTTCGATGTTGTCGCTGTAGACCTTGGCGACGCGGGCGAACATGTCCTGGTAGGACTCACCCGGGAGCAAGTAACGGTCTTCGAGAGTCGCTTTGCCGAAGTCGGTCAAAAGGGCGTCGCGCGAGCGGTCGATGCGAATCGACGGCACAACTTCCAGAGCAGCGTCACGCTGCGGTTTGGGCGTTGAAAGTGGCTGGGGGGTAGTGGTGAGCGGCGTGGCGATGGCGGCGTTAGCGTCTACAGCGTAATTCATATTTTCCTCTTCCCCTCGAAACCAAAAATCCCCCGCGTCAGCCATCGCGAGCTTTTGGGGTCCGAAAGGAGTGAATCAGGCTCTGTCCCTAGGAAGGTGCCCTTGAAAATCAAGGGCTTACCCTCACTCGAGTCTGCGGCAGGTGTAGCTTGCCGCGGCCTTGTTCTAGATGGTTATCGGTCGCGGGTTTTCCCGCGTACCCTCTCCAGCCCCTCGGTCCGTAGCCCCAGATTGTGTAGACCTGGGACATCCGCGATACGACATATGGTGTTCTTGTCGGGCCTTGCCGTCAACGGAACGAATTCACTTATTCACAACATTTAGCGCTTGACGGGCGGAGCGAAACTATATCTAGCAGTTCTTAAGGGGCGGACTCAGGTTCTTCGCACAATGCATTGATTTCAATCGCGAAAAAAATGTGACGCGGAGGTTACAGTCGGCAGCGTTTTTTGAGCGCTTTCGTGCGATTTGGCGGTTTTCCGCCACCTTTCAACTATGCAGCCGCGGCAATGCTGTGTTGCACAATTCCCCTTTGCCCGGACCGGCGACCTGCCTCATACAGCCGCCAAGCACCCACCTGACACAGGACTACGAGGGGACCGCCATGGTGACGCTGACCGACGACCAACGCGGATTGATCGACTACCTAGCCGACAAGGTGCACGAACTGACGGCCTCCGCCACGGGAACCACGGGCGTCGAGGCGACCGACCTCATGCGGGAAGCCCAAGAGCTGACGGCGATCCGCGGCAGCATCATCGACCGCGCCCATGCGGCCGAAAATGCCGCCCAGCTGCAATTACCGCTCGAATTGAGGAAGGCTGCCTAACAACCAAGAACTCGACAACGAGTCTTGAAGAACCCGGCCCTCGCGGCCGGGTTTTTTATTGTCCGCGCTTTAGAGGCGCGGAAATTAAGAAAGATTCACGATTCGTTAACGGCTCCCGGGAAAGATGCGGCTACGGATTTAACGCTGGGGCATTTCTCCTCCCTCCCCACCCCACAACCCCAGCAAACTCAGCGGCGGATCTTTTAGATCCGCCGCCTTTCTTTTTAGGGCGCGCAGCGCCCGGCGGATCTTTTAGATCCTCGGCCTTTCTTTGCTATAAGCGACCCATGATTTATTTCGCCTACGGCGCCAATCTCAATCTGCGCGGCATGAAGCGCCGCTGTCCGAAAGCCCGGCCGCTGATGGCTGCAACTCTGCCGGGCTATCGGTTCGAGTTCCGCACCTTTGCGACTATTGTCGCCGATGCACAGGCGGAAGTGCCGGGCGCGTTGTATGAGCTGACGCCGGCCTGCTGGCGCGCGCTCGACGGCTATGAAGGGCCCGAATACAAAAAGATCACTGTGACGGTGAACACCGCCGAAGGCCCGCGCGAGGCCACTGCCTACATCATGGCGAGCGGCAAACGCGCGGCGCCGTCTATGGCCTACTGCGGCGACATCGCGCGCGGCTACAGCGATTGGAAGCTGGACGCCAAGCTGTTGCAGCGGGCGCGCTACGCCACGCTGTTTCCCGATAAGCCCGAGAGAGTGAGGCAAGAATCTACGCGGCCAGGCCCTGCACCGCCAGGATTCGCGAGGCCCGGAGTCACTAGGCCGGTGAAGGAGACGCCGTAACGCGCCGGCGCAGCTGGGTCGCGGTGAACAGCGTCATGGCGCATAGGCTTGCCGCCGCCGTTGCCAGCGAGGCGATGGCTGCCCCCGTCGGGCCATAGGTGCGCGTCAGCAGAATCAGCGTCGGCAGATAGACGCCAACGATCACCACAGTCTCGATGCGCAGCGCAATGCTGGGCCGGCCCATGGCATAGAGCGCGGGTTCCATAGGAAAGCCGCACAGCGTCAGGCCCGCCGTTGCCACCAAGAGGATCAAGGGAATATAGGCCTCGATGAAGGTCGCGCCGAAGAAGGTGCTGATGAACAGGTGCCCCGCGAACAGCGAGATCACCAGCATCGCCGCACCACCCGAGGCCGCCACGGCGGCACCTCTTAGAATCAGCGCCTTGAAATCCTGCCAGTCGCCGCGGCTGCCGATGCGCGCGAACTCGGGGTAGATCGACTGGTTGAGCAGCTCGGCGGGCTTGGAGATGGCGGTGGCCACATCGCGGCCGATCTTGAACAGGCCGGCCGCAGCAGGCCCCGCCAAGGCGCCCACCAAAATCGTGCTCATCTGCGCGGTGACGATCTGCAGCGAGGAATGCAGGTTTGAGAAGATCGAGAACTTCCAGATGCCGCCGTGGGGCGCCGTGATGCCCTCCAGTGACAGCGTCATACCTTTGAGCCAGCCGCGGCGGTAAGCTTCGCGCCAGCCGATGAACACCAGCACCGCGCCGCCGGCCACGCTGGCGACGAACCAGGCCGCGAGATAGGCCCACAGCGGCGCATCCAGCATCACGGCAATGCTGACGCCGATCAGCCGGCAGAGCGGCGTGACCACCGCTTGGCCCGCGAGCAGCGCAAAACGGTCGAACAGGCGCAAGAGGCCCGTGGGGGTAGCTAGCACCGTGAACAGCAATTGCAGGCTGAAGATCTGGGCATAGCCGATGACCTCGGCGCTCCAGCCGATATAAGGGCCGACCAGAGGTGCGGCGATGAAGCCGATGGCGGCGCCGGCGAACACGCCGGCAATATCGAGCAGCGTGGTGAACTTGATCAGCGCCTGGAAGGCCGCCGTGTTCTTGTTCTCCATGCAGATGGCGCCATAACGGATCACCGCCTGCCACGACTGGAAGGTGGCCAGCGCCATGATGACTTGAATATAGGTGGTCAGCAGCACGAAGACGCCGAACTGCTCGAGGCCAAGGCCGCGCGCCGACAGGCTGAGCATGGCCAGGCCGAACAGCCCGTTAGTCGCGCGGCCCGAGAGCAACAGCGTTGCGTTCTTGAAGATGCGCCGTAAGGTGCCGTCGGCGAACCAGTGCCGGACGGTATGGATGATCTTGCTCATGCTGCTTCCAACATGGCGATCGCCGCGGCGAATGCGGAGGACAAACTCATTAAAAAGCCGACGCGCCCCAAAAAAACATAAATGCCGTGAAGACCGATGCCGCGCCTAACGACGCAACCCCCTGCTCTCCCCCGGCGTTCTTGCGGTATTAATGCTATACTGCGACGCTGACGTCAGCATTAAACGATGACGCGGCGCGTGAAACCTGCGCTCACGTGACACAAACCAGCATGACCGCCTATTACCCGCTGCTGACACTGGCTTCGATCCTGGTCTTTGCGGGACTGGGGCGATATCTCGCCAAGGCGCGCAACCGGAACGGGTTGATATGGGCCGTCGCGGCCGCCCTTCTACCGCCGGTATTGATTATTTTGCTGCTGCTGCGCCCGCTGACCGCCGAAGAAGCCGCGGAAAATGCCGGCGAAGACACCGACGAGGCGAAAGCCTAAATCTCCCTCAGGCCTTCACTTTACGCTTTCACGTCGATCACGACACGCCCACGGGTTTTGCCGCGCAGGATTTTCTCGGCCAGCGCCAGGATATTCGTCAGCGGTTCGATTTCGGTCATGGCGTCGAGTTTGGCGCGGTCGAGATCGGTTGCCAGGCGCTTCCACGCCGTCTCTCGCCAGCCCGCCGGGATCTCGAAGTAATTGATGCCCAGCAGTTTCACGCCGCGCAGGATGAACGGCATCACCGTCGTCGGCAGGTCGGTGCCGCCGGCAAGGCCACAGGCGGCAATCGCGCCTTGCGGCTTGGTCTGCGCCAGCACGGTTGCGAGAGTCCGGCCGCCGACGCTGTCCACACCGCCGGCCCAGCGTGCGGCCTCCAGCGGCTTGGGTTGCCGATCAAGATCGGCGCGCGTGATGATCTCAGTGGCGCCCAACATCTTCAGATAGTCGTGCATCTCGGCGCGTCCGCTGGCGGCGACGACGCGATAGCCGAGTTTGGCGAGGATGGCCACCGCCACACTGCCGACGCCGCCGGCCGCCCCGGTGACGACAATCTCGCCGCTGGCTGGCGTCAGCCCCACTTGCTCGAGCGCCATGACGCAGATCATCGCGGTGTAGCCGGCCGTGCCGATGGCCATGGCCTGCTTTTCACTGAAGGCCGCCGGCAGCTTGACGATGAGGTCGGCCTTGACGCGCATGAAGGCGCTGTAGCCGCCCCACATGGTTTCCGACAAACCGCCGCCGATGACCACCACCTTGTCGCCGGCCTTGAAGCGCGCGTCTTTGGAGTCAACCACTGTGCCGGCGATATCGATGCCGGGCACCATGGGGAAATTGCGCACGACGCCCCGGCCTTTGCCGGTGACCGCCAGGCCGTCCTTGTAGTTGAGGCTGGAGTAGCTGATCTCGATCAGCACGTTCTCGTCGGGCAGGTCGGCCTGGGTCAGCTCCTTGAAGCCGGCGATGTACTGGCCGTCGGCCTGGTTGACGACAAAGGCGCGGAAGGTCTTGTCCATGGTCACTTCACCACGCTGAGATATCGGCTCAAATGGGTGTCGATGGCATTGGCGCGCCAACCCACGACACGCTGCGAGACCATATTCTTGGTGACGCCGTAATACAGCGGGATGACGGGCTGATCGCGCATCAGCTGTTCCTCGGCCTTGTGCAGGAGATCGGCCCGCGCGCCGGCATTTTCCATGGCGGCCGCTTGCGCAAGCAGGCTGTCATAGGCCGGGTTGTGATAGCGCGCGTAATTGGAGCGCGTGCTGGCGGAATCGAGCACATATAAAAAGCTCGAGGCATCGTTGAAGTCCGCCTGCCACCCGGCGAAAGCGATGTCGAAGTTGCCCTGGCGCATATTGGCGAAGTGCACTTTGCCCTCGGTATTGATCAGCGTGGTTTCGATGCCGACGCGTTTCCACATGCTGGCGATGATGACCGCGATGCGCCTGAGATCGAGATTGGACGAATGGTTGTAGGTCACCTGCAAGGTCTTGCCGAGGCCATAGCCGGCGGCGCTCAGCAGCTGGTTGGCTTCCGCGAGGCGCGCGTCACTTGATTTATCCGCGAAGTCCGCAAAGGCCGGCTGATAGCCGGCAACAGTGGGCGGCACGAAACTGAAAGCGGGCTGCTCGCCGCCGCGCAGCACTTTGGTCGTCAGCACATCGCGGTCGATGGCAAGCGACAGAGCCCGGCGCACACGCTGGTCAGCAAGTTTGACGACAGAGGTGTTCACCGCGAGGTAATAGGTCAGCAGCGTCTGGGACAGGCGCGTCTCCACCGGCAGGTCGGTGCGCAGGCGATCCAGCTGCGCCAGCGGCACGTCGATCTGCGTATCGAGCTCACCGGCGCGAAAGCGCGCGAGGCCCGAGGTCAAGTCTTCGGTCGGCAGGTAGATGACGCGCGCGAGCTTGACGGCGGCCGCGTCGTGATAGCGCGGATTTTGAACCAGCGTGACGTCCTCATGGGGCCGCCAGCTTTCCAGCATGAAGGCGCCGCTGGCCACCGCGTTGCCCGGTTGAATCCAGTCGTCGCCCTTTTGCGCGACCACATGGCGGGGAATGATGCCGGCGTAAGCATTGGCGAGGATCTGTGGCAGATAGGCCGCCGGCGCGTCGAGATCGAGGATCACCGTCGCCGCATCGGGCGCACTCACGCCCAGCGCCTCAACCGCCGCCGCACCGGTATTCACCGCGCGGCCGGACTTCAGCACATACAACAGGGCAGCGAAGGGCGCGGCGGTCTTGGGGTCCATCAGGCGGCGGAAGGAGAACACCACATCGTCGGCGGTCAGCGGCGCGCCATCGGACCAAGTGAGCCTGGGGCGCAGCCGGAAGGTGTAACGCTTGCCGTCGGGTGTCACGGTCCAGGATTCGGCGAGGCCCGGCCCCGGCTGGCCTTCAGGGCCGTAAGCCACGAGACCTTCGAAAAGGTCACTGACGATAGCCATCTCATAGGTGGTGTTGATCTTGTGGGGATCGAGGCTCGCCGGCTCATAGCGGTTGCCCCGGCGCAGCGTGCCGTCGGCTGCCGCAACAGCCATGCCGCTGCGCAACAGTGCGAGCGAACTGCATCCAAGTAGCGCCAAGCGACGGGAGAGCGTCAGCATGGCGCGATCATTCATCGCCCAGCGAAGTTAAGCAAGGCTCAGGTGGCGATAGAAGCGTGCGTTGAGGCCTGGGACCTGGGAATTAATCCCAGGACGACGGTGGCGCATTTTGCGACGGCTTCACACTCCGCCGTCATCCTGTGACTTGCCCCCAGGATCCAGGAGGAGTCTCACCCCTTCTGCATCTGCGCATCAATCACGGCAATCGCCGCGAGGTTGACAAGTCCACGCGCGGTCACGGAGGGCGTGGTGATGTGAGCAGGTTTGCCGATGCCAAGCAGGATGGGCCCCACCGGCAGTCCATGGGCCAGTGAGCGGACAAGATTGAGTGAGATGTTGGCGGCCTCGAGCGTCGGCATCACCAATAAGTTCGCAGCACCCTTCAAGCGCGAGTTGGGGAAAATCCTGAGGCGCAGGGCTTCGTCGAGGGCGACGTCGGCCTGCATTTCGCCCTCGACCTCGAGGTCGGGATGCTCTTCCATCAGGATGCGCAGCGCGCGGCGCATTTTGCGCGAGGCCGGCGTCGAGCGTGCGCCGAAGTTCGAGGTGGCGATCAGCGCCACCTTCGGTGTGATGCCAAAGTCGCGCACCTTCTGGGCGGCGCGGGCGGTTTCCTGGGCGATCTCCTCGGCGCTGGGGTCTTCGGTGACGAAGGCGTCGCAGAGAAACACCGGGCCGTCGTCGAGCACCAGCAGACTCAACGCCGACGTGCGGTGCGCGCCAGGCGCCAGACCCAGGATGTCGGTGAGGTATTTCAGGTGCCAGTGATATTCGCCGTAAGAGCCGCAGATCATGGCGTCGGCGTCGCCCCGGGCCACCATCAGGGCGGCGATGACCGTGGAGTTTGTACGCACCACCGTGCGGGCAGTATCGGGCGCAACGCCTTTGCGCTCCATCAGCTGGTGATAGTTGCGCCAGTAGTCGCCGTAGCGCGCGTCGTCCTCGGGGTTGACCACCTCGAAGTCTTTGCCGGGCGAGAAGCCCAAGCCCAGCTTCCGCACGCGCTGTGAAATCACGCCGGGGCGGCCGATGAGGATGGGCCTCGCAATACCATCGTCCAGCACAGCTTTCACCGCGAACAGCACGCGTTCGTCTTCGCCCTCGGCAAAGGCGACGCGCTTGGGATTGGCGCGGGCCTGGTCGAAAACGGGCTTCATGACAAAGGCCGAGCGGTAGACGAACTGCTGCAGCTTCTCGCGGTACAGCTCGAGGTCGGCGATGGGGCGCGTGGCGACGCCTGAGTCCATTGCGGCCTTCGCAACGGCGGGCGCGATCTCGGACACCAGGCGCGGGTCGAAGGGCTTGGGGATCAGGTAGTCGGGGCCGAAGCGCATCTTGTCGCCGCCGTAAGCCGCAGCCGCCACATCGGAGACCGCGCCGCGCGCGAGTTTAGCAATGGCCTCGACGCAGGCGATCTTCATGGCGTCGTTGATGGTGGTCGCACCCACGTCAAGCGCGCCGCGGAAGATGTAGGGGAAGCACAGAACGTTGTTCACCTGGTTCGGGAAGTCGGAACGGCCCGTGGCGATGATGGCGTCAGGTGCGGCTTCGCGCGCGAGGTTAGGCAGGATCTCGGGCTCGGGATTGGCGAGCGCCAGGATGAAGGGCTTCTTGGCCATGCCGCGCACCATGTCTTGGGTCAGCACGCCAGGCGCCGAGAGGCCCAGGAACACGTCGGCCCCGGGCATAGCCTCGGCCAGCGTGCGCGCCTTGGTGGCGGAGGCGTATTCCTCTTTCTGCGCGGTCACGTCCTCGTTGCGGCCTTTGAACACCACGCCCAGATGATCGCAGAGGATGACGTTCTCGCGCTTCAGGCCGAGATCGACGAGCTGATTCAAACAGGCGATGCCCGCCGCGCCGCCGCCGGTCGACACAAGTTTCACATCGGCGATGTTCTTGCCCAAGAGACTGAGACCGTTAATCACCGCCGCCGCGACGACGATGGCGGTGCCGTGCTGGTCGTCGTGGAACACCGGAATCTTCATGCGCTTGCGCAACTCGGATTCAACGATGAAGCAGTCGGGCGCCTTGATGTCCTCGAGGTTGATGGCGCCGAAGGTGGGCTCGAGGCTGGCGATGATGTCCACCAGCTTCATGGGATCAAGCTCGGCGATCTCGATGTCGAAGACGTCGATGTTGGCGAATTTCTTGAACAGGACCGCCTTGCCTTCCATTACCGGTTTGGCGGCCAGGGGGCCAATGGGGCCCAGACCCAGCACGGCTGTTCCATTGGTCACCACGCCGACGAGATTGGCGCGGCCGGTAACGGTGTCGACCTCGCGCGGATCGGCAACGATGGCGTCACAGGCGGCGGCCACGCCGGGCGAATAGGCCAGCGCCAGGTCGCGCTGGTTGGCGAGCGGCTTCTTGGCTACCACGGATAATTTTCCCGGCGTCGGGAAGCGGTGATAGAGCAGAGCAGCGTCGCGCAGCTCCGCCTTGGCGGTATCTGCGTCGGTCTTCTTGTCGGTCATTATTGTCCCTAGGCGCCCCAAACAGGTGAGCCGCAGTATAACGCCTGGGGCCGGGCCGTACAGCAAGGCGCGGCTTGCGTTCTTTGGCCTAACCCATTCCCTTTATGACGTGTTTGGCCACCTTGGCCATCACGCTGGGCAGGCCGGCGGCGCCGATCTTTTCCAAAGGCGTCCAGATGATCCCGGGGCCCAGCTTCTTGGCCTGGGCGGCGGTGAGATCGGCGGTGTGAACAATTAATTGCAGGCGGAAATGCGTAAAGACGTGCTCGACCACCCCCGGCAGCACGCGCCATTTGGTCGCGACCGGAGGCGTTTCACCGACGGCGGCCTTGGCGCGCCCCTTCTGTTCAATCCAGTCGCTGCCGGGCACTTCGGTCATGCCGCCGAGCAGGCCCTTGGGCGGACGGCGTTGCAGGGCGACGCAGCCATCGGCGCGCATCATCCAATAGGCCACGCCCCGGCGCAGCGGCGTCTCGACCTTGGCGGCCTTGCGCGGCAAGGTCTCGGCGATGCCCAGCTTGCGGCCTTCGCAGCGGTCATTCCACGGACAGATCACGCAAGCCGGTGATTTCGGCGTGCAGACGGTGGCCCCCAGGTCCATCACACCCTGGGCATAGTCACCGGCGCGCTCATCGGGCGTGAGGCGCGCGGCCAACTCCCGCAGGCGGGCTTTGCTTTGGGGAAGAGGCTCGGTCACCGCGAACAGCCGCGCCATGACGCGCTCGACGTTGCCATCCACAACCACCGCGTGGCGGTCAAAGGCAATCGCCGCGATAGCCGCCGCGGTGTAGGGGCCGATGCCGGGCAATGCATTCAGGCCTTCTTCGGTATCGGGGAATACACCGCCGTGATCCGCCGCCACGACGCTCGCGCACTTGTGCAGATTGCGCGCCCGGGCGTAGTAGCCGAGCCCGGCCCAGGCGGTCATGACTTCGGCCACGGGGGCGGCAGCCAGATCGGCGACCGTCGGCCAGAGGGCCAGGAAATTCTCGTAGTAGCTCTTCACCGCCGCGACGGTGGTCTGCTGGAGCATGATCTCCGACAGCCACACGGCGTAAGGGTCGCTGGTTTTTCCGGGCAGCGCCCGCCATGGCAGCCGGCGGCGGTGGCGGTCGTACCAGGCCAGCAGGTCGTCGGAATCAGGTTTTGCGACAGGTTTGGGGACGGGTTTTCTGGCCATGGCCGGGCATTCGTAGCACACTTCAAGAAATCATCCCGATGGCCCAAAGTGATTTGCTAAACTGGTTTCATGCGCCAGGCCACACCGCCCAAAACGACCGCCAAGAAGGCCGCCGCTGAGCCGCCGGCGCCGCGCCGCTGGCGCCAGGGGCCCATCACGGTCGGCAGCCTGACCGGCCGCCTGACCCAGCCGGCCCTTGGAAAGCGCGGCTTTGCCGGCGCCGAGATCCTGTCCCACTG
This sequence comes from Fidelibacterota bacterium, assembly GCA_947476065.1. Lineage (GTDB taxonomy): Bacteria > Pseudomonadota > Alphaproteobacteria > Rhodospirillales > Rhodospirillaceae > SHVO01. The sequence goes on from CANJPG010000005.1 coordinate 65,950, forward strand.
GGCGACCATCGTCGGGCCCGAGCTGTCGGCCTTCGCCTGCCCGCTGGAGGTCAAATATCCGCGCGGGCGCAACAATGGCGCCACCTTGCACCTACGCGTGGCCCATGGCGCTGCGGCCACCATGCTGCAGATGAAGCTTCCCGACATCATCGCGCGCATCAACCGCTTCTTCGGCTACGAAGCGGTCACCCAGGTGCAGTCGGCCCAAGGCCCAATGCCCAAGCGGGCGCTGAAATCCCCGCCGCCCGCGCCGCTGCCGGCCGAAAAGGCCGCCGCCGTGGACAGCCAGGTGGCCGGCGTGGCCTTAGAGCCCTTGCGTGAGTCTTTGGCAAAACTCGGAAAAACCTTGCAACAACGGGGGCGGTAGCTGCGTTGTAGACGTCGGGAAACACACGCCGCGCGACCCCTCACTCTTCCAACCCACAGGTAAGGTTAAACCCATGCGTTCATTTACGCGCTCATTCGTTCTCAAGCTCTCCGCTGCGCCGTTTATTCTGGCCGCCGCCTTGAGCGCCGCGCCCGCCAGCGCCCAGAACTTCGACCGCATCTCGACCAGCCTGACCGACACCTTGCAGACCGCCGTCGACATGCTGCCCGAAGGTGTAACCAACGTGCGCCTTGGTCTCGGCCCTGTGATCGCGCCCGACTATGAGGGCAGCAACAATTACAACATCGATGCCGTGCCGGCGATATCGCTGCGCTACCGCAATCTCATCGAAGTCGACAACAACGAAGTCAAAGTCATCGCCTTTCGCCGCCTGCTCACCAGCGGTACCGACGCTTCCGGCGGCAGCATTCGCGTAGGCCCCCTCGTGCGCATCGATTTCGGCCGCAGCGCCGGCGACAGCCCAGACTTGAAGGGCATGGGCAACGTCGGCACCTCGCTCGAGCTGGGCGCTTTTGTTGCCTACACGACGGCCGGCGGCGCGCGCATCCGCCTCAGGGCACGTCACGACGTGGTCAGCGGACACGGCGGCGGCCTGGTCAGCGCCGATTACGCCCAGCCGTTCATCCGCACCGAGCGCTTTGTGCTGAGCGGCACGGTCGCCGGCACGTGGACAACGGGCAAGTACATGCGCTCGTTCTTCGGTGTGACACCGGTGCAGGCGGCGGCCAGTGGTTACCCGGTATTCACCCCGGGCTCGGGCTTCAAGGACATCAACGGCGGCCTCAATGCGCTTTATCAGATCTCGCCGCAGTGGTCGGTGGTCGCCGACGCCAACTACAAACGCCTGCTGGGCGGGGCTGCCGACAGCCCCATCGTGCGCATTGCCGGATCACCGAACCAGATGGCCTATAGCGCGTTTGTTGTGTACTCGTTCTAGACGCGCGACGAATTTTCTCAGGCGCCTCATGCACGCATCATGCTCGTGCGTTGATTATCAACGCGCTCATGTTCGGCTCAGCTACTTAACGTCGCTTTAACCTGACTCTCATGCCGGGAGCATCAACAATGCGCGCTCGCTTGTGCGCGCGTTGCGTTTCGCGCTTTCGCTTTCCGTTCCGTGCCTTTGGCGTCTTGCGTCTCCATCCCAAACCCTCTCCTGGAAGCAATATGCCGAAACACGCCGCGGAAGTACCACGGGCGCCGTCGGCAGCGCGTGCGAGCGCGGTGCCGCCCGCGGCTTGGGCTGTGGGATTTTAAGGTGGCGGCGCCCGTGGATTTTTTGGGGCGGATTTTTTTGCCTTCTCGCACACGCGAAGGCTGATGGGACGCTAAGTCCGCGTTTTTCCAGCATTTTTCCCCCAAAGTGGGATTTCAGCCCGGGCCTAAGCTCATGTAGAATGATCCCCAGATTAGGGAGATCGCCGCGCGCCATGACCACCCGTGTTCTTGTTATCGAAGATGATCCTGAGACCGCCGGCGAGATTGTCGCCGAGTTGTCGTCCCACGGCTTTGAAGTGGATTGGGCCGCCACCGGCAACGACGGCCTGGCGCGGGCCGGCAGCGGCACCTACGACGTCATGACCGTCGATCGCCTGCTGCCCGAGGTCGACGGACTGTCGATTGTCGAGAACATCCGCAGCAACGGCATCAAGACGCCAGTGCTTGTCCTCTCGGCACTCGCCGAAGTCGACGACCGCGTGCGCGGCCTGAAGGCCGGCGGCGACGACTACCTCACCAAGCCCTTTGCCCTGGTCGAGCTTTCGGCGCGCGTCGATGCGCTGCTGCGCCGCCCGGCCGATCCGCGCGAGACCGTGCTGCGCGTGGGACCGTTGACGCTTGATCTCATCGAACGCACCGCCAAGCGCCTGACCCGCGCCCTCGGCATCCTGCCGCGCGAATTCCAGCTGCTGGAATATCTCATGCGGCATACGGGGCAAGTGGTGACGCGCGCCATGCTGTTCGAGGAAGTCTGGCATTACCGCTTCGATCCGCGCACCAACCTGGTCGACGTGCACATGGGCCGATTGCGCAGAAAGGTGGATGCCGCCGGCGAAGCGCCGATGATCCACAGCGTGCGCGGCACCGGATTCTTATTGAGAGCTCCGAGCTAGCGATGCGCCTTCCCGAATTCATCCGCACCTCCACCTTCCGGTGGACCCTGGGCATGTCGGCAGTGTTCGTGGCGGCCGCGCTGGTGCTGGTGGCGGTGATTTACCAGGAGACCAGCAGCGAGAACCAGGGGCGCATCGATCGCGCGCTGACCCAGGAAGTGCGCAGCACCATCGCCGACGACATCGGCAACACCCAGCTGCACATCGACGTGCGTCTGCTCGACGATCCCGCGCGCGTGCGCCTGGCCGGGGTGTTCACGCCCGATCACAAGCCGCTGGCCGGCAACATGGCGTCCTATCCGCGCGACTTCGAGCCCGACGGCAAGGTGTGGAACGTCACCGCCGAACGCAGCGAGGGCGGCAGAGTCATAAACCAGGATGCGCGCGCCGTCGGCGGCATGCTGAAGAACGGCAACATTTATATCGTCGCGCGTAACTTCGCCGACCAGGCCCCTCTGCAGCAGAGCATGTTCCACATCCTCGCCATCGGCCTCGCGCCAGCGACGATCCTGGCACTCATTTGCGGCGTGATCCTCAGCATGCGCACGGCGCGGCGCATCGAAGGCATTCACCAGATGGCGGGGCGCATCATGCAGGGCTACCTGCACGAGCGCCTGCCCAGCCGCGGCACCCGCGACGACTTCGACAAGCTGGTCGACATCATCAACGCCATGCTCAACCAGATCGAACATCTGATGAGCGAGGTCAAAGGCGTCGGCGACGACATCGCCCACGACCTGCGCACGCCTTTGACGCGCGTGCGCGCATCGCTCGAACGCGGCCGCGACAACGCGGGGTCCCTCGATGATCTGCGCCGCGCCGTCGACAAGGGCATCATGGGCATCGATCAGGCCCTGGGCGTCACCACGGCGCTGTTGCGCATTGCCGCCCTCGAGCAGGGCCAGCGCAGCGCCGGCTTCGGCGACGTCGACCTCGGCACCATCATCTCGGCCATCGTCGAGCTCTATGAACCCGCCGCCGAAGACAAGGGGGTCACCCTCAACGCCGGCGGCATCGCGCATATGGTGTTGCGCGGCGATGCCGACCTGTTGTTCGAGGCGATCTCCAATCTGGTCGACAACGCCATCAAGTTCACGCCGCGGGGCGGCACCGTCGCCATTGAATTGGTGCGCACCGAGCACAACGCGCTGCTGCGCGTCGCCGACACCGGCCCCGGCATTCCCGTGCCCGAACGTGAAGCGGTGTTTCGCCGCTTCTACCGCTCGGACAAAAGCCGCAATGCCGCCGGCATGGGCTTGGGCTTGGCCCTGGTGGCCGCCATCTCCCGCTTGCACGGCTTTCGCGTTCAGGTAGCCGACAGCCAGCAGGGCTGCACCGTCGAGATGATCTGCAATCCGGCCTGAGCCGCCAGGTCTCAGGCGGGCTTCCCGAGTCCCCGAAAATCGGTGTCGTTTCAGCCTCTCCAAAAGTCATCCACAGGCTAAAAACTGGCGTATTTCCAAGGGTTAAGGGCCTTTGTCTAAAATTCTCCACAAATGGTATGGATGGTGCTACCCAACCCCATCATCTAGTTGAGGAGGATGTCTTGAAGAACTTCACGCGTCGCGCCGCCACACTGCTCGGAGGCTTTGCTGTCATGGCGGCCGTCGCAGGCTCTGCCATTGCCGCCGATGCTCCCAAGGCCGCGGTCTACAAGGAATATGTGCAGGGCAATCCCAAGGCCAAGGTCACCGTGATCGAGTATGCCTCGCTCACCTGCCCGCACTGTGCGCACTTCGCCACCGCCGAGTATCCCGAGCTCAAGAAGAACTACATCGACACCGGCAAGATCAAATTCGTCTTCCGCGACTTCCCGCTCGATGGTCTGGCGACCGGCGCTGCCTTGCTCGCGCGCTGCGTGCCCAACGACCGCGGCGCGGTGATGGTCGAGATGATGTTCCAGAACCAAAGCGAGTGGGTGCGTTCCGAAAAGCCCCTCGAAGTGCTGCGCGGCTACGCCCAGCTGGCCGGCCTGAACTCCGAAGGCGTCGACGCCTGCCTCAAGAACGAAGCCATCTTGAAAGAGATCCAGAGCGTGCAGGAAAAGGCCGTGTCGCTTTACAAAGTGAAAGCCACGCCCAGCTTCTTCGTCAACGAAGACCTGGTGGAAGGCAACGACTACGAGGCCCTCAAGAAGGCCATCGACAAAAAGCTGTAGACGCATTTCCGGCGCAGCACTCTCCTGGGGGAAAGTGCCACGCCTGGCTATCTAGTTTCGCTATCTAAGTTAAGGGGCGCCGCGCACATCACCCTCGCGCGGCAGTGAGGCGGAGAGTTTCTTTGGTTGCCTTTTCAAAACTGCGTCTGTCTGGTTTCAAATCCTTCGTCGATGCGACGGAACTGCTGATCGAGGATGGTCTTACGGGGATTGTCGGCCCTAACGGCTGCGGCAAATCCAACCTCGTCGAGGCCCTGCGCTGGGCCATGGGTGAGACGTCGGCCAAGCAGCTGCGCGGCGGCGACATGGACGAAGTGATCTTCGGCGGTACCCGCGATAGACCCGCCCGCAACATCGCCGAAGTCTCGATTTATCTCGACAACAGCTCGCGCAAGGCCACCGCGCAATTCAACGACACCGACGACCTGGAAATCACGCGACGCATCGAGCGCGAGAAGGGCTCCCAGTACAAGGTCAACGGCCGCGACGTGCGGGCGAAAGATGTGCAGCTGCTGTTCGCCGACGTGGCGACGGGTGCCCGTTCCACCGCCATCGTCAGCCAGGGTCGCATTGGCGCTATCATCAACTCGAAGCCCGCCGCGCGCCGCAACCTGCTCGAAGAAGCCGCCGGCATTACGGGTTTGCACAGCCGCCGCCACGAAGCCGAGCTGCGCCTGTCGGCCGCCGAGACCAACCTCAACCGCTTGAACGACGTCATCGTCGCCCTCGAGGCGCAGCTGGAAAGCCTGAAGAAGCAGGCCCGCCAAGCTGTTCGTTATAGAACGATTTCCGAAAGCATCCGCGCCGCCGACGCTTTGGTGCTGATGATCAAGCGCGACGAAGCCACCGCCATGTTGTCCGCTGCGCGCGCGGCCCTCTCCGAGATCGAGACGGTTGTGGCAGACCGCACCGGCGAAGCCGCCAATGCCGCGACACATCAAGCAGACGCCGCCTCGGCGATGCCGGCCCTGCGCCGCACCGAAGCCGAAGCCGCCGCGCGGCTGCAGCATCTGGTCATCGCCCGCGACAAACTGGACGAAGAGTTGGAGCGCATTGCACGCGCCCGCGAAGCCGTCGAGATGCGCCTTGCGCAAATCCGCGACGACTTGGCCCGTGAAGGGGCCCGTATGAGCGACGCTGACTCGGCCCTTGCCCGCGTCGTCGCCGAGCAGGACGAGCTTAACGCCGCCGCCGCCGCCGAAGTGGCCGAGCGCGAGCGCACCCGTGAAGCGCTGATGAACGCGGCCAAAGCGGTCGAAGTCGTCGAGGAAGAACTGACTCTGCTCAACCGCCAGCTGTCGCAGGCTGACTCGGCCCGCGCCGCCGCGCGCCAGCAGCTCAATGAATCCGATATGCGCCGCCAGCGCGCCGACCGCCGCCTGCAGGAAGTGCTGACGCAGCTTGAGACCGTGCGGCAGAACGCCATCTCGCCTGACGTCATCGCTGCCGAGGAAGCCAACTTCGCCCAGGCCGAAGAAACTTTGTCCGTTGCCCGCGCCACCTGGGAAGAGGCCGAACAGAACCGCGCCGCCGCGCAAACGGCATACGAACAAGCCCGCGACGTCGCGCAAACCAAGGCCGCCGAACACACCAAGCTGCGCGCCGAAGCCGTGGCCCTTGAGGAACTGCTGGCCGAGCCCAAGGCCGCCGGCGCCTGGAGCCCGATCATTGATTCCGTCAGCGTCGAGCCCGGCTTTGAAGCCGCACTGGGTGCGGCCGTGGGCGATGATCTTTCCGCAGCCGGTGACGACACCGCCCCCATGCGCTGGCAGCTGCTGCCGCCATTCCTGGAATTCTCGGCGCTGCCGGAAGGTGCGCGTCCGCTGTCCGACGTTGTGCGTGCGCCCGACCGCCTCGCCCGCCGCTTGTCGCAGGTGGGCATTGTCGCCGACGCGGCGACGGCGCTGTCACTGCAAAGCCAGCTGAAGCCCGGCCAGCGTCTGGTCACGGCGACCGGCGACCTGTGGCGCTGGGACGGCTTCATCGCCGCCGCCGGTGCGGCCAACGCCGCCGCCACGCGCCTCAAGCAGCGCAATCGTTTGAAGGAACTGCTGGGCCTTCTGGAAACTTCCACCGCCGCCCTGCAAGAGGCCGAAGCCGCCGTCGCGACCGCCAAGCAGACCATCGCCGCCGCGCAAGGCACCGAACAGACCACCCGCGCTGCTATCCGCGAAGCCGAAGTCTTCAACAACCGCGCGCGTGATGCTCTTGCGGTGGTGCGCCAGAAACTGGCCGCCTCCCAAAGCCGCATCGCCAGCCTCGAAGACTCTGCCGGCCAGCTGAAGACGGAAGTCGACGAAGCCCAGGTGCAGATCGACTTCGCCCAAGGCCGCTTGGCTGAACTCGGCGACGGCTCGGACCTGCGCGCCGACGTCGAAGCCAAACAATCGGGCCTCGGCCATCTGCGCCAGGAACTGATGGAAGCCCGCGCGGTCTATGACAGCTTGGCCCGCCAAGCCGACGAACGCACCCGCCGCCTGTCCGCCCTCGCCAACGAAGCCAAGTCCTGGGAAAGCCGCCGCGACGAAGCCAAGCGCCAGATCGAAGAGCTGGAACTGCGCCAGCGCCGCGCCGGGGAAGAGTTGGAAGCCCTCGCCGCCCGCCCGGCCGAGATCGCCGAACAGCGCAATGTGCTGATGGATCAGCTGCAGATCGCCGAAGCCGCCCGCACCGAAGCCGCCGATGCGTTGGCCGTGGGCGAGAAGGCGCTGTCGGAAGCCGACAAACGTCTGCGCGACGCCGAACATGCCCTGGCCGAGGCCCGCGAAGACCGCGTGCGCCGCGAGTCAGCCGTGTCCGCCGGCGAGCAGAGCCTCGCCATCATCGACGGCAATATCCGCGAACGTATCCAGTGCGAGCCGGAAGAGATCCGCACGCACACGAAATTCGAAGCCAATGAAGAACTGCCGCCCCTCGAAAAAGCCGAGAAGAGCCTGCAGCGCCTTGTCAGCGAACGCGACAACCTTGGTGCGATCAACCTACGCGCCGAGCAGGAGAGCGAAGAACTCACCCAGCAGATCCTGGGCCTGACCACGGAACGCGACGACCTGGTAGCCGCCATCGCCCGCCTGCGCGAGGGTATAGCGATGCTGAACAAGGAAGGCCGCGAACGCCTGCTGACCTCGTTCAAAGAGGTCGACGGCCACTTCCGCAACCTGTTCACCAAACTGTTCGGCGGCGGACGCGCACATCTGGAACTCACCGAAGCCGAAGACCCCTTGGAAGCTGGCCTCGAAATCATGGCGAGCCCGCCCGGCAAGCGCCTGGGCAACCTCGGCCTGATGTCGGGCGGTGAACAAGCGCTCACTGCACTCGCGCTGCTGTTCGCCGTGTTCATGACCAACCCCGCCCCCATCTGCGTGCTGGACGAAGTGGACGCACCACTCGACGACGCCAACGTCGACCGTTTCTGCACGCTGGTGGCGGAGATCATCAAGATCACCGGCACCCGCGTCCTCTGCGTCACTCACCACCGCATGACCATGGCCCGCATGGACCGCCTCTTCGGCGTGACGATGGCCGAACGCGGCGTAAGCCGCCTTGTGAGCGTGGACTTGAAGGCGGCGGAACAGATGCGGGATGTGGCGTAGGGCTGCGGCTTTACCCACGCCGCCCGCACCCCCGACAACCGTCGTCCTGGGATTCATTCCCAGGCCCCATACAATCTCCGCGCCCGCCGCCGCATGGATCCTGGGGACAAGCCCCAGGATGACGGCAGAGCTCATGAAATCGGCGGCGGGGTTTTAATTCGTACCAGGTACAATTAATTCCGGCCTATAACCTCCGCACACCAACAGGGGAGCGCTTCACATGGACGTCAAGGACAGCAATGGCACCAAGCTCGCCGACGGCGATACGGTCACGTTGATCAAGGACCTGAAGGTCAAGGGCTCCAACGTCACGCTTAAGCGCGGGGATGTCGTCAAGAACATCCGCCTGACCTCGGACGAAGAGGAAATCGAAGGCCGCTCGGACAAAGTAAAGGGCCTTGTGCTGAAGACCGCCTTCGTCAAGAAGGCCTGAGCGCGGCCTAAATCCCCCGCAGCCGCGCTGCCGCTTCATCTACGGCCGCCTGGCGTTCGGCTTGGCGTTTGGCGGATTTGGCGCGGGCGGCGGCGACAAGAACAGGTCCTGCCCGCTCGGGGCTGCCGGCGTCGAAGGGCGGGTGGGGATCGTATTCGATGCTGAGCTGGATCCCTTTGGCGACCTCTTCACCAAACGCCTGGGCCGCCACCACCAAACCGAAGTCTATGCCAGCCGTCACACCGCCGCCGGTGATGATGTTGCCGTCGGTGACCACGCGTTCGGCGACAGGTGTCGCACCAAAGGCCGCCAGCATCTCGCGGCTCATCCAATGGCTGGCGGCGCGTTTGCCTTTGAGCAGGCCGGCCGCGCCCAGCACCAACGCACCCGTGCACACGCTGGTGACGTAACGCGCGCGCGCCGCCTGGTGCCGCAGGAAGGCCAGCGTTTCGGCATCGTTCAGCAGGCGGTTGATGCCCGATCCGCCGGGCACGCAGATGACATCAAGCTGCGGACAATCGGCAAAGGTGGTGTTTGGGATCAGCTGCAGGCCGCCGCCGGCCCTGATGGGGTCGCGGGTTTTCCAGATGAGGTGGATCTCGGCCTCCGGGAGGTTATTGAGCACCTCGTAGGGGCCGGACATGTCCAGCTGCGTGATATCGGGGAAAATCAGAAAGCCAATGCGAAAGGCCATGGGGCACCTATGGGCTGCGTCGTCACCCGATCATAGCCGAAGCAGGCCGGGGACTGGTACAGTCAGCCCGCCGAGAGCCGCCGTCTTTGGGAGAACTAAAATGCCGCAGGCCGCACGCCTTGTGAAATTCGCCGCTGTCGCGCTATTGCTGGGCGCCTGCTCCGACGGCCCGCCGCCGGCCCTGACCATCGCCAGCATCGCAGCCCCCAAGAATATCGCGACCGGCGGCGACGCGCTGATCCAGGTGAGCGCACCCGCCGATACCAAGACCGCCAAGATCACCCTGGCCCTCAACGGCGCGCCGGTGACGGCGGTGCTGAAGGTCGGCACATCGGGCCAACTTGTCGCCAAGGTCGAGGGGCTGAAGCCGGGCGCCAATACCATCGCGGCCCTTTACAGCGGCAAGGAAGTGGCCAGCGTCACGGTCCAGAACTTCCCCGCCGAAGGGCCGGTGTTTTCGGGCCCTCATCAGACGCCTTTCGTTTGCACCACCAAGACCTTCAAACTGCCGAACGGCGAGACCCTGGGCGCGGCGCTGGATGCCGATTGCACCACCAAGGCCCGCGTCGATTACGTCTACCGCGCCACCGACGGCAAATTCAAACCGCTGCCCGATCCCAAGGCGCTGCCCGCCGACATCGCCAACACCACCACCATCGACAAGAAGACGGTGAAGTACATCGTGCGCCTGGAGTCCGGCACCGCCAACCGCGCGATCTATCAGTTCGCCATGCTGCATGATCCGAACACCGATCCTGCCGTCGACATATGGAGCCATCCCGCCGGCTGGAACGGGCGACTCGTCTACACCTACGGCGGCGGTTACGGCGGCGGCTTCACCCAGGGCGATTCCACCGGCGGCGTGCTCGAAGATGTGCTGCTGTCGCGCGGCTACGCTGTCGCCTCGTCGTCGCTGAACGTCGCCCAGACGAGTGCAAATGATGTGCGCTCGGCGGAAACCACGCTGATGGTCAAGGAGAAATTCCTCGAGACGCACGGGCCCGTGGTGCACACCATCGGCTGGGGCGCGTCTGGCGGCGCGATGCAGCAGCATCACATCACGCAGAATTATCCCGGCCTGCTCGACGGCATCATCCCGAGCGCCGCGTCGCCTGACTCCGTGACGCGCGTGGGCTTTGTCACCGACTGCTCGCTGCTGGCGCGGGTGTTCGATTCATCAAACAACACCTGGACCGAAGAACAGAAAACCGCCGTCGTCGGTTTTGCCAGCTGGAAGACCTGCAGCGGCTCGTGGATCAAGGCGGGCTTCTCGCCGGGCTGGATCGATCCGCAGTATTGCGTCAGCTTGAACGGCCTGATGAACGTGCTCAGCACCGGCAAGCTGGAAAAGACCGTGCCGGAAGCCCTGCGCTACAACGCCGACACCAATCCCACCGGCGCGCGCTGCACCTATCAGGACGACTTGGCCAATATCCTGGGCCGCGACGACAAAGGCCGCGGGCGGCGTCCCCTCGACAGCGTCGGCGTGCAGTACGGCTTGCAGGCCTTCAAGGAGGGCAAGATCTCGGCGGCGCAATTCGTCGAGCTGAACGAGAAGATCGGCGGCTGGGACATCGACGCCCAGTGGCAGCCCCAGCGCACCGTCGCCGACCCCGAAGCATTGCGCCTGACCTACGAAACCGGGCGCTACAACGGCGGCGGCGGCGGGCTCGCATATACGCCGACCATTGACCTGCGCACCTATACCGACAACATCGCCGACATGCATGACCGCGTGCGCGCGCTGGTGACCAAGGCGCGCATAATCGCCACCAACGGCGACGCCGCCAATCGCGTGTTCCTCTTGTTCCCAGGGCCGAGCGCCATTCCGCCGGCGCAGTATCACGTCATCGCCATCGACAAGATGGAGGAGTGGCTGAGCAACATCGAAAAGGACAGCGTCGCCGGACCGGTCAAGGAGAAGGTGGTGCGCGCGAAGCCCGTCGACCTCAAGGACGGCTGCTTCGACGAAGAAGGCAAGAAGACCGACGAGGACATGGCCTACGGCGTGGCCAATACCTGCAACGCCATGTATCCAGTGTTCGGCGACGCGCGCATGGTCGCCGGCAGCTCGATCCGCAACAGCGTGCTGAAGTGCCAGTTGAAGCCCATCGACGCCGCCGACTATCCGGCCGCGTTGCCCGCGCCTTTGTTGACGCGCCTGAAAACCGCTTTCCCCGACGGCGTCTGCGACTACAGCAAACCCGGCGTCGGCGAAACCGCCCAGGTGGGCACCTGGCTGAGCTACGATGGCACGGGTAAATACAGCATGATGCCGTAACGCCCCGCGTCCGAACGCTCACGCGGATTTTTGTAAGTCCGGACAATGTCTTATGCCGCCGGTAGGGTCACGCCCCGCCGGCGGCATCTTTCCACCGAAAGCAAGGTGTAACGGCGGTAACAGCCGGCACCGAATTTTCGGGGCGGAACATGGGCACGCTGGCACCTGTTGGGGGCCGCGATTGCGGGGACTGCACGGTGTGCTGCATCGTGCCGGCGATCGACGACCCAGACATTCAGAAGCGATCAGGCACCCGCTGCCGGCACTGCCGCGCGGCCGATGCCGATACTGACCACACTGCGGGCTGCACGGCTTACAGCACGCGGCCCGGTGTGTGCCGCACGTTCTATTGCGCCTGGCGTCTGCTGCCCGAGATGGGCGAGCACTGGCGGCCCGACCGCGCGCGCGTCTATGCCACGCTGGAAGACATCACCCAGTCAGATCTCGATTCGACGGCCGTCACCCTGATGCTGACCGGCGATGCCGCGTCCACCGTGCAGGCGCCGTGGTTCCTCGACTTTGTCCACGTGCGGGCGTTGGCAGGGGCGCCCATGTTCCTCGCGATACCCGGCCCGCCCGGACACAAACCGGTGCGCGTCATCCTGCCTTTGCCCGCGATGCTGAGCGCGGCCCGCACAGGTTCAGCCCGCCTTCAGGCTGTGCTGGCCCAGGCCGTGGCTTTCCTGGCCGCCAACCCCATGGGCGAACACATACTTACGCACACGGGCCACGACGTTAGCGCCCATGATCTCACCCATGACGCGGGCCCCTAAGCCTCTATACTGGCGGGCATGGACGCTGTGCCCCTCGCCGAGAGCATCGACGCCGTCGCCGCCGATATGGTGGCGATCGAGGGCGGGCGCATCCAGCTGCGCGACGACGCCAAGCAGACCAAATGGACCGCGCGCGTCCAGCCCTTCCTGATCGGCAAGTTTCAGGTGACGCAGGCTGTGTACACCAGCGTCACCGGACAAAGCCCCTTTGGCTTCAAGGGCCCGCAGAAGCCCGCCGAGCGCGTGTCGTGGCTGGAGGCGGTCGCCTTCTGCAACCGGCTGTCGCGGGCCGCGGGGCTTAGCCCCTGCTACACCCTCACCGACGACAGCGCCGAGATCGACACCCAAGCGAATGGATATCGGTTACCCAGCGACGCCGAATGGGAATACGCCTGCCGCGCCGGATCGCGCGCTGCTGCTTATGGCCCTATGGGAGATATCGCGTGGTACGCCGGCAACTCGGGCGGCACGACCCACGATGTCGGCGGCAAAGCACCCAACGCCTGGGGCCTCTACGACATGCTGGGCAACGTGTGGGAGTGGTGCACCGACCTTTACGACCCCGAAGTCTACGGCCCCTACCGCATCTTCCGCGGCGGCGGCTGGAACGACTCTCCGCGCGGCTGCCTCGCCGGCAACCGGCGCCGAAGCCACCCCACGTACGAGGTGGATGATTTGGGGTTTAGGCTGGCTAGGTCGCAGTGAAAAATCTGTCTCGCTGTCTCACGGCCTAGGGCATGAGACAGTGCGGGAGGCGCAAAATTCTACCGGGTACAAAATTATCCATCCTCCATGCCTTCCGCTGAGCCTAGGGTTAGAAGGCGTCGGCATTCAAACCGACCGGCACGTCCCACTTTCCCATCCCTCAGCCATGGGAAATGGAGACACTCGGGGTCTGGAAGGTCTTTCACAAGGGGACGGCTTCAGCTTGCTCCCATGGCGGCCTGCAGACACGCCCCTTTGCAAAGGGTTTACCGTGTAGTTTCAATACTCTAGCTGCCCCCCCAAATCCCTTGACACCCCTACCCCCCGCCCCTATGTTTCGCGCGCTTTTCGCGCCGCAAACTGCGATTTTTGGGGGGTTTTTGGCCTCCGGAGACCGTTTTCGCGAGGCTCGAGGGGTGGCGGGGGCCGAAGGAGCGTGTTTCGATGTCGGACCAGCGTAAGCCGCCCAGCCTCGAGGATGTGGGCGCACGACTAAAGGCCGCGCAGGATGCAGTGGCCGGCAAGAAGACGGCGGAACGGAATACGCAGGAAGCTTCGCAAGGGGCGGGGATCGGGTTTCGGATCGGGATCGAGCTGGTGGCCGGGGTGTTGTTCGGCGCGGGGCTCGGCTGGTTCATCGACAGCAAGTTCGATACCAAGCCGATTTTCATGTTGGCCTGTATCGCCCTGGGGTTCGCCGCGAGTGTATTGAACGTTATCCGGGTCTTGAAGAACCTGGACCATTCGGTGGGTTTGGGCCGCGCGATGCGGGAGAAAGAGACGGGGCACAAAGACAATTTGAGACCGCCGCCCTCGCCCAAGGGGTTTGAGGACGACGACGACTAAGGCGGGGACGAGTAGAGATTGAGACGCGACGCTGATGTGGCGCGAACGGAATTTAGATGACGGTGGAGCCAAGGCTCCACCGTTGAATTGAACGCGTAAGACGAAAGACCTTTTCGATGGCTGAACACGCCGAGGGCGGCCATAGCCCGATGGAGCAGTTCCAGATTGAACCGCTCGTCTCCCTGCACATCGGGAACACCGACATCTCCTATACCAACTCGGCCCTGTTCATGACCTTCGCGGTCGTGCTGACGGCCGTGTTGTTCTGGGCCGCGACGCGCCACCGCACCATGGTGCCGGGCCGCCTGCAGGCCACCGCCGAGATGCTCTATGAATTCGTCGCCGGCATGGTCAAGGACAACACCGGCCTGGAAGGCATGCGCTACTTCCCGTTTGTCTTCACGCTGTTCATGTTCATCCTGTTCGGCAACATCCTGGGGCTGATGCCCTATGGCTTCACGTTCACCTCGCACATCATCGTCACCGCGGCGATGGCGGTGTTCATTTTCTTAGGCGTGACCTTCATCGGCTTCTGGCGCCACGGCCTACACTTCTTCTCGCTGTTCGTGCCGCCGGGCGCGCCGCTCGGGATTGCGATCATCCTCGCGCCCTTGGAGCTGTTCTCCTACCTCATCCGCCCCTTGAGCATGTCCTTGCGTCTGTTCGCCAACATGCTGGCGGGCCACGTGCTGTTGAAAGTGCTGGCGGGTTTCATCATTTCGTTGGGCGTGATCTTCGGCCTGGTGCCATTCATGGCCGTGTTCGCGGTGACGCTGCTGGAAATCATGGTGGCCGTGATTCAGGCCTACGTGTTCGCGCTGCTCACCTGCCTCTACCTCAACGACGCGATTCACCTGCATTAGTCCGCAGGCCCATTTCAACCAACTTACCCATCACCTTAGGAAGGATACGAATTATGGAAACAGAAGCAGCAAAGATGATCGGTGCCGGTCTTGCGGCCATCGGCGTGCTCGGCGGCGGTGTCGGCGTCGGCCTCGTGTTCGGCAATTACATGAACGCTGCCGCGCGTAACCCCGCGCTCAAAGACGAACTGCGCACCTACGCGTTCCTGGGCTTCGCCCTGTCGGAAGCGACCTCGCTGTTCGCGCTCGTCATCGCGCTGATCATTCTGTACGCCTAAACCGCTTCAGCCTGTCGTCATCCGAAGAGGCCGCCCGATATGCCGCAGTTCGATCCATCAACCTTCTCCTCGCAGCTGTTCTGGCTGCTGGTGATGTTTGTCGCGCTGTATTGGGTGATCTCCAAGATTGCGGTGCCGCGCATCGGTGAAGTCCTGGAACAGCGCGCCCGCGTCATCCAGGACGACCTCGACCGCGCCACGCAGCTGAAGGCCGAAACCGACGCCGCCGTTGCCGCCTATGACAAGGCGATGGCGGATGCCCGAGGCCAGGCCTATGAGCACATGCGCGCCATGCAGGCGGAGCTGAAAGCGGTGACCGATCAACGCACCGCCGCCGTGACCGCCGATGTGAACGCGCAGATCGCCGCCGCCGAAACGCGCATCGGTGCGGCCAAGACAGCGGCGCTGGACAGCATCAAAAGCGTCGCCGCCGAGACCGCGCGCGATGTGGTGGCCAAGCTCGCCGGCCTCTCGCCCGATGCCGGCAGCGTCGATGCCGCCGTCGCCACGGCCCTGAAGGATGCCCGCTAATGGAGATGTTTCAGGATCCCGAGTTCTGGGTAGCCGTCGCCTTTGTGCTGGTGGTGGTGCTGATCTTCCGTCCGGTGGTCAAGGGCGTCACCGCGACGCTCGACGCCCGCGCCGCCGGCATCCGCGTCCAGATCGAAGAAGCCGGGAAGCTGCGTGAAGACGCGCAAGCCCTGTTGGCCGAGTACCAGAAGAAGCAGCGCGATGCGATGTCGGAAGCTGAAAAGATCATCAGCCAGGCCCGCGCGGAAGCCGCCCGCCTGAAGATCGACGCCGAGAAGGACCTGGAAGGCGCGATCGAACGCAGGAAGCAGCAGGCCCTCGACCGCATCGCCCAGTCTGAGGCCCAGGCCGTCGCGCAAGTGCGCAACACCGCCGTCGACGTGGCGCTGGCGGCAGCTGAAAAGCTGATCCAGTCCAGCCTCGACCCCGCCAAGAAACAGGCCCTGGCCGACAAGGCGATTGCCGAGCTGCCGGGCAGACTGAATTAGGTCGCCTGCATTATAGAGTTCAAAAAGCCCCGGTATCGCCCGGGGCTTTTTTATTGCCTTGCGCTGTATGAACCAACTTCAGGCGTCAACGTGCGACGAAGGTGCGCGGGATTTTGGGGTTGAAGACTTAGAGCGTTACGGCGGCCAAAATTCCACCTTGTGGTGAGCAATACGGAACAGTCCCGCTCCGCCCGGAACGGTATAATTCCAGCGACGCGAATTAAACGCATAAGTGGTGCAATTGCATCGGCAGGAGATTTCAAATGGAATCATTAAGGGCCTCAGCGATAGCTGCAGACGACAGATTTGTGATGTCGGACTCTATCGACCAGCAAAGCGCCGATACGAAAGACCAGGCCGCGCACACAAAGTTTGCCAGCCTGACGTCCCGTCAATGGGATGTGCTTCGCCTGGTCGTAGGTGGTCGTCGCAACAAAGAAATCGCGCATCTGCTGGGCATCAGCCAGCGGACCGTCGAGACGCACCGCGCGGAAGTGATGAAGCGGACGAATTCCACATCCCTGCCGCAATTACTTCGCCTTGTGTTCATGGCCGAGCACGCGGGGTA
>CANJPG010000006.1 GCA_947476065.1 Fidelibacterota bacterium
ATGCAGCGCCCATACGTTGAATGTGGTATGTGACGCGAGTCTCGCGGGAACGGCGGAACATGCCCAAAATCCGCGCCAAAACCACAAGTGGAGTAGCGATTTCGTGCGGGGGATGCATCCAGGTCTGAAGGTGTCGGCGGGCGTCGCCACCCGTCTGAATCTGCTCCTGCTGACCGCCGTCCTCTTGGCCGGTTTCGCCTACGCCCAGGATGCCAAGGACACCCGCGTCATCCGAATCGGCGCCGGCCCCATCGGCAACACCGACTTCCCCTTCGGCGGCCTCGTCGCCAATGCCATTTCAAATCCGCCGGGCTCCCGGGACTGCGACCGCGGGGGCAATTGTGGCGTGCCCGGGCTGATCGCCGTGGCCCAGACCACCGGCGACGTCGCCGACAATCTGCGCGCCGTGTCACGCGGTGATGTGGAAATGGGTCTTGCCCAGGCCGATATCGCCGCCTGGGCCTACCAGGGCACCGCCGCCTTCGGCGATCAGGAACCCCTGTCCAACCTGCGCGTGCTCGCGCGGATTTACCCCGAGAATGTTCATCTGGTCGCGCGCCAGGACTCCGGCATCAAGGACATCACCGGACTGAAGGGCAAGAAAGTCGCCATGGGCCCCGAAGGCTCCGGCACCGCCGCCACCGCCAAGCTGATCCTGTCGGCTTACGGCGTGAAATGGACCGGCGTGCAGATGAAATACATGGCCTTCTCGGCCATGCCGGAAGCCTTTGCCAGCGGCGCCGTCGACGCGGCTTTTATTGTCAGCGGCGCACCGACGCTTGCGGTCGAGGACGTGGCCTCGCGTATCCCGATCCGGCTGGTGCCGATTACCGGTCCTGCTGCCGACAAGCTGGTGCAGGTGTTCCCGTTTTACAGCAAGGGCGTCATTCCCGCCGGCACCTATGCCGGGCAATCAGCCGTGGAAACCATCGACGTCGGCTCTGTGCTGGTCAGCCGTGACACAATGGATCCGGATCTTGCTTATGGGATTGTGCGCGCCATCTGGCACGAACGTAACATCCCCTTGTTCCAGGCCGGTCACCCGCGCGGCAAGGTTATGGAGCGGGCTGCCGCCGCCCAGGACTTCGGCGTGCCTGTTCAAAGCGGCGCCGACCGCTACTATGTGCAGAACGGGCTTATGGATCCTGCGGCCGCCGTGCCGCCGCCAAAGGCCCCCGTCAAAGCGCCGGCCAAGGCCGAGCGTTCCGTGCCGGGCGCATCGCGCTCCTAATTATGTTGTGAGGCTCCGTGACCACTCCGCCGCTCAATCTCCTTGTTGAGGCCACCGACGCCATCCCAATTCATGCGGTCGCCACCGAAAAATATGACGGCTGGCTTGCCGATCAAACGCCGCGTCTGCGCGCTTGGCTCGCGAGTGTGAACTTCAAAGCCGATGCCGGCGCGACGTCGGTTGTCGCCGGTGACGACGGCGCGATCTCGGCTGTGGTTCTCGGATTAGGCCGCGGCGATGACCCCTGGGTCGCCGGCAGTCTGGCAAAGACCTTGCCGAAGGGCGTTTACCGTCTGGCGTCAGCGGTGGGTGCTGCTGCTGATTTTCCAACATGGGCTGCCCTTGGTTGGGCCCTCGGCGGCTACAGCTTCGCGCGCTACAAGAGCGAGCCTATGTCGCCGCGCGCCGCACTGTCATGGCCCAAGGACTGCGACCGCGCTTATGTCGCGCAGGCTGTCGCCGCCTCCACCCTTAGTCGCGATCTCATCAACACGCCCGCCGCCGACCTGCTGCCCGATGGCCTGGAGCAGGCCGCGCGTGATTTGGCAGCGCTGCATGGCGCTGTCATCACCGTCACCACTGGCGATGATCTGCTCACCCGCAATTATCCGATGATCCACGCCGTCGGCCGCGCGAGTTCCGTCGCGCCCCGGCTGATCGACTTCACCTGGGGCGCGGCTTCGGCGCCGAAGGTCACGCTCGTCGGCAAAGGCGTGTGTTTTGATTCCGGCGGGCTCGATCTCAAGCCCGCCAGCGGCATGGCGCTGATGAAAAAAGACATGGGTGGTGCCGCTACCGTGCTCGGCCTCGCCCATATGATCATGGCGGCGAAATTGCCCATACGGCTACGTGTGCTGGTGCCGGCGGTCGAGAACGCCGTCTCGGGCAATTCATTCCGTCCGGGTGACGTGCTGAAAACACGCAAAGGCATCACGGTTGAAATCGGCAACACCGATGCCGAAGGCCGTTTGGTTCTGGCCGACGCGCTGACTGATGCCGTGTCGGAAAATCCTGCCCTGCTGATCGATCTCGCGACGCTGACGGGGGCCTGCCGCACCGCCTTGGGTCCCGATCTCCCCGGCCTGTTTGTCGACGACGATACGCTGGCCGCAGAGGTCATGAGTGCTGCCAAAGCCGCCCACGATCCCCTCTGGCGCCTGCCGATGTACGCGCCCTACCGCAAGATGATCGACAGCAAAGTCGGCGACATCAACAATGCCGGCGACTCACCGATGGCCGGCGCCATCACTGCCGCGTTGTTTCTAAAAGAGTTCGTTGGCACAACAGTGCCCTGGATTCACATCGACACCTATGCCTGGAACCCCGGCGACCGCCCAGGCCGTCCGGCCGGCGGTGAGGCCTTGGCGCAGCGCGCCATGTTCGGCCTGATCAAGAAGCGCTTCCGCTAGATTACTTCCGCGCGTTCAAAATCTGATCGAGCCGGTCCGGCGTGCCGGGAATACGCTCGAGCTGCGGATACCGCAGCCCTTCGTGGTAATCGAAGCGCACGGTCTTGAACACGTCGCCGTTCTTGACCAACAGCTCAATCGGCCCGTCGGATTTCTTGGCTTCGGTGACTGCGTCTTTGATGCGTTCATCGGTGTAGGCGACATTATTGATGGCAATGATCTGGGTGCCGGGCACGAGGCCGAGTTTGTAGGCCGGTCCCTCCCAGAGCACATCCGAGAGTCGGCCTTCGCGGCCGATTGCCATGCCCAACGAATATGTTAGTCCGACTGACTTGCTGCGGGTCTCGATGCCCTTGATGTAGTCCGAGGGTTTTTCGGTATAGATCAAGCGGTAGCCGCTGCGTGCAAGACCATCAAGCGGTGCGCCGGGGCCGTTGCCGTCCAGGCGGTCACGCAGGAACTTGGCCCAGCTATAGGGCTGCACGCTGTTCAGGGCCGCGACCACATCATCGAACGTATAGGTCGCGGGCACATGGCTTCCATCGTTCACGCCGAAGAACGTGCTGGCGAAATCGTCCAGTGACTTCTTGCCGCGTGAGAGTTCGCGGATCAGCGTATCGGCGTCGAACCAGACCAGCTGTCCTTCGGAATAATAGTCCTCGCTGCGTTGCCAGCTGCGCCAGGGCAGGGCGCGCCGCGCGGCGACGATGGGATCGTTCGTGGTGTCCTGCAGTGGTTTCCAGGCGCGGCCGATGCGGGCGTCGTATGTAGCGGCGGTGGCGGCGAAAGCATCCATCGCCTGCCGTTTGGTCAAGAGACCGGCGCGCGCCCCCAGCACATAACCCCAATACTGCGTCTGGCCCTCGTAGACCCAAAGCAGGCTGTCGCGCATCGGAACGTTCAGGTTCGGTGTCCAGAGATCGGCAGGGCGGCGGAATTTGCCGTTCCAGGAGTGCGTGTATTCGTGGGGCAAGAGATCGCGGGAATCGGCGTTTTTGTCCCATTCGGTGAAATATTCCGGCACCGTGCCGTTCTCGCTAGATTGATGATGCTCGAGGCCGATGCCGCCCATGCGGTCGGTCAGCGCTAGCAGAAAGTCATAGTGATCGTAGTGATAGGAGCCGAACAGCTTGTGGGCCTGGCGTACGAGGGCTTTATGCGCCTCTTCATATTCGGGCTTGGTCTCCAGCAGAGACTCTTTGTCGGCAAAGAGGTTAAGCCGCACCGGTGCCTTGCCGGTCATGCCTAAATCCAAAACTTTGGAATACTTCCCGGCAAAGAGCGGCGAGTCCGCCAGCTCCTCGAAGGTCGTCGTCTTGAATTTCGTAATGGCGCCTTCAACCGACGCGGTTTCCAGCGCCGTGGCCACGCGCCAGCCCTCGGGCGTCTTGACGCTGGCCTCCACCGGAATGCGCCGGGCGAAATATCCCGCAGGGTACAATGCCACGGACACCCATTGCAGGTTCATCATCTCCTGCGTCACGACGATGCGCCCTTGTGAGCCCTCGACAGCGGTCAGGAACTGGAATTCGATATCCAAGGCGATCACGCCGGCCGGCACGGTCACATGGAAGGCGTAAACATCAACCGGATCGCGGGTCCAGGGAATCGTCGCGCCATTGCCGCGAATGACCAGCCCCGCCAGCGCATCGATGCGCCCTGACGGTGAGTGATTACCGGGCAGCCATTTTGGGTACAGCAGGGTGAGGGGCTCTGCGCCCCGAACAGGAATCGTCTCTTTGACATTGAAAATGCGCCGGACCAGGTCGCTGGCATCGACATCCACGCGCAGCGTGCCGGGATAAGCCACATCCAGCGGCTCGGCGATGGCGGCGGGCATCGGCAGGGGCCTCGGCGCGGTCTGCGCCAAGGCACTTGCGGCCCAAAACGCTGCGCAGAAAATAGTTATCCGCGGAAAGGTAACAACGGCCATAACAGTCTCCCCACCGCCATTTAAGCATGGGATGGGGAGAGTTTTAAGCCTTCAGTTTGGCGGCGACGTCCCGCGTGACCGGGACCTCGAGACGTTCCAGCATTTCCTTGGGCACCACCTGCCAGAAGTTGCGCACTTCCCGGTCCCAATGCACCAGGATCTGCTCGGCCCAGGGCGACGACGTCTCGCGATGATGCTCCATAATTAGGCTGCGCAGTTGGGTCTCGTAATGTCCCACTTCGATGCGCTGATAGATGACGCTGTCGCGGTTGACGCGGTGCTCGAACAGGTTCTCGCGGTCGTGCACGAAGGCCATGCCGCCGGTCATGCCGGCGCCGAAATTGGCGCCGACGGTGCCCAGGATCACGGCCATGCCGCCGGTCATGTATTCGCAGGCGTTCGATCCACAGCCTTCGATCACCGTCACGGCGCCCGAGTTGCGCACGCAAAACCGCTCGCCCGCCTGGCCCGCCGCGAACAATTTGCCCGAGGTGGCGCCGTATAGAACCGTGTTGCCGATGATGGTGTTTTCGTTCCAGCGGTAAGTCGTGGAGGTGGTGGGACGGATGACGATCACGCCGCCCGACAATCCCTTGCCGACGTAGTCGTTGGAATCACCCCACACCTCAAGCTTCAAGCCTTGCACGGCGAAGGCGCCCAGCGATTGGCCGCAGGAGCCGCGCAGACGCACGGTGATGTGGCCCGGCTGCAGGCCTTCCATGCCGTACTTCTTGACGATCATATGCGACAGCTTCGTGCCAATCGCGCGGTCGACATTGCGCACGTTGTAGGTCAGCTGCATCTTCTCGCCTTCTTCCAGCAATGGCCGGGCGTCGGCGATCATCTGCGCATCCAGCGTCTCGGGCACTTCGTTGCGGCCCTTGACGGCGTTGCGCGTCGGCAAGCCGCCCGAATCCGGCTGCACCAGCAGCGGATTGAGGTCGAGGTCGTCCAGGTGCGCCGCGCCGCGGCTGACCTGCTGCAAGAGATCGGTGCGGCCAATCACTTCATCGAGCGAACGGAAACCTAAGCTTGCGAGAATGTCGCGTACCTCTTCGGCGATGAAGCTGAACAGATTGACGACCTTCTCCGGCGTGCCGGTGAACTTCTTGCGCAGCTCCGGATTCTGCGTGCACACCCCGACCGGGCAGGTGTTGGAATGGCACTGGCGCACCATGATACAGCCCATGGCCACCAGGGACGCCGTGCCGATACCGTATTCCTCGGCGCCCATCATGGCGGCCATGACAATGTCGCGGCCGGTCTTGATGCCGCCGTCGGTGCGCAGCAGCACACGGTGACGCAAGCGATTGAGTGTGAGCACCTGATGTACTTCCGTCAGGCCCATTTCCCACGGCAGGCCGGCGAACTTGATCGAGGTCTGGGGGCTGGCCCCCGTGCCGCCGGAGTGTCCGGAGATCAAAATGACGTCGGCATTGGCTTTGGCGACTCCGGCGGCAATGGTGCCGATACCGGTGCGGGCCACCAGCTTCACGCAGACGCGCGCCTTTGGATTGATCTGCTTCAGGTCGTAGATCAGCTGCGCCAGGTCTTCGATGGAATAGATGTCGTGGTGCGGCGGCGGCGAGATCAGCATAACGCCGGGGGTCGCATGGCGCAGGGTGGCGATCTCCACCGTCACCTTGAAGCCGGGCAACTGTCCGCCTTCGCCGGGCTTGGCGCCCTGGGCGACCTTGATCTCGATCTCACGGCACTGGTTCAGGTATTCCGCGGTCACGCCGAAGCGGCCCGAAGCAATCTGTTTGATCGCCGAATTGGCGTTGTCGCCGTTGGGCGCGGGCTTGTAGCGCTTGCGGTCTTCGCCGCCTTCGCCGGAGTCCGATTTCGCCCCGATGCGGTTCATGGCGATGTTGAGTGTGCCGTGGGCCTCCGGCCCCAGCGCGCCCAGAGACATGCCCGGTGTCACAAAGCGCTTACGGATCTCGGTGGTCGATTCCACCTGCTCGGGCGCGATGGGCTTGGCCGCCTTACGGAAATCCAGCAGGTCGCGCAGATGGATCGGCGGCAGCTTGCGCACGCCTTCGGAATATTTGACGTAGGTGACGTAAGCATCCTTCTCTACGGCGTTCTGCAGGATGTGGATCAAGCGGCCGTCGTGGCCGTGGGCTTCGCCGGACTTCGCGCGATAGCGGTAGAAGCCGCCGACCGGCAGCGTCACCACACCGGCGCGATAGGCCTTTTGGTGCTGCTCGATGACTTTCTTCTGGATGCCCGCGAGGCCAAGACCCGAAATACGCGACGACATACCCGGGAAAAACTCGGCAGCCAGCGCACGCGACAAACCAACGGCTTCAAAATTGTAGCCGCCACGATAGGAACTGATCACCGAGATGCCCATCTTGGACATCACTTTCAATAGGCCGTCGCCGATGGCCTTCTGATAGCGCTTGGCGCAGTCTTCAAGGCTCACGTCACCGAACAGGCCGCGACGATGGCGGTCGGCGATGGCCTCTTCCGCCAGATACGCGTTAACCGTGGTAGCACCCACGCCGATCAGCACGGCGAAGTAATGCACGTCCAGGCATTCCCCAGAACGAATATTGACCGAGGTGAAGGTGCGCAGTTTCTGACGGATCAGGTGCGTATGCACGGCGCCCGCCGCCAAGATCATGGGGATCGCTGCCCGGGCTGGCGTGACGCCATCGTCGGTGAGCACGATGTGGCGTTTTCCGGCGCGCACTGCTTCCTCGGCTTCCGCCTGGATGCGCGCGATGGCGGCGCGCAGCGCGTTCTCGCCGCCGTCCACGTCGAAGGTGCAGTCAATATCGCCTGCCGTGTCGCCCATATATTTGCGCATGGCGTTGAACTGCGAGGTCGTCAGCATCGGCGACGACAGCTGCAGCAATTCAAGCTGCGCCGGGGCCTCGTCGAGAATGTTGCCCAGGTTGCCGAGGCGCGTGTTCAGCGTCATCACCCGCGTTTCGCGCAAGCTGTCGATAGGCGGATTCGTGACCTGGCTGAAGTTCTGGCGGAAGAAATGATGCAGGCCGCGATAATTGTCGCTCAGCACCGCCAACGGCGCGTCATCACCCATGGAGCCGATGGCTTCTTTTCCGTCCTGCGCCATCGGATGCAGAATCAGCTCAAGGTCTTCCAGCGTCATGCCGTAGTTGGCCTGACGGCGCAGCAGCTCTTCTTTGCTGAGCGCAGGTTTGGCTGCTTTGTTCGACTTGGTCAGCGAGTCGAGATGCGTGGTGTTCTCGATCCACTGGCCGAAGGGCCGCTTGGCCGCGAGATTGTCCTTCAGCTCGCGGTCGTGGAAGAACTTGCCTTCCTTCAGGTCGACGCCAATCATCTCGCCGGGGCCGACACGGCCCTTCTCAACGACGTTCGCATGGTTGACGCGCACCATGCCCGTCTCGGAACCCACGATCAGCAGGCCGTCGTTGGTCAGGGTGTAGCGCATGGGACGCAAGCCATTGCGGTCCATGTAGCCGATGACCCAGCGGCCGTCGGTCGCACACATGGCTCCCGGGCCGTCCCACGGTTCCATGACGGCGTTGCAATAGCCGAAAAGGTCGCGATGGGACTGCGGCATCACGGCGTTCTGACTGATGCTCTCGGGCACGAGCAGGCAGCGCGCCATCGGCGCGGTGCGCCCGGCGCGGCACATCAGCTCGAAGACGTTGTCGAGGATCGCCGAATCCGAGCCGTGGGGCTGGGTGATCGGCTTCAGCTCTTCAATCGTGTCGCCGAACACCGGATGGGCGAGGCGGCACTCGTGGGCTTTCATCCAGTTGATGTTGCCCAGCAGCGTGTTGATTTCGCCGTTGTGGGCCAGCATGCGGAAGGGCTGCGCCAGATGCCACGTCGGGAAGGTGTTGGTCGAGTAGCGCTGGTGATAGATCGCGAACGACGACACAAAGCGCTCGTCCAGCAGGTCCGGATAGAACGCGGTCAGCTGCTCCGCCAGGAACATGCCCTTGTAGATGATCGAGCGACACGACAGCGAACAGATGTAGAAGTCGCGGATATGCTCTTCCTGCACGCGCTTTTCGATGCGGCGGCGCACGAGGTACAGATTGCGCTCCAGGTCGTCACCGGCCAGGCCGCGGCGGTTGGCGATCATGATCTGTTCGATCTCGGGGCGCGTGGCATTGGCCTTCTCGCCGATGATCGAGATGTCCACCGGCACCTGGCGCCAGCCATAAATGTAGTAGCCGGCGGCGAGGATCTCGCTCTCGACGATGGTGCGGCAGGTTTCCTGGGCCCCCAGGTCGGACTTGGGCAGGAACACCATGCCCGCGCACAGGGTGTCGTGCTCCGGCACCACATGGCCGGTGCGCATGACATGTTCGCGGAAAAAGTCCTGGGGGATTTCCAGGTGAATGCCGGCGCCGTCGCCGGTCTTGCCATCGGCATCCACCGCGCCGCGATGATAGAGCACGCTTAAGGCTTCGATGCCGGCGATCACCACTTCGCGCCGCGGCTTGCCGTCCACGGCAACCACCATGCCGACGCCGCAGGCATCGTGTTCCTGCGACGGATCGTAAGCGTGTCCGGCGGTCAGCTTTTCGACGTTCGCGCGGTAGCCCGCAACAAAGGCTTCGCCGCTTTCGTATTTGATCTCGTTCATGTCGGGCCTCAAGAGGCTTTGCGCAAGCCGGCGGATGCCGCGGCTTGAGCTTGAATATAAGTGTGGATGTTTGCCGCCACGTCGCGGCCATCGCGGATTGCCCACACCACCAACGAAGCCCCGCGCACGATGTCGCCCGCGCCGAAGACACCTTCCATGGTCGTCATCAGCGTGTGGAAGTCGGTCTTCAGCGTGCCCCAGCGCGTGACACCGAGCGCGGGTTCATTGAACATCACCGGCAGATCTTCCGGATCGAAGCCCAGGGCTTCGATCACCAGATCGGCGGGGATGACGAACTGCGAACCCTCGATCTCTTCCGGCGAGGCGCGGCCCGAGGCATCGGGCGTACCCAGGCGCATGCGCCGCGCGCGCACCCCGGTCGCCTTGTTGTCGGCGTCGTGCAGTACTGCTTCCGGCGCCGACAGCCACAGGAAATCGACGCCCTCTTCGACGGCATTGGTCACTTCACGCTGGGAGCCCGGCATGTTCTCGCGGTCGCGGCGGTAGAGGCACTTCACCGACTTGGCGCCCTGGCGAATGGCGGTGCGCACGCAGTCCATGGCGGTATCGCCGCCGCCGATGACGACGACATTTTTCCCCGCCGCATTCAGCGCGCCGTTATCGAAAGCCGCCACCTTATCGCCGAGATCTTTGCGGTTCGAGGCGGTGAGGTAGGTCATGGCCGGAAATACACCGTCGGCGCCCACCCCGGGGCAGCTCATGGCGCGCGCCTTATAGACGCCGGTCGCGACTAGCACGGCGTCGTGTTTCGCACGCAGCGCCGCAAAGCTCATGTCGGTGCCGACGTTGACGTTACGGTGAATGGTAATCTTGGAGTCTTCCAGCAGCTTGACGCGGCGCTGCACGACTTCTTTCTCCAACTTGAAATTGGGAATGCCATAAATCATCAGGCCGCCGGCGCGGTCGTAGCGGTCGTAGATGTGTACCTGATAGCCGAGCTTGCGCAGCTCTTCCGCCGCCGCCATGCCGCCGGGGCCGGCGCCGATAATGCCGATGGACTCTTTACGCTCTTGGTCGGGCACAACCGGTTTGACCCAGCCCTTTTCCCAGGCGGTGTCGGTGATGTACTTCTCGACGGCGCCGATGGTCACCGTGCCGTGCTTGGACTGCTCAAGCACGCAACTGCCTTCGCACAGACGGTCTTGGGGACAGATGCGGCCGCAGACTTCGGGCATATTGTTGGTGGCCGAGGAGACCGCATAAGCCTCTTCCAGCCGGCCTTCGGCGACCAACTTCAGCCAGTCGGGAATGTTGTTCTGCACTGGGCAGTGCACCTGGCAGAAGGGAATGCCGCACTGCTCGCAGCGCGAGGCCTGGTCGCCGGCATCGGCCTCGGGCCAGGCCTCATAAATCTCATCGAAGTCCTTGCGGCGCGCTTCTGCATCACGTTTGGCGGGCGCGGCCTGAGCAAGACTGAGAAACTGCAGCATGCTGCGGTGGGGGCCTTTGGTCGTCATTGCAAGGTCTCCTCAAGGTCCTGTCGGCAGGGTAGTGGCTGGCGCGCGGCCAGAACATACTGACGCAGCCCTTATGAAACCAGCAAAAACCGTAGAATATGTCAATATAATTGACTTATTTATGGCGCAATTTCTCGACCTCCTAGATATCGGCAACTTCGAGAGTCATCATCGATAAAAATGGTAATCATATGATTACTAAATGGTAGCGTTTTGCCGCTTTGGCCATACAGGCCATGGTGTTATAAATTCGCGGGGTACAAGGGATAGGCGAAGACTGTGGCGCTCACGCAATTAATTGTGCTTGCGGTGTTACAAAGCTTGGCCGATGTCTTCCCTATCGGCGCGGACGGCCATACGGCGCTCGTGTACGTTCTCCTGCATTGGGCCACGCCCGACAGTGCGCTCCGGCTGGCCTTGCGAATCGGGCTCCTACTGGGAGTCATGGCCTACTTCTGGCGTGACTTGGCCGACATGGTCGTGGGCGTCATTCGCGCCGCCAAGGGCAAGCGCAATGCCGACGCCGGCCTCGCCCTGCAAATCGCCGTTGCCGCCATTCCGACCTTGGGCCTGGGTTTTGCCTTCGAATACTACCTAGCCGGCGATTGGCAGACGCTACACGTCGCCGCCTGGGCGATTGTCGGCGGCGCGCTCCTGCTGCTGTTCTGCGACCGCATGAGCATGACGGTCAAACGCGTCGAACACGCGACCTACGCCGACAGCATCGTCGTGGGGCTGGGCCAGGTCATCGCCCTGGTGCCCGGCATCGGCAGCGCGGCCATGAGCATCACCCTGGCCCGGCTTCTGGGCTTTGAACGCGGGCACGCGGTGCGCCTCAGCGCGCTCCTTAGCATCCCGGTATCCGCCGCCGTCATCGCGCGGGATGCCTATACGCTGGTCACCGTCGACCGCGCCGGCATCAGCAACCTCAATATCCTCTGTGGTGTGGCCGCCTTTTTCGCCGCTCTCATCGGCCTTGCCATTCTGATGGGCTGGCTGCGGCGTGCGACCTTCGCGCCCTTCGTGGTCGTCCGGCTGGTCCTGGGCCTCGCGGTGCTGGCCCTGGCCTATGAGTGGGTCACGGTTTAAACGGAAGCCGGCGTAACAAAGAGGACGTTGCGCTCGTTCTCGAATTGCTTCTATCTGGGCTCTCCCGCCAACACGGACTTCCAACACAGTGCTGAGAAAACTCTACGACTGGACCATGAGCTTGGCCGCGCGGCCCAATGCTTTGGGCGCGCTAGCGGTGGTGTCCTTCGCCGAAAGCTCGTTCTTTCCCATCCCGCCCGACGTGATGCTGCTGCCGATGATATTGGCGCGCCGCGACCGCGCTTGGTTGATCGCCGGCGTCTGCACTGTGTCCTCGGTGGTGGGGGCTCTGGTGGGCTACGCCATCGGCGCGCTTCTTTACGACAGCGTCGGCGTTTGGGTGATCGAGCTTTATGGCCTGCAAGCGAAAGCCGATGAGTTTCACGCCTTTTTCGAGCGCTACGGCTTGATGGTGATTCTGGCCAAGGGCCTGACGCCGATTCCCTTCAAGATCGTCACCATCACCAGTGGCGCCATGCACTTCAACCTGCCGCTATTCGTCGGCGCTTGCATCGTGACGCGCGGTGCGCGCTTTTTCCTGGTGGCGGCGTTGCTGAAGTTCTTCGGCGAGCCCATCAGAAACTTCGTCGAAAAGCGCCTGACGCTGGTCTTTACGCTGTTTCTCGTCGCGCTGATCGGCGGATTTGTCGCGCTCAGATATCTCTAGCGCGCCTGTAAGCGCAGCTTCTTAGTCTGTTGCAACGGACGGAAGCGCTTCAAGTACGTCGGCACAACGACTTCCAGCGTGGTCGGCGTAATGCCGAAAACCGCCAGGCCCGGCCGGCGGCCCGTGGCCACGTTATCGATCTTCAGCAGGCGCACCTGATCGGGCGTCAACAGCGGCTTGGGCAAGAACTGCAGGAACACAGCCGCGACTTGGGCCACCGGAAAGGGCAGGCCGACCACCGCGCGCTGACGCTGGGTCTCGTGATTGACGATGTGCATGATGGCGCGCATGTCATAGACGCGCGGGCCCGCCAGTTCGTATATCTTGCCGGCATGGCCTTCGCCGGTCAGCGCCTGGGCAATGGCTTCCACCACGTCGCCGACATAAACCGGCTGGAACTTCGGGCCGCCGCCCGCGGGCAGATGTGGGTTGGCATGGGTGAAGAACGGGATGAACGGGAAAATCTGCGCCATCCAGCCGAACAGGTTGAAAAACCCGTCCTCGGTGCCGAACACCACGCTGGGGCGGAAAATCGTCGCCGTGGGGTAGGCGCCGCGCACGGCCATCTCGCCGGCATCCTTGCTGCGCGCATAGGCCGACGGCGAATTGGGATCGGCGCCCAGGGCCGACATATGAATCAAGCGCTTCACGCCGGTAGCGGCGCAGGCCTTGGCGATATTGGCCGCACCATCCACATGCATGGTCTGGAACCGGCGTTTGCCGCGTTCATACAGAATTCCGACCAGGTTGATGACCGCATCGGCGCCGTGGACCGCAGCCGCCACGCTGGCGGTATCGGTGATCGAGGCCGGAAACATGGCGATCTGGCCCAGGTTGCCGGCGGGCTTCAGGAAGTTGGCCCTTTCCACGTCGCGGACCGCCACGCGCACCCGCCAGCCGCGTGAGGCCAGATGCCGCACCAGATAGCGGCCGATGAAGCCCGAGCCGCCGAAGATCGTGACCAATTTGCCAGTCATGCTGCTTGCCTATTCAAGGGTGCTGAAGCCCGAGTGTAACCCGCCTTCAGTCGCACGGAAAAGGCCGCGCTGGCAACATGTTGGCCGACCCCGAAGGCCCGCTTTTCTCTTGTCCTATCGTCCCGGCTTGCATTGACATCCCCACCCGGGCCCTGTATCCGTCTCGCCCTGTTCATAGGCGGACCCTTGCTGGCCCGCCTCTTGAGCGCCCAGGTGGTGGAATTGGTAGACGCGCTGGCTTCAGGTGCCAGTGTCCGCAAGGACGTGAAGGTTCGAGTCCTTTCCTGGGCACCACGCTTCGTTTTTGTTGACGCGCGTAGCGGGCTTACAAAAACTAGAGCGCATCGCGGCCCTGAGGGCCAACATGGGTTCGCTTCAAGTGATGGATATTCAACAAACGTGTGAGTCCGCGTTGCCGGATACTCACTTTAAAGTGGTCCATAACAATCGCCGCCAGGACCCTATGCCCCGCATCGTTCATATGTGCGGGATCGACGAACAGCCATTCATTGGTTTGGAAGTGCGGAGCTTCGTCCATGTCCACGAACGCAATACCATGCTTCTCGCAGAGCGACCGCGCATCTTTGCGGAAGAGTTTTGCCAGGGCTTGATGCAGGTCGCTGTTGGGCTCCTTTAAATTTCCCGGCATCGCATAAAATAACCGCGCTAATTCCTGCTCGGCGGCATGAAGCCGTTTGCCGCAGGTTTGCAGCGATGGTTGTACCGCAAACACCAAATTCCGCGCGCGCGACCCAAATACGCGGCGCAGCAATATGAGCTCGCGCTCAAGCAATACTCGCATTTGAGCCCGGCGCTGGGCAAAATCGGTCTTGTCGGATTTTGGCATTCCGCCCAGCGTTTTCTCGAAGCGGCGTTGCATCGCATAGGGAAGAAAATTCCTGTGGTCCGCTGTTGTCGCCGCAATCGACAAAAATACGCTGCCCGTTATCCAGACCACATGGTCAATGTCGAGGGGCGCAAAAAGCTCGGCCGCCAGGCGCTCTTGGGTAAGGGTCGTTTGTCGAAGGGCAAGCGAGAGCCACGTCGTCTTCGGCATGAGCTCATTCAGCGCATTGTGCACGACCTTGGTGTCGTGGGTTGCGCCGGTGCCCCACGAAACACTGTTGCCGATGACAATTCCCTTCTCGCCGGACAGATTGGCAAATTCGGCGCGCGATATTCTCGCTCCGTCCTTGAATGACAACCTGAATCCCATGTCACCGGTATTGGCCGACGGCGACGCGAAGTCGCCGGCCGGCGCACACATAATGTACGGCACAGGCAGGAGTGCTACGCGATCGCTGTCGGCAAACTGCGGTGAAAGCTCAGTCCGTCGCATCCGCGCGTCGGCAAGCGTGCGATTTGTAGACGGCGGCGCTGCCGTTGGTTCGGCAACGGGATGAGCGGCGATGACGGTCGCCAACGCTAATATAGAATTATAGTTCGAAGCGTCTAAGACAACGGCGTCCGGGATGGAATGACCAAAAGCGCTTTCGAGCTCTGCGAGAAGCTCAATGAAAGACAAGGAATCGACAAGGCCAAGTTCAAAAAAGGACTCATCGTCGGCCAAAATCCCCGGATTTTTATTGGCCCGCAATATTGTCGTTCTAACGGCCGCGCGCACGCGATCGAGAATGGTGTCGGCATCCCTTGGCGCAGGACCCGAAGCAGCCAAGTCTGACGGCGCAGCTTCGGCGGCCTGATCGATCTCTTCGAGGTAGCGCGTGCGATTGAGTTGACGCGAGATTTTGCCCGAGGTTGTTTTCGCAAGCCACATATGAGGTTTGATCCGCACGTCGCGGGCCGCCACGTCCGTCAGTGACAAAATTCTGCGCGAAATCTCGCTCGAAAGCGCCGCAACACTCTGGGCCGACGTTTCGGCGGATTCCGCGACTACCACGAGACCTTCTGTACCCAGCGCAACATCGGGAACTCCGAATGCAAGGCTGCGCCCCGGAATGACTCCGGGCACGTCATCGACCACCGCCTCGATGTCCTGGGGGTACAGGTTGCGCCCGGCAACAATGATGATGTCCTTCTCCCGGCCGAGCACATAGAGCTCGCCGCCCGATAGAAATCCGGTATCGCCCGTGAGGAAGTGGTGCTCCCTAAATTCGGCGCGCACGTCACCGATGTAGTGCGTAAAAAGGAAAGGGGTTCTGACGGCGATTTGCCCCAAATTATTCTCAAGCAACGGCTGAAAATCCGGATTCAGGATCCTCACGGAGACGCCCTCGAGCGGGCGCCCCGAACTTGTCAGCAGGCGTTTGCCGGCCCCTTCAACATCAGCATTGATGACTGAGCCGGGCCCACTGCCCGTGGATGTGACGGCAAAAACTGATTCCGCCATGGCATAACACGCGCCCAGCGTCGCCGGCGCAACGCCGTCAAGCGTGTAGGATTTCAGGAAGGCTTTGTGGCTTTCGGAAAGTACGGGCTCGGAGCAATTGATCCAAAGGCGAACGGACGACAGGTCGATCGATTTTCCGGCAACGCGCGTAAGAAATTTATAGGCAAAGTTCGGTTGCCAGCACAGCGTCGCGCCATGGCGCGCTATCGCCGTCAATAGGAGTGCGGGGCGTCTCACCCAGTCAAAAGGTGACAGCGCAATCACCGCTATGCCCTTTAAAAGAGGAATGAAGAACGCCGTGATAAGGCCCATGTCGTGGTACAGCGGCAACCAGCTGGCAATGCGGTCACGCGGTGTTAGATCAAGGGAGCTGGCGTAGGCGTCGAGCTGATTCAGCAACATGCGATGGGTGATGCCAACGCCCTTCTTCAGCCCCGTAGTTCCCGACGAGTACTGAATGAAAGCGATGTCATCGGGTTTAGGCGGGATGGCGGGAATACTCGCGCCAAGCTCGACATCGTCCATGATTATATGCGGCGCGATCACGGTGTAGTCGGCGGCCAGTGCGGAGAAGTCGGCGTCGTCGCAAATCAGGAACCGGCAACCGCTTTGCGCTAACAGCGTCAGAAAGATTCTTTCCTGTTCGTCCTTTTTCTGCTTCACCGAACGCGGCGCGAAAGACGATGGTACGCCTCCGGCCGCCATTACACCCAGGAAACTGCTATAAACATGCGCCGCGTGGTCCAGGCAGATGGCCACGCGTTCGCCGGGACGAAGGCCGCGCTGGAGCAGCGTTGCCGACCACTTTCCCACCTCGGAACACAGATACTCGGGCGTCAGTCCCTGTTCCGATCCGTCCGCGTGGACCAGGGTTACCCACGGCTCCTGTTGGGCACGCGCAGCTGCGGCGGCGAAAAATGTTGGGACAACGAGGTGCTCGTTCAAAGCCACAGAGACTCCAGACAGAACATCGGGCTCAAAACGCCGGCCCGCACGCTTGATTTAAACTAAGCCACTGATTTACTGCAGCAACCTAGCCCGATCCCTGGCACTACCCGGTTTTCCTAGGTCAGCAAGGCGAACCTGGGAAAATGAGCACTCCACCGTAGCTTTAGCGAAGGCAGGCGGGTTCCAAAACCTCTTTCTTAAGACCCTGGAGTCCGGCGCGAGATGCGCATCGGATTTTTTGTCTATCGCATCGCACAAAAGTCGTGGCTTACCGGGCCCGGGGGGAGGCCCATGGGGTTTACGCTGCGTTGAGTCCGCCGTCAAAAAAGCGGCCTAAATCCTTTGTGGTCGGGGGATGCCTATGACGTCCGCTAAAGTTCGTCTTTCGTCGCAGGCTCGGACTTTGGGTACCGCCGGTACATTCATCGGCGTCGTCCCAGATATCTACAAGGGCACGCCAAGCTTGGACGCGCGGCACTCGCCGGCACAAAATTCAACTACAGCTCCGGCGAGACGCAAGCGGGTGCCGAGATGCTGCGCGGCGCCATCAAGAAACCGCTGGCGACATATTTGTCCGAGAAGATCTGGTCCAAGTACGGCATGGATGCGCCGGCTACCTGGTGGCTCGCATCCCCGGGCGGCATTGAAATCGGCGGCAGCGGCTTCAGCGCCACCTTGCGCGACTACGCGCGCTTCGGCTTGTTCATCATGAACGGTGCCCTCATCAACGGCCAATCCATCCTGCCCGAAGGCTGGCTCGCTGAAGCAACCCCGTCCAAAACCCTCATCGGCGGGGCCTCCATAAATTACGGCTACTGCTGGTGGATTCCGCCGGGCGGCCCGTCGCGCGAGGCCGGTGCGTTCTATTCGAACGGCATCGAGGGGCAGAACATCTCCATCAATCCCAAGGAAAAACTCGCGATCGTCATGTGGGGCGCGCAATCGAAGCCCGGCGGCGTTGCCCCGATCAACACTTTCGATTTTTTCGACAGCGTCGTCGCGGCTTTGAAATAACGAATCCGTCAGAAAGCGGTTAATGGTCCCCGATCCAGAGTTTGAACTCCTGGCCGCTCGCCACGACCAATTGATGAAGCCTGTCTAGCAGCGCCGGAGTCATCTGGGTGCCGCCTTCAACGAGAAGGCCGAAGTTGGGGTCGTAGATGTTCTCGGCCAGAACCGTGCCGACGGGAATTTGCGTCATTGGGCTTTCGCGCTTATTTTGGGGTCTTGGCGGCGGGCCGGTCCGTCTCTGATTGAGTCCCGTCGCTTCTTGGCGAATTTTCTGCAAACACTCTTGGAACTGCTGGCGCTTTGCTAATCGGCTCATCCACATGACCCATGAGATCGGGGGGGATATGTGTTCGTTGTCCGCCGCTGAACCATCGACGCCTCCGACGGCGTGATAGTATCCGGCGGGTCTCAAGTCGATATTGCGCCCCATTGCGGAATCGATGGCTCTGACAAGGTGATGAAATGACACCGGCTTTACGACATAGCCGTGAAGGTCGAGCGCCAACGCTGAATGAACTCTTTCGGACTCGGCGTGCACTGTCAGCATGATGAAGGGAGTTTCCGGCGCCGTGAATTCGGCGTTTCTGGTGCGGATCGTACGAAGGAATTCGAGTCCACTGATAGGCCCCATGCTCCAGTCGCTGATAATGCAGTCGACTTGACCGCCGGCTTTGGAGAGTACGTCGAGCGCCTCACGACCGCTTTCTGCCTCCAAGATATTCTTCGCATGTAATCGCAACAGCATGCTCCGCAACGTCTTGCGGATGAACAGCTTGTCGTCGGCGACGAGAAACCTAATGTTGCTGAAATTGCGTTCATAGTTGGTGGTCATGTTTGCGCACCCGTTTTGTAGACATCAATAAAATCGGCAACGCGGGCGAGTTCAGCCGGGATGCGCCGCATTACCCGGGCAACGCTGCCCATGTCTCCGGCCTTGGCGCTCAATTCCAGACTCTCATAAAGTTCGCCCAGAGCGGTGGCGCCCGCGCTTTGGGCCTCGCCTCTGGCGCCGTGCGCCGCCAGACCGAGTTCGGCCGTATTGCTGTCGCTTGCGTTGGTCTCGACGTGCTTCCAGGATGTCCAGGCCACACTGCTGAAGTCCTTCAGGTGACCAACAACGACCTTGCGGTCGTCGGTTGCCATCAGCTCAAAGACCGCGGCCAAATGAACCGGACCCGTCGGGCGCGCCAGCGCGGCCGCATCGGGGCCGCCGCCCGAAACAGCGGGCGCCGCGTCGGCGCACAGCCATTGCAGCAAGACCGCAACCAGGCGCGCCATGATGACCGGCTTGCTGATGAAGTCGTCCATGCCGGCGTTGAAACAGGTTTCCATGTCTTCGCGGAAGGCGTTCGCCGTCATCGCAATCACCGGCATATGTGCACCGTCTGCCCCGTCCAGTTCGAGCCGGCGCAGAGCACGCGTAAATTCATAGCCGTTCATTTTCGGCATGGAGCAATCGCACAACACGGCATCAAAGTGTTCGACGCTTTTGATTTTTTCGAGGCCTTCCAGGCCGTTCGCGGCAATAGCGCAGCTGATGCCCAGTGCCGTTAGCTGGCGCTTAATGACGGTCTGATTAACCAGGCGGTCCTCGACGACTAAAAGGGGCTTGCCGACAAGCGCCGTGCGGTCGGCGAAGTCAACGCGATGCCCGCGCGCAAGTCTTGTAGACGCTTTCGTCGTTCCTCCTAATATCCGGCGAATGTTGCGATCGAATGGCGGTTCAACGGATGAGTCAACCAGGAGATAGGATGCGCCGGCATGCAAGGCCCTGCGCCAATCCGGTGCCGCGCCTGCGCTCCCGGCGATGATCGGCACCGCGCCCAACTCGCGAAGGGTTGCAGCCACCTCAGCAGCTGGCCACGCGGATCCCTGCAAGACGTGAATCGCAAGGTCGATATGCTCGCCGTTCAAAAGCGACTTTCGGCCGATCACAAGTGCGGCCTCGGAATCTTCAGCCATCAGCACAGTCGCGCCGCGGGCTTGAAAATAAGCCAGCAGCTCCCGCGGCTGCTGACTCGACGGCGGCGCGATGAACAAAACCGTGCGGTGACTTAGGTCCGTGCGTGGTCCTGTTTGCTCCGGGGTCACCACCGGCGCCGGCAGGGTGAACCAGAACGTTGCCCCGCCGCCCGGCACGCCGTCGCAGCCGATCTCGCCCCCGAAGGTCTCAACCAAGCGCCGGCAGATCGACAAACCAAGGCCGGTGCCTTCGGTCATGTCGCTCGAACTCTTGTTGTCCTGGGTGAATGGTTCGAACAACTCGTCCGCTTTCGCGGCGTCGAAACCTCTGCCGGAGTCGTGAACGGCAAACAGCAGATGACAGATATCACCGTCCCACGCCTTGACGGAAAGACGCATATGCACGCCACCTGCAGCCGTGAACTTTACGGCGTTGCCGAGCAGATTGAGCAAGATTTGGCGTATGCGGGTGGGATCGCCCTTGATGGTGGCCGGTACGCCCGCGCCAACCGAGGCGCTAACCTGTATGCCCTTTTGCCGAGCGCGGCTCTGGACAATGTCGACGGCTTCCTGGATGACGAGGTCGGGCTCTACATCGACATTTTCGACCGCAAGCTTGCCCGCCTCGATCTTGGAGAAATCGAGCACGTTACCGATGAGGGCCAATAGCGATTTGGCGGCCTTATCGGCGTCGAACAGCAGTTCTTCCTGCTCCGGCGCCAGATCAGACTGCGCCAGCAATTCAAGGTTACCGATGACGCCGTTCAGAGGTGTGCGTATTTAATGACTCATACTGGCAAGGAATTCGGACTTGGACCGATTGGCGGCGGTGGCCGCGGCCGTCGCGCTGGTTTCGCGCTCTCTTGCATGTTTCTGAGCATTCAGCGCCTGTTTCGCTTGCTGGGTCAAAGTCACGCCCGCTATCGCCAAAATGACGATGCCAAAGGCCTCGGCAAGGCGTACCAGCAGAAGTATCTTTTCCTGACGTGCCGCCTGCTGTTCGAGCAAGGCGTCCTGCTCGGCGTCCATTAAGCCGATGGTGGCGCGAATTTGATCCATCAACGACGCGCTTTCGCCGCCTCTGAACAATGCGGCCGCCGCCGCGGCGTTCATTGTGCGCGCGATAGCAAGCGATCCCCGCAATTCCACAAGTATGGCGTCTACCCGCACACCGATCTCGTCGAGGTGCTGGCGCTGTGGTGTGTTGTTGCGGGCCTGGTCATTGATGTCGCGTAGAGAGCCGTCGAGAGTCGCGGCTGCGTTTTCGAAGTACGTAACGTACTTTTCCTCACCGGTCAGAAGAAACCCGCGCTGCCCGGCCTCGGCCCCTTCTAGCGACGTCAGCATGCGCTCGACGTCGAACTGGGATTCACGAATCTTCGCCGTCACGTTGATCGAAGATCGAATTTGCTCTTCGCCCCAAAACGACGCGCAAATTATAACCACGAGCGTTATGAACGCTCCGGTCAACATTGGCAGACTGAACGGCAATTCTGAACGCGTGAACATGTCGCGACGAATGACCACGGCCATGATGCCGTGGTGAGGATGGGTCCAAAGCAAACCGAGCGATAGGATAAGACAGACGGCTGCGCTGTGCAGACCCACGGGGAAATATCTGGCGATGGCAATCGCAGCAATCACGGCGGCGCTCAGGGCGCAAATTTGGCCAACGGACACCAACCTTCGGCTGGGGCCGGCCAAGCATATGAGGGCGGCCCCAAGGAAGAAAAGGCAAAGCGCAGTATTGGGCGCCATTTGATTGGTGACGGATGAGGTATGCTCGGCGAGCTGTCTCGTGAACAAGAGACGATCGATGCCGATATTCACGTGGGAGAGAAGCTCGATAAATTTTCCCATGCCGACGGCCGCAACGATTACTCCGATGAAACGGCTTAGCGAAACCATCACCGAAAAGCCGTGCCGTGCCGCGTATGTCAGGCCGATCAGAGCGAGTCCGAGGAGAGCAAGGCAGGCCGCCGTCGCCGGATTCATGGCGACCTGCAGAGGCAGGACCCGCTTCAGGGCTTCGATGTTGATGATCCAGCCGGTCAGCGCGATTGCGCCAATGACCGCAGCGCAGACCCCGGCGATAAGCGGAACTGCGCCGGGCGTTGCGCGGCTCGTCGGGAGCGCGGACTCACGTTCCTGGGCTATCTGGTCTAAGACAGCAACGGTTAAGAAGTCGGCCATCTGCATTGCTCCTAACTTGCTCGTGCACATCAAGATTTTTCGAAGAGTGGAAAAGGCGCGCGCACCTTCCCATAGCAGCGTTTGCCGCGCCCACACCGCAGCGGTTGTAGGCAGCTAACTTAGCCGCCAACGTGCAAAGCGTCTGAAGGTTGCAAAGAGATTGCGACCTCGCTCACAGAGCTATTGCCGGCCTTAGCCCCCGCGCGTCAGGTAGATGGCAAATGCGCCGGCGGGCAGCAACTATTCGGTGATCCCGGTGCTTATAACGACAGAGGAATCACATTCCGCCGCCGCTTCAGCCCAGAGGGTCAGGACGTGTCTCAGAACCACAGCGCTCGAACTACCGTCGAAATGAGAAACCCGGCTACGCGCCCATATCTAGCTGCGGGGTCACGCCGTGTGAAGGCCAACGACGACGATGCAATTGATCTCAAACAGTCCATGCAGTGGCTCGAAATCCTTCAAGGAGAGCTGCATGCCCAATGCTCAGGGCAAAGCCTTTTGTAGCAAACGTTATCTTGCCGCGAATTGCGGTCACCCTGGGTATGTGCGCCCACGGCTAAGCCCTTGTTATACCGATTTTGTTACCGTCCCTTTGCGTATTTTGTATCCACGCGCGTGATCGAGCCGTCGCCCCGATTGAGCGTCCATACCGAGTTGCCGCCCGCAGTCAGGAACCGCGGCTGCGGGCCGACGGCGACTGTCGCAACGATGGTGTCGCTGGCGGGATCATCGGCGATCAACTGGCTGTCCTTGAAAGCCTAGACCCAGATCAGGCCGTCAGCGAACAGAGGATTATAGGAGCCGGCGGGCAGCTGGATTTTCTGGCGCACGGTATTTGTCGCGGGATCGATCCGCACCAGCGTGCCCATTTGGTCGGTCACCATCCAGACGCTGTCCGGACTGGCGGTGATGCGGCCTTCGGATTCCGCCGGGGCAAGGGGCAGAACAGTAGAGATCTGGGCGCTGACGAGGTAAATGCGTGCAAGGCCCGGTGTGTCGCCGCACACCGGCACCCAGAAGCTGCCAAAGACAGCCGCGAGGTTCGAGCAGGGCTTGCCCGCCACCGCGACCGTCGCGGTAATCTGGTTGGTGGCGGCGTCGACGCGATTGACGAGATTTTTAGGTGAGTTGCTGATCTAGACGCTGCCGCCGGTCAGCATCATCCAGTCGGGAAACCCGCCGAGTTCTATGGTGTGCGCGAGCTTCAGCGCCGCGACTTTTTCCTGAGCGCCCGGAATGCCGGGCTTCGGCGGACCTTTGACGGCCTCGGCGGCCAGCGCGGCCGCGGAACAAACCATCAGCCCCATCAGCACCGAAATTTTTTTCATCACTTACCCAGGCTTCGGCTTTACCAACTCTAGCGGATATCGGGCCGGCGGCGTACGGTCTTGCAAAAGGGCTTCGCATAGATCGGTGCTAGGTACATTTAATCCCGGTACTTTTGATTCCAGCACTGCGAATAATCCAAGGAAACTTTAGTGCATTTGGATAGCAGAAACGCCGAACGACCTGTCCGGCAGCGCCTCGCCCGGGCCGCCGTGGCGCTCGGCATTTTCCTTATTCTGGCGGGCGGCAACGGCGCCTTCGCCCACGGCATTGGCGGCAAGGACGGCGCTTTCGTGGCTGCGACGACCGGCCCCGAGATCCTGCCGTTCATGTATCTCGGTGCCAAACATATGGTCACGGGCTACGACCACCTGCTGTTTATTCTGGGCGTGATCTTCTTTCTCTATCGTCTGCGGGATGTGGCGCTGTACGTCACGGTATTCTCCATCGGTCACAGCATCACATTGCTGGCCGGTGTCCTGCTCAAGATCGAGGTGAACGCCTATCTCGTGGACGCCATCATTGGGCTCTCGGTGGTCTACAAGGCCTTCGATAATCTCGGCGGCTTCAGGCAGGTGCTTGGCGTCCAGCCCAACGACAAAGTCGCGGTCGGTACATTCGGCCTGATTCATGGTTTCGGCTTGGCGACCAAGCTCCAAGCGTTTCAGCTCAATGAAAATGGCCTCGTTGCGAATATGGTCGGCTTCAATATCGGCGTGGAACTGGGTCAGTTGATCGCCCTGTCCGTTATCCTCGGCTTCATGGTGTGGTGGCGCCGTACCGCCAGTTTCGGCCGCGTTGCTGTCGCCGCCAATGCGCTGATCCTGATGGCCGGCTTTATGCTCATGGAATATCAGCTGGCAGGATATTTCCTTGGCAAGGGCGCCTGAGATGACCGCTCCTGAACAGGCCCAGAAGACATTGTCGTCGCGCACCATTCTCGCCATCACCGTTGCAGCGCTCGCCGTCGGAACGGTGATCGTGTTCGGCGCGGTGCTGCCCGCCGAATTCAATCGCGACCCCTTGGGTCTAGGCAAAATGACCGGCCTTGCGCGTCTGTGGGCGCCGTCCGAGGTTGCCTTTGAAGGTTCCGGCAGTGGTGCCGTCTCACATGAATACGACACCGGCTTTCGCAGCGACGTCGTCAATATCCCGCTCCGCCAGTTTAAAGACCCAACGCGCGGCAACGCTCTCGAATACAAGGTCAGCATGAAAAAAGGTGCGACGCTGATTTACGAATGGAGCGTTGCCGAACTCACCGACCCCAAGGAATTTTACACGGATTTTCACGGCCAGACCCTGACCGGCGCCCAAGAGGAAACCGTTGCCACCTACAAAGAAGCCGAAGCGGTGCGCGGCAGCGGTGCGCTGACAGCGCCCTTTGACGGCATTCACGGCTGGTATGTGGAGAACCGCTCGCCCCAAAATGTCGTCATGCAAATCAAGATTTCCGGCTTCTATTCCCTGGTCCCCCCGGGCGATCCCGGCAACGACGGCGGAATAAATGCGAATGTGCCGGCCGAACACGCCTTTGACCTGCCGCCCGACGAACCGCAGCATTAAGAGGCGGCATACAGCGCTGCAATTCGCCCCGTTTTCCCGGCCTTGAGCCAGCGGCTAATGGCTCGTATAGATAGCTTCTTCGGCTGCGGGCGGGTCTTTTGCAGGACGCCAGCGGCCCTGGCTTCATGAGGACTGCAGGCGTGACCAACCATCTGCACCGCGGCGACCTTCCCAAAAACGTCACCTTCAGCGGCAGCGTTGCCGTTGATACCGAGACCATGGGCCTGCGCTTGCACCGCGACCGGTTGTGCCTCGTCCAGTTGTCGGGCGGCGACGGCCACGCCCACCTCGTCCAGATTTTGCCAGGCGTGCCGTCCCCCAATCTGGCGGCTGTGCTGGCTGACCCCAAGGTGGTCAAAATTTTCCATTTCGCGCGCTTCGATCTCGCCATGATCCAGCGCTATCTGAACGTGCGCTGCGAGCCGGTCTATTGCACGCGCACGGCCTCGCGTCTGGTGCGCACCAATACCGACAAACACGGCCTCAAGGACCTCTGCAAAGAGCTGTTGGGCGTAGAGTTGTCCAAGCAGCAGCAGTCCTCCGATTGGGCAGCGCCCACGCTGACCACCGAGCAGATCGACTACGCCGCCTCCGACGTGCTGTATCTGCACAAGCTCAAGTCCGAGATGGAGCGCCTGGTGACCCGCGAAGGTCGCACGGCCCTTTTGGACGCCTGCCACCGCTTCTTGCCCGACCGCGCCGCCCTCGACCTTGCCGGCTGGGCCGACGAGGACATCTTCGCCCATTAGGCACGAAGCGGGCCGCCCCGGCTTCGGTAGGGCTATCCCATTGGTGATTCTTACGAATCCTGCAGAATTTGTCATCTTGGCGCGGGCCGGGCGGGTTGACCCCCAGGCACCATAGACGATACTTTCCGCCCCTAGGACCGAGAGCGGCCCGGACCGCTAGGCTGGCCCGGGCATTCACTGGGTTTCGCCGCGGACATTTACGTGAGGTTTCACGCCTCGCCGCCATCGCCAACTGCATAGGACACGTGCCATCTCCGCCATCGGTTCCCATAAGCCGGCGCAAACGTCGCCTGCGAAAACCGCGTCGTCCGACGGCATCGCCGCCGCCCGGCGGGTTTTTGAGACCGCGAAGGAAGGCCTTGAGGCGCTGAGCGCCGGCCTCGGCGTGCCGTTCACCTCTGCCCTCGATATTTTCTCCGGCGTCACCGGCCGCGTCATCGTCACCGGTGTCGGCAAAAGCGGCCACGTCGGCCGCAAGATTGCCGCCACGCTTGCCTCTACCGGCACGCCAGCATTTTTTGTGCACGCGGGCGAGGCCAGCCACGGCGACCTCGGCATGATCGCCAAGGGCGACGCGGTGCTGGCGATTTCCAATTCCGGCGAGGCCGGCGAATTGCACGACATTGTCGGCT
The DNA here is from genome assembly GCA_947476065.1 of Fidelibacterota bacterium. GTDB lineage: Bacteria > Pseudomonadota > Alphaproteobacteria > Rhodospirillales > Rhodospirillaceae > SHVO01. The sequence goes on from CANJPG010000006.1 coordinate 26,119, forward strand.
ACGCCAAGCGCTTCGACATCCCGCTGGTGGCGATCACCAGCAAAGCCGGCTCGACACTCGCGCAAGCGGCAACGATTGTGCTGCTGCTGCCGCCGGTGCCGGAAGCCTGCCCCATGGGTCTGGCCCCCACCACCTCGACCACGCTGACGCTCGCGATGGGCGATGCCTTGGCCGTGGCCCTTCTCGAGCGCCGCGGCTTCACCGCCGACGACTACAAGGTCTTTCACCCCGGCGGTCACCTGGGGCGCAAGTTATTCAAGGTCGAAGATCTGATGCATGGCGGCGACGAGTTGCCGCTGGTTCAGGTCAGCACCTCGATGTCCGATGTCGTGCTGGTCATGACGAACAAGACCTTTGGCGTCGCAGGTGTGGTTGATGCCGGCGGCCGTCTCGTGGGCATCGTCACCGACGGCGATCTGCGCCGCCACATCCGCGGCGATCTGTTCAAGCTCGTGGCCGGCGACATCATGACCAAAGATCCCAAGACCACAGCGCGCAATATGCTAGCCGCCGAAGCCATGCGGCGCATGAACGACTGGAAGATCACCAGCGTCTTCGTCGCCGAGGATGGCAAGCCCGTCGGCATCCTGCGCATGCACGACATTTTGCGCGCGGGTGCCGTATGAGCCCCGATACCTCCAAGCCCACCGCCGATACCCCCTCCAGTTCCGCGTCCGGGCCCCGCTCCAACCAAGGCCCCAACCACGAAGCCGACAGCGTCACGATCTGGCAGCTGCGCCAGACCGAAGTTGGGCAATCGGTCGCCCAGTACAGCCGCTTCGTTTCGGCGATGAAACTCGCGCTTCCCGTGGCTGCCGGCATTCTCTTGTTGCTGGTGGTGGTGCTGCCGCAGTTCCGCGACGACGACGCCCGCTTTCGTATCGGCATGGATCTCGTCAAAGGCTCCAGCAACGACACGCTGAGCATGACCAACGCGCGCTACTTCGGCACCGACGAAAAGGGCCAGCCCTATTCCGTGACCGCCCAGGGCGTGCGCCAGCACACCAAAGATGACAACGCCATCGACCTGGTTTCGCCCAAGGCCGAAATCAATCTTACCAACGGCACCTACCTTCAGGCTGCCGCCTCGCAAGGTCTCTACGACCGCGCCAAGGAAAAGCTCGATCTTTCCGGCGAAGTGACGGTGTTCCAGGATCAGGGCAATCAGATCAAAACCAGCCAGGCCATGGTCATGCTGAAGGCCGGAACCGCCACGGGCCGCCAGCCGGTCAGCGGCGAGGGTCCCTACGGCACCATGCAGGCCGATGGTGGTTTTGATATGTCCGAGAACGGTCGCACGATGAAATTCCTAGGCCCGGCCCGCGTGACATTCAATCCCGACGCCAAAACAAAATCCGCGGCGCAACCGAGTCCTGCCGCTCCCCCTTCCGCGCCACAGGCCCAAACCAAACCATGAGTATGTTCAGATCCCTCCTCGTTCTTGTCGCCGTTGTCGCGGGTGCATTCAACGCGCCGGCCCATGCGCAATCACTCAAGTTCGACGGCGGCGAGCGCCCGATTGATGTCACCGCCCAGGTCGGCATTGAATTGCAGCAGGACAACAAACGCGTCATTGCGCGCGGCAATGCCAAGGCCGTGCAGGGCGACGTCACAGTGACCGGCGACGAGCTAATCGCCGACTATCGCACCAAGGCCGACGGCGCCAGCGAGGTGTACCGTGTGTTCGCCAGCGGCAGCGTCGTCATGAAGTCCGCCAGCGAAACCGCTACCGGTGATTCGGCGATCTATGATTTCGACAAGGGCGTGCTTGTGCTCGAAGGCAAGCTGGTAACGCTGATAAATCCCGAAGGCTCGGTCACCGCCCATCAGGCTTTGCAGTATTGGTCTAACGAACGTGTCGCCGTCGCCGAAGGCCAGGCCTTCGCCGAAGACAAAGACAAGCGCCGCCTGCACGCCGACAAGCTGATCGCGTTCTTTAGGGAAGACACCACACCCGCGGCCAAAGGTGCGACCAAAACCGCTTTCGCCGCAAATCGCGGCGATATCAATCTTATCCAGGGCTTCGGCAACGTGCGCATGGAGACGGAAAAAGAAACCGTGCGCGGCGACCGCGGCACCTACAATCTTGAAACCGGCATTGCCACCCTCGACGGCGGTGTCAAAATCACGCAGAACAACAATCAGCTCGGCGGCGGCTTTGCCGTGGTCAACGTCAAGGGCGGCACCAGCCGCCTTTACGCCAGCGCCAAGGAAGCCGGCATGTCGGGTGTGAAGGAAAATGGACGGGTCTCGGCGCTGATTGCGCCCAGCCCGAAGCAGACGTCCGCGCCTTCCGCTGCGCCGGCTAAAGAAGGACAGAAATGACGCCTGATACGGTAAACGACATGGGCGCTGGGGCGGCAACACAGCCCGGGTCCGACGCGGGCCTAGTGGTGCGCAATCTCGGCAAGCAGTTCAAGGGCCGGCCCGTGCTGCGCGATGTCAGCCTGTCGGTGAAGCGCGGCGAAGCCGTGGGCCTCTTGGGTCCGAACGGCGCCGGCAAGACCACGTCGTTCTATTGCGTCACCGGCCTCATCAGCCCCGACCAGGGCAAGATCTACCTCGACGGCCAGGACATCACGCCGCTGCCGATGTACCGGCGCGCGCGCCTGGGTATCGGTTATCTGCCCCAGGAAGCCTCGATCTTTCGCGGCATGACGGTTGAAGGCAACATCCGCGCCGTCGCCGAAGTCGTCGAGACCGACAAAGCTGCCCAGAGCGCGCTGGTCGATGCCCTGCTGCGCGAGTTCTCCATCGACCACCTGCGCCGCTCGCCGGCCCTGGCGCTGTCGGGCGGCGAGCGCCGCCGGTGCGAGATCGCCCGCGCCCTGGCCTCGCGGCCCAGCTTCATCCTGCTTGACGAGCCCCTGGCGGGCATCGATCCCATTGCTGTGGGTGAAATCCGCGAGATGGTCTCCCACCTCAAGGACCGCGGCCTTGGCGTGCTGATCACCGACCACAATGTCCGCGAGACCCTCGACATTATCGACCGCGCCTACATCCTTCACGAGGGCACCGTACTGTTCGAGGGCAGCCCCTCTGAAATCGTGGCCCATGAAGGGGTTAGGCGCGTGTATTTGGGCGAACGATTCAGCCTTTAGGCGACCGCGTCACCGAATTCTTAAACATTTTCCTTAAAAGTGGACCGGTTCTTGCATAAGCCGGTGCCTTCTGATTTCTAGGGGGCCGAGCTTTCGCAGATCAGTGCGGAAATCCCGAGCCGGTGACCCTTTTCCATGGCCCTCGCGCCACGTTTAGACCTGAGGCAGAGCCAAAGCCTCGTCATCACGCCCCAGCTCCAGCAGGCGATCAAACTGCTGCAGTTGTCGGCGATTGAGCTGGCGGAATACGTCGAGCAGGAACTCACCTCCAATCCACTTCTCGAAACCGACGACGCCGGCGAGACCGGCGCGCTGACGGAAAGTGCCGGCAATGCCGATGATCGCCAGGGTGACGATCTGTCGGTGGTTGATGCCGTCGACGGCCAGACCGATGCGCCTCTGGACGTGGAATCGTCCATATCCGACAGCAATTCGGCCCTGGGCGATGACGGCAGCGACCGGGGCGGCATGGATACCCACAACGCCGACAATTGGAATGGCACCAGCATGTCGGGCGACATGCCCGATCTCGAGCGCACTTTGGCCGATACCCCCGACCTGCGCAGCCATCTCATTCAGCAGCTCAATCTATCCGTGACCGCACCCGCCGAACGCTTCATCGGCGTGTTCCTCATCGATCAGCTCGACGAGAGCGGATACATGCGCATGAGTCTCGCCGACGCCGCCGAGCAACTCGGCACCGATGTGCCGCGCATCGAACGCGTGCTCGCCCTGCTGCAGCGCTTCGACCCCGCCGGGGTCTTCGCGCGCGACTTGAAAGAGTGCCTGCGTCTGCAGCTGGAGGACCGCAACCGCTTCGACCCGGCGATGGCGGCCTTCATCGCCAACATCGAATTGCTGGCGGCGCGCGACATCAAGAAGCTGCGCGAGATTTGCGCCGTGTCGATGGAAGACCTGCAGGACATGATCTCCGAGGTGCGCGCCCTCGACCCGAAGCCCGCCCTGAAATTTGAGCGCTCCATCACCGAAGCGGTGATCCCCGACGTCATCATGTCGCCGCGCCCCGACGGCAGCTGGCGGATCGAGCTTAATTCGGACACCCTGCCGCGCGTGCTCGTCAACCGCAGTTATATCAGCGATATCGGCCGCGGCGGTGTCACCAAAACCGACAAGGACTTCCTCGCCGAAAAGCTTCAGTCCGCCAATTGGCTGGTGAAGGCCTTGAACCAGCGCGCGGAAACGATCCTGAAAGTGGCGACCGAACTCGTCAAACAGCAGGAGGCTTTCTTTCGTCTCGGCGTGCAGCACCTGCGCCCGCTGATTCTGCGCGATGTCGCCGACGCCATCGAGATGCACGAAAGCACCGTCAGCCGCGTGACCACCAACAAATACATGGCCACGCCGCGCGGCATCTTCGAGCTGAAATATTTCTTCACGCAAGGGTTGCCCTCGGCCCACGGCGCCGACGCGCATTCAGCCGAGGCTGTGCGCCACCGCATCAAGATCCTGATTGATAACGAAGCCTTGACCGACGTGCTGTCGGACGACCGCATCGTTGACATCCTGCGCACCGACGGCGTCGAGGTCGCCCGGCGCACTGTCGCGAAGTACCGGGATTCGCTCAATATTCCCTCCTCGGTTCAGCGGCGCCGCGACAAGGCGGCCGGCTACACCGGGCGTTAATATCTCGACCCTCAATTCTTGACTTCCCGGGGGGTCGCGCCTATGTTCCGCCACCTTTTGAAAGGCCTGCGGCACGCGCTGCGCCGCCCGCCATTTTCGGCTACCGGTTTCTTGGGCGTCATCATTGTATGACGGGGGAGACGCGGCACTAGCCGATGCGACAGTGAACAAAAATAACGGTCGAGTTTATCGTCTCGTATGAAATCGGTTTTGTCCGCATCCAGTTCACGCTTGCCCCGCCGGCGAACGCTAGCTTTTGGTACGGCGGCTTAAGGGCGCGACATGGAAATCAGTGATCTCATCAAACCCGAAGCGGTGATTTCGGGCCTGAAGGCTAGCAGCAAAAAGCAAGGGATGCAGGAACTCGCGCGCCATGCCGCGCAGATCACTGGCGTCAACGACAAGAAGATTTTCGAAACGCTGCTGGAGCGCGAACGCCTGGGCACAACCGGCGTCGGCAACGGCATTGCGATTCCGCACGGCAAGCTGCCCGAGTTCAAGCGTCTGTACGGCGTCTTCGCCAAACTCGACAAGCCGATCGATTTTGACGCCATCGACGAACAGCCCGTCGATTTGATCTTCCTGCTGCTGGCGCCCGAGGGCGCCGGGGCTGACCATCTCAAGGCGCTGGCCCGTGTTTCGCGCCTTCTGCGCGATGCCCGCACCTGTGAAAAACTGCGCGGCACTAATACCGCCGATGGCCTTTACATGCTGCTGATCCAGTCGGAAGCGCAGGCCGCCTAGCCGTCTTCAGAGGGGGATAGCCATGAAATCCGTTGCCGCCCTCTTGTTCATCACGCTGATCCCGCTGCCCGGCTTCGCGCAAACTCTGCCGAAATCGTCGGGCAACCCGCTCCAGGAAATGTGCCTGGGTTTCCTCGAAGAAAGTGCGCAGGGTATTTCCGGCGACCGCAGCAAGCTGTGCACGTGCCTGGTACGCGAAGTCCAGGCGCGCATGACCGCCAAAGAAATGGAAGCCTACAACAAGAGCGCTGTGAACGGTCAGCAGCCACCGCCCGAGGTCATGGAGAAGGTCGTCGGCATCGCCACCGCCTGCTTAACGGCGCAATAAACTCAGCGCGGCGGCATGCGGAAGGCGACGGTGAACTTGAAGCCGGACGACGAAACCGGTCTTCCAGTACGGTCCAGCATCGGCGTGAAGCGCCACTTTCTGAAACTTTCCAGCGCCGCCTGATCGAAAACGATCGGCGGCATTGATTTCGAGATGTGCGCGTCGGTTACCGCACCCGTGGCGTCGAGGCCATAGGAGATTTCGACGTCGCCCTCGACGCGCTGCGCATGCTGATCCCGGGGATATTCGGTCTCGGTGTAATAGACCCGCTGCGGGTCCTTGCCGTCGGCCATCTCGATGCCCTTGGCGACGAGTACTGCCTGAGCGCCGGCGGTCAACGTGTCGCCGTTCTCCTCGGCCAGCTTGATCAGCAGGGTGCGGCGCGGCTGCAACTTGGATTCCGTCTGCCCGGCGGCAGCGCGCAGATCCAACTCCTGCTTTAGCGCGGCGATGGCGCCGCGAACGTTGCGCTGGCTGAGCTGGCCTTCGGAAATGGCCTGCACGAAGAACAGTGTGTCGGGCGATTTATCACCGACAATCTCGTGGGCCAGCGTAAAGCCTTTTTGCGACAGGCTGAGCACCTTGGCAAAGTCCTTCGTGCCATAGGCGCGCTGCACCTGCTCCTTGATCGTCTTGATCTCGCGCTTTTTGCTGTCGTTGCCGCAACCGGCAAGCGCAACCGCGCCGATCAAGACGGCGCACAGCAATCGCATTTTCGTCGTCATGTAACAGCTCCTGCCGCACCGCGGCATCAATGGCGGCACAGATTTGGTTCGAATCAGGCTGGCATAATTTGGATACTTTTAGGTTAACGCGGCGGCTGTCATGATCGCAGCCGGGACGGAAACGGGAGATTCCATGACACTTGCCGGCTTGATGATGGATCGCCCCCTCCTGGTGGCGCCCTTGATGCAGTTCGCCGCCGCCTACCACGGCGACACGGCGATTGTGACGCGCAGCATCGAGGGGCCCCTTCACCGCACCACCTACGCCGAGACCTACCGGCGCATTCAGCAACTGGCCCACGCGCTCCTGACCCTCGGGGTCAAGCCCGGCGACCGCGTCGCCACCCTGGCCTGGAATACCTGGCGCCATTTCGAGCTCTACTACGCCGTCGCCGGCATTGGGGCGGTCTGCCACACGGTCAATCCGCGCCTGCCGGCCGAGCAGATCCGTTTCATTCTCAATCACGCCGAAGACCGCCTGGTCTTCTTCGACATCAGCTTCGCCGCAATCGCCGCCGAACTGCAGGGGACAATCCCCAGCGTGCGGCACTTCATTGCGCTTACCGATGCCGCGCATATGCCGCCGGAGCTTGTCGGCGTTCCCGCCTACGAGGATCTGCTGGCGCCGCAGCCCGAGACCTTCATCTGGCCCGAGTTCGATGAAAATACCGCGGCATCCTTGTGCTACACCTCGGGCACCACCGGCATGCCCAAAGGTGTGCTCTACAGCCACCGGTCGCTGGTGCTGCATTCCTACGGCATGATGTCGGCCTGCGGCATCAACGGGCGTGACGTCGCATTGCCCGTCGTGCCTATGTTTCACGTCAATGCCTGGGGAGTGCCCTATGCGGCGCCCATGGTGGGCGCAGCACAAGTCTACGCCGGCCGTGCGCTTGATGGTGCAAGTCTGTTCGACCTCATGGACAGCGAAGGCGTCACCTGTGCCCAGGGTGTCCCGACCATCTGGATGGGCTTCATTGCGCATATGCGTGCGGTCGGCCGCAAGCCGAAAAATCTCGCGCGTGTCCTCATCGGCGGCTCGGCGGCGCCCCCAGCCATGGTCGAGGTCTTCGAACATGAGTTCGCCGTCGAGGTCAACCAAGGCTGGGGCATGACCGAGATGGCGCCCTTGGGTGTCGTCAATACGCTAAAGCGCAAGTTCGAAAATCTGTCGCCCGCTGAAAAGATCGCGCTCAAGTCGAAGCAGGGCCATGCGCTCTTCAATGTCGATCTGCGCCTGCTCGATGACGAGGATAATGAGATCGCCCACGACGGCACCACTTCCGGCCGGCTGCAAGTGCGCGGCCCCTGGATCGTCAAAGCCTACTTCAAAGAGCCGGACTCCGCGCTCACCGCCGACGGATGGTTCGACACCGGCGATATCGCGACCTTGGATGCGGACGGCTATCTGCACATCACCGACCGCGCCAAGGACATCATCAAGTCCGGCGGCGAGTGGATCAGCTCGGTCGATCTCGAAAACGCCGTCGCCGGCCATCCGGAGATAGCGCTCGCGGCCGTGATCGGGGTGCCCCACCCCCGGTGGCAGGAGCGCCCGCTGCTGGTCTGCGTGGCCAAGGGCGACTCCCGCCCGACGCTGGCCGAGATGAACCTCTACCTCGGCCAGAAGGTGCCCAAATGGTGGCTGCCCGATGCCCTGGAGTACGTCGCCGCCCTGCCCATCGGGCCCACCGGAAAAATCCAAAAAGCCCGCCCGCGGGAGCAATTCAAGGACTATCGTCTGGCCGGCTAAGCCCCGGCCTACGGCCATGGGATTTGGCGTTTTGCCGAACGTTAAGGAATTTGTTACACCCTTCGGGGACTAAGAGTACCCGCTTCCATTGGGGGATAGGGGTCGCTAGCCACGGAACGGAGTGGGGACAACCAGAATGGCAGTCCTCGGACGCGCAACATTTGAAATCCAGCTCTACAAGGGCGGACGGTGGGCCATTTTCGAGGTGGTGCCGACGGAGGAAACCGCGCGCCATAAGGCCGCCGACCTCCTGGCCATGAAGACCACCGAGGGCGTGCGCATCATCAAGGAATCGCGCTTCGGCAGCGACTCCCGCCGTGAGTCGGAAATCTTCTGCCAGATGAAGGCGACCGAAAAGGGCGACGACTTCAGCATCACGCCGGTTGATGCAGCCCCGCTCTGTGAAAAGGTCACCGACTATTATCAGACCGCCGCGCGCACGACGATGGCGCGGCTGTTCACCAAATACCTCGAAAAGCAGGAGCTGACGCCGTTCGAGCTGCTGCATAGCCACAAAAATCTCAAGCGCATGCTCAACCTCGACAGCATGGTGCCGTCGGCGGTAGACAAAATTGCCCAGCTGCATGCACGCGTCTCCAATGGCGATGCACGCAAGCGCCGCGACGTCATCTATGCCGCCGTCGATTCCATCGCCAAGCGCGCCCGCGAAGTTGATAGCAAGGAGCTGCCTGAGCTCAAGGGTAGTACGCTCGACGAACTGCTGCGCCGCATCGACGCACGCTACACCGACGCCGAGGAGCGCAATTACCTAGCGCACGTTGCCTTCGTCCGCCAATCGATCAATTGGACGGGATGGCTCGGAAAGATGAGCGAACTGCTGCCCATGGCGCAGTCGCAGAAGGACGAACGCGCGCGGGCGATGGTCGACGAGATGCTGTCCGACATCTTTGTTGCGAAAACCGTGATCAAGGATGTCATCGGCGTGTCCAAGCACTTGGGCGACGCGGTGATGCGCATCCTCGATTTGATGGAAGGCAAGTGCAAACCCACCAAGTTCGCCGTCGAGGAACTGGTCGCGCTGCTCAATGAGCTTTTCGCGGCCAACCTGCTGCCGCGTTCGAAGAAGGTTTTGCTGGACCGCCTCGAACGCGATCTGTCCAGCGCGGTGCGTCTCACCAACAGTGAAGACATCGCTCCCGACAAGGTGTTTTTCGACACCGTGCTCGACCGCGTCATCACCGATCACGGCATGATCGGTGGCAGCGCCGTGGCGATTGGCCTGACAGAGCGCTGGGCGCGCTTGAACAACATCGGCGGCCCCACCGGCCGCAAGCGCGCCATGGAAGGCGTGCGCGACAAACTCATGTCGGGCAAACGCAAGTTCATCTATCTGCTGGCGATGTACGACCCCAACGGCACGCCCGACATGAAGGCGCTCATCGAAAGCCAAGTGCGTGACCTCGGCGGCCAGCTGAACACCATCCAGAAAATCGCGCCCGAGGCGCGCACGGAAAAGACGCGGTTGCAGGAAGTCGCCGGCATGCAGCGGTTGGTGCTCGATTCAACACTGCCCGACCGCCTGCGCGATCCGGTCGCCGCCAAGTTCGACGAACTGGTGTCCGACTACATCATCTCGCAGGGCGTCATCCAGCGCCTCGACGACGAACGCCTGGTTTTCCGCGAACGCGCTACGCGGGTCGTGACCTTCTGCGCCTCCGGTGTGCTGACCGTCGGACGCGCGACCACCATCGCGCGCGACAACGTTGTGTCCTACCTGCGCCGCAAGGACTTCATCTCTGAGTTCACCGCAGATATCCCCGATCCCGGCGACAAGGAAAAGGCGATCAAGGAGTTCTACGGCCTGCTCGCAAAAACCGGCTTCGACGTCAGGGGCTAAAACGAGGCCTAAACCTGCCGTCATCCGGGGCTTGTCACTAGGATCCATGGGTCGGCGCACTAAGTCAGAGATTGCTGCGCATCATCGCGGAACGTCCCGGCGATGAAATGATCCCGCAACGCGTGGCGCAGATCAAAAGCGGCAGCGATGCGCACCGCGCTATCAGCTGCTTCGCCCAACGTCCCGCCATTCGCGATCGCCGTTAAAAACGCCCTATCACCGGCTGCGATGGCGCGCGTGGCGACATGATGATCCTTGCGCGTGATGATCACCGTTTCGGCGACACCCAAATCAATCTCCGGCACGGCGGCGACCTCGGGCTGGTTGACCTGCCAGATGCGCTGGATCGGAAACGCCGACGCAACCAGACGTGATGCCGGATGCAGGTGTAGCCGAGTGGTCTCTATGTCTTCGGGCGGCAGGGCCGCGAGACGTGCAAAGTCGAGCGCCGGCGCATCGGCTGCAAAATAAGCTTCCGCCCGCGCCCACTCCAGCCGCGCGACATCAGCCAGGTAAGGCAAACGCTGCCCAATGTCGGCGTGCGCGATGAAAGCGGCGAACGCGCCGCCGTAGGCCGAAAGCTGCGGCACAGAAGGTGGCGCGGCGACGACAAAGCGGTCGGCGAGCTGCGCGAAAATGGCTTCACCGACAATGCGCCGGCTCACTGGGTAGGCCGCCGCCAACACCTCCACCAGACTGCGGCGCACGGTATGGCGGTGTACCGCGACGCGGGCCGCGATGTTTTCATCCGCCCGCAACAACGCGCCCAGCGCCCCATCCCCGCTCCCCAGCACGGCTGCACGGAACCGGCTTTGCATATCGCGCAGCTCAAGCGGCATGGGGTCGCCCCCCGGCCCGTTGGTCAAGTATGACCTGCGCCGCATGGGCTTCGCCCAACAGGACGCTGATCTCTGGAACATCGCGGTCCCATTCGATCAGCGTCGGTCGCGCGCCGATGCGGGCGATGGTGTCGGCGTAAAGCGCCCAGACCGCGTCGCTCACGCGCGCATCGTGCGTATCGATCAGCATTCCATTTGCAACGCTGTGTCCGGCAAGATGGATTTCACTGATCGCCATGGTCGGCAGTGCGCGCAAATATGCCGCCGCATCGCCGCCGGTATTCGCGGCGCTCACATAGACATTGTTGATATCCAATAAGATGCCGCAGCCGGTGCGCTCTACCAGCCGTGTCAGGAATTTGGCTTCGCCCATTGTCTCATCGGCGAAGGCAATATAGGCCGACGGATTCTCGACCAGAATGCGCCGTCCGAAACTGTCCTGGGCCGCGGCGACATTGGCCGCGACGATATCGAGGACGCGTTCGGTATAGGGCAGGGGCAATAGGTCGTTGAGATAAGCACCGCCTGTGCTGCTCCAGGCCAGGTGCTCTGAGATCAGCCCGGGCTGGACGCGGGCAAACAGCTTTTTCAGCCGCGCGAGATGGGCTGGGTCGAGGCCGTCGGCAGATCCCAATGACAAGCCGACGCCGTGGCAGCTCAGCGGATACTGTGCGACGACGGCGTCAAGCATGGCCAATCGCGGGCCGCCGTCACATAAAAACGTCTCGCTGTGGATTTCGAGCCATGGGGCAGTCGGCGAGTCTTCAGCAGCGAACGCCGCCAGATGCGCTGTCCGCAATCCGATGCCGGCGGCCTGCGGAATCTCCACGCCACCATCCTTGCACGCCTCGCTCAGGTCGCGTCCTTGGTGGGCGCCGGCGTGGCTGCCGGGGCTGTGGCCGGCGGGTCATCGAAGGCCGCCAGCTTGCCGCCCATCTTCACGCAGCTGCCCGCGTCCACCAGCATCCATTCCTGGCCACTGTTGTCGATGGTCGAAAGCCCGCCGCAGGTGTGGCTGCCGTTGGCGGCGGCGCAGCCGTTCTCGCCGGCCTTGGCGACGCCGTAGCACTGCTCTTTGCCTTTGGCCTGTTGGGCCTCGGGCATGGTGCCGGCGGGGCCCTTGCCGGCGTCGAGCGCAACCGCGCCGGCAATTGCGGCAGCGCCGACCACGGCGGCAGCCAGAATTTTCTTGTCCATGGGCATTCCTAAAATCCGCGAAATGACGGCTATCATAAACCAGACGCAGCGCTTTTAGAATCACGCGCCCGCGAGCCCGGTTGCTCTAAGCGAGCGTATTGCTGCATTTTCGGTCCGCCTGCAATATTTGTAATATTCGGTGAATTGACCCTTGCCGCCCTTGTGGGGGAGAACCCGTTGCCATGCAGCATGCCCCTGACGCAGCGCCCGTTTTGCGCCCGACCCCCAGCGATACGCCCAGCTTGCCCAAGCGGTTGGCCGACTTTGCAACCCTCAGCGAAGCCTTGGATTACGCCGGGAAAAGCGACACCGGATTCAACTTCTATTCGGCACGCGGCGAGCTTGAGAAAGTGCTGCCATTCCGCGACCTGCGCGACCAGGCCGCCAGCCATGCCCGGCGCCTGGCCGCAGCCGGGCTCAAGCCTGGTGACCGGGTTGCTTTGCTGGCCGCTACGGCGCCTGAATTCCTGATCCTGTTTTTCGCCTGCCAATACGCCGGGCTCATTCCCGTGCCTATGCCGCTGCCGACCGCTTTCGGGCGGCGCGAAGCTTACATCGATCAAATCAAAGGCCAGATGCTGTCCTCGGGCGCGCGCATGGCCTTGGGTCCCGCCGAGTTCCTGCCCTTTGTGCATGAAGCGGCGGCGGGCCTGCCGATCCAGCTTATCGGAACGCTGGCCGATGTCGCGGCTTTGCCGGAAGGCAACGGCGAGCTGCGCCCCGGCGGCACCGACGATCTCTCCTACATTCAATACAGCTCCGGCTCGACGCGGTTTCCCATGGGTGTGATGGTGACGCATAAGAGCCTGCTCGCGAATTGTCATGCCATGAATAAGTACGGCATCGACAATCGGCCCGGCGAACGCGCCATGTCCTGGCTGCCGTTCTTCCACGACATGGGCCTAGTGGGTTTCATGCTGGGCGGCGTCACCAGCCAGTCGTCGATCGACTATCTCAGCACAGAGGATTTTGCGCGCCGTCCACTGACTTGGCTGAAGATCATCAGCGATAACGGCGCTTCGCTGTCTTATGCGCCATCGTTTGGCTACGAGCTTTGCGCGCGGCGTGTCTCCAACATGGCCGAAGGTGCGCTGGATCTTGACCTCTCGAAGTGGCGCGTCGCTGGCATTGGCGGCGAGATGATCAAGCCAAAAGTCATGCAAGCCTTCGCTGCCGCCTTCAAGCCATATGGATTTTCGGACAAAGCCTTCTGCGCCAGCTATGGCCTTGCAGAATCTACGCTGGCGGTCAGTTTTGCGCCCGTCGGCACCGGCATCAAAGCCGATCACGTCGATAAAGCCGCCCTCGAAGCCCATCGCGCCGATCCGGTCGCGGAATCCGAAGGCCGCACCTTCGTCTCCTGCGGCCGCGTGTTGCCCGCGCACAGCGTCGAAGTACGCGACGAGGCCGGCGCTGTTCTCGGCGCGCGCCAAGTGGGCCGTGTGTTTGTGGCTGGCCCCAGCATCATGCAGGGCTACTTCAATAGTCCTGCGGAGACCGCCGAATGTCTGCAGAACGGCTGGCTCGACACCGGCGATCTTGGCTATTGGCTGGATGATGAAATCGTCATCGTTGGCCGCGCCAAGGATATGATGATCATCAACGGCCGCAACGTCTGGCCCCAGGACATTGAGTGGACTGTGGAACACATCGACGGCCTTAAGTCCGGCGACAGCGCCGCCATTCTGCTGGCCGACGCCGACGGTGTCGAACGTCCCACCATTCTCGTACAATGCCGCCCGTCCGATCCGGCCGAGCGCGCCCGCGTCGCCGCCGACGTGCGCGCCCGCGTGCAGGAAGCCGTCGGCATTGCCTGTGACGTCGTGCTGGTGCCGGCGCGCAGCCTGCCCAAGACGACCTCCGGCAAACTCGCCCGCGGTCGCGCCAAGACCATGTTCATCGCCGGCGCAATCCCGGTGCTCCCGGCTACGCCACCGGCCGCGTAATGGCACTCCCCGTCGTCGCGGTCACGGGTGCGACCGGCTTCATCGGCCGGCGCATCGTGCGCGCGCTGGTGGACTACGGCTGCGACGTGCGCGCACTGGCGCGGCGCACTTCGGCCCTCGCACAGGAGGAAACCACCGATGCGGTCACCTGGGTGATCGGCTCTCTGACCGATGAAAACGCGCTGAACGCCTTGGTGAAGGACACCATCGCCGTCGTGCATTGCGCCGGCGCCATCAAGGCCCAGAACCGCGACGCTTTTCTGGCCATCAATGGGGCGGGCACCCGCCGTCTGGCCGAGATCGCCGCCGCCCAACCGGTGCCGCCGCGTTTCATCCTATTGTCGTCGCTGGCCGCCCGCGAACCGCGGCTGTCGGCTTACGCAGCCAGCAAACGCGCCGGCGAGCAGGCCCTGCGCGGCCTCAAGGGCCGGCTGCCGTCGATCATTCTGCGCCCGCCCGCGGTCTACGGTCCTGGCGACCTGGAAACCCTCAAGGTCTTCCAGATGGCCGCCCGCGGCTTCATCGCCGCCCCCATGGTCGCGGGGGCCCGGGCGTCTTTGGTGCATGTGGACGACGTTGCCCGAGCGGTGCTGGCGGCCCTGGAACTCGACAGCCTCCCCGACCAGCCCATCGAGTTCGATGACGGCACCCCCGGCGCTTATAGCTGGGCCGAGATCGCCGCCGCCGCCGGCGCGGCCTTGCGCACCACCCCCCGCCTGATCCCAGTGCCGGCTCCAATCCTCTACCTGGCCGGAGCCCTGGCGAGCCTCTCAGCCGCTCTGACCCATCGGCCGGGGGTAATGTCCTGGGGCAAAGTGCCTGAATTACTGCATCCGGACTGGGTCGCCGCCGATGGCCTATTCCCGGGCTATAAGCCCCTCTGGGATATAGAAAAAGGCTTTAAAGATGCGGTCACCTGGTACACCTCACGGGGCCTGTTAACATCGTAACGGCTGAGTTGATTTGTAACCTTTTCGTCATTCCCCCACTCTGAGCCTTAGCACCTGCAACATAATTGCCGTTTCGAAGCGCAGGGGCGGACGAGGAACGTTTCAGGATGGGGTTTAGGACATGAGTGGCGGCACGGAGCCGTCGGCCGAAACCCTCACGGCGCTCTACGACATCCTGGAGACGTTCAACAAGACCGGCGCCGCGTTCGCGCCGGGGACCCGGTTCAGCGAAGACCTGAACTTTGATTCCCTGGTCGTGATGGAGTTCGTGGCCGTTGTTGAGGATGCCTTCGATATCTCGATACCCCTCAACATCCTGCCGGACATTGCGACGATTAAGGACTTGGCGGTGGCGGTCGAAAAGATCGTCGCTGAATAGACCACCGGCTCCGGATCGAGTTTTGGTTCAATTGTTAGAGGACTAATACATGGCCGCTTTGTTTGACCGCTTCGCTCCCTTGATGGCGCAACGCGACGCTATGCTCGGCGACGGCGGCGTCAATCCGTTCAAAGTGAAGATGGATCAAGTCCTCTCGCAGACCGAAGCCATCATCGCCGGCCGTCACACCATCCTCGTCGGCACCAACAATTACCTCGGCCTGACCTTCGCACCCGAAGCTTTGAAAGCCGCGCATGACGCGCTCGAAGCTTGCGGCACCGGCACCACCGGCAGCCGCGTCGCCAACGGCACCTATCACGGCCACAAAGAACTCGAAGACGCGCTGTGCGATTTCTTCGGCAAAGAACACGCCATGGTCTTCTCGACCGGCTTCCTGGCCAATCTGGGCATCCTGTCAACGCTGATGGGCCCCGAAGACTACATCCTGATGGACGCCGATTGTCATGCCTCGATCTACGACGGCGTGCGCGGCAGCTCCGCCCAGATCATCCGCTTTAAGCACAATGACGCTGGCGATCTCGACAAGCGCTTGGGCCGTCTGGCCGACAAGCCGGGCAACAAGCTGATCGTCATCGAAGGCATCTACTCGATGCTCGGCGATAAAGCGCCTTTGGCCGAGATCGTCGCGGTGAAGAAGAAATACGAAAACGTCTACCTGCTCTCGGACGAAGCCCACTCGGTCGGCGTGCTCGGCAAGTACGGCCGCGGCCTGCCCGAAGAAGTCGGCTGCGAAGACGACGTCGACTTTATTGTCGGCACGTTCTCGAAGTCGGTTGGCACCGTCGGCGGCTTCTGTGTCTCCAATCACCCGGATTTCGACACCCTGCGTCTGGTCACTCGCGCTTATATCTTCACCGCCTCGCTGCCGCCCTCCGTGGTGGCCTCGGCGACCGTCAACCTCGGTCTCGTGCGCAACGGCGGCGCCCTGCGCAAGCGCCTCATGCGCAATGCCCAGCATCTACACGCCGGCCTCACCGCCTTGGGTCTAAAGGTCGCCAGCGAGAACAGCCCGGTTGTCGCCGTCGTCACCCCTGATCCGCAGGTCGCCCTGATGTTCTGGCGCGGCCTCATCGAAGCTGGCGTTTACGTCAACCTCGCCCTGCCGCCGGCGACGCCTTACGGTTACTCGTTGCTGCGCGCCAGCCTCTGCGCCGCCCACACCGAAGAGCAACTCGACAAGGTCATCGCGATTTTCGCAGAAGTTGCGGCCAAGGTCGGGGTCATCGCCCCGGTCGAAAGCCTGCCGGTCCGCAAGCGGAGCGCCGTCGCCTGATATATTAAGGTTTTGTGGCCATCAACGCCGGGATTAGTCCCGGCGTTTTTGTTTGTGCTAAAACATGGTCTCGATAATCAGCGCGGGAGCATCGCTGATGATGACGGCTTTTCTCGACCAGATCAGCGCTCGACTGACGGCCACGGGCATACCCGCCCAGCTGATCGAGGAAGCCTATGATCCGTCGCAGCCGCACCACGGCACGCTTATTTTCCAGGCCGACTGTTTGACTCTGCGCTTCACACGCGATCACGGGCAAGATTTTCTCGACATCGCGACGGCCTTGGCGCCGCGCGAATTTTATTGGTTCGGCGACATCGAGGTGGCGATGGGATGGGGGTCGCTGGAACGCATTTTATCGCGTGCCGCCGCGCCGCCGATCGATGAGGTCATCAACCGGCTCGGCCAGCATGTCGCCGAGCTGAGAAAAGCCTTCTTCAAGAATATCGATCATTTCACCCACGCCCGGATCGCGCGCACCATGCGCCGCCCGGATAGCCGCACCCACAGCAGCAGGCCAACGCCTTAGCGTAGGCCCCCGCGGCGCACGGTCTTCAGCAGAAGGCGAGCGCCCGTGCGCAAAGGGCGTTTGCGTTCGGCTTCGGTCAGCTCGATCTTGACGCCTGAGTGGCGCTCGATCTTCCAGGTCGCATAATCAAGTCCGCCCTGGAACGTGAAGGCTGCTTTGATCAGCCGCAGCACATTTAAAGTCTTTCCCTGAATGCGCCGCAGACGCCAGGCCGTCGCCGCGCGCTGCAGGTCATCCGCTGTGCCCGGTTGATAGGGCGCCGCGCCAAGCGCCGCGCCCGTGATGGCCTCGTAGCGCGCGAGATCGGCGTCCACCAGTTCGATACACTTGGTTTCTTTTTCCGGCCGCAGTTCGGCCCGATAGGTTTCGGCGAAGGCCCTGACCCACAGATCGCGCGCGGTATAGGCGCCGCTCATCAAGGGCTGCACATTCATCATCGTGGTGCGCACCGCACTGGCCAGGCCGTCGGTCAATCTGCGCCGGACTTCCGGGTTGCGGGCATACACAATCGCCGCTGGCTGAGCGAAGCGCGCCCATAGGCTCGAGGCGAAGCTGTCAGGTCCGACGCCATGCACAAACTGTTCCACGGAAATCAACGCCACCTTGGCGCGCAACTTGCGGCCCTCGAAATCCATCTCGTGATAGTAGACATTTGGCGGCAATAAGCGGGCGAAAGCCGCAGACGTAAAGCTGCGCAGCGCTTCGGCATAGCGGTCCACCAGTACATAGAAATCTAGCAGCAAGCCCATGTCGGTCTTCTGGCGCAGGCACGAGCCGTAGAAAATGACGCCCGCGCTGGACCGACCGTAATGATCCACAAGATGCGCGGCGAAGGCTTTGGCGGCCGCAAAAGTGTCGCGGTCGGCTTCGGCGGTGATCAGGGTGTCCAGATGATTGCTCATGCCGGAAGCCTGATGAAGTTCAGCCGATGATTGCCGTCGAGTTCCAGCGGCTGTTCGGAACTGGCCTCATACAACTCGCCGTCCAGCGTGTAGGCGCCGGTGAAACGCAGCGTGATGCGGTCCATGCGCCGCACGGTGCGCCCGGCTCCCGAGGTGATCCGACGGTGCATCAACGCCGGCAGCATGCCCGCAATCGGCCGCAGGCCCGCGCGCAGGCTGATGTAGTGCAAGGGCTCGGCCCCGTCATCGGATGCGGTCGCCGGCTGCAGGCCTAGCAAAAGCTCGTCCAAAGCCGTCACCGCCACGGCGAAAAAATTGCCCTGCTCGACGACATCGCGGCCGTCGCTGATGTGCACCGCGCCACGGTCGCCGCGCGCCAGAAGCCCCCGCCACAGCAGCACGCTCATAGCTGCCATGTGGCTGAGCGTATTGGGCAGCTTCAGCGGATAGATATGCCGGCGGCAAAAATGAATCCCGTCGACGATTTCCGCCGCGCCGAAAAATGCGCCGTACAGCGGCGGCATGGCCGCGTTCTGGCGCAGGGCCAGGACCGGGCGGTTGACGATGTGGCGGGCCAGCGTGCCGTCGCGCCGGCTTTGCAGCACGCGCGCGAGCGCGGCCTCAGGCGTGCCGGTCAGGCTCCAGCCCGCCGTGGTCATGTTGGTCTTGCCGGCCGGCAGCAGGGCCAGCGCCGGCAGCGCGCCATAGGCGCTGCTATTCAGCAGGGCGGCGAACACCAGATCGGCGGTACCATCGCCTCCGTTGACGGCGATGGTCTGGGCACCGAAGGCCGCACTTTGTCTGACGGCGTCCGCCACCTGATCGGCGCGGTCGATCTGCACGTGCACCACATTGACTTCAGCTGACAGCATGGGGTCGACCCAATTGTCCCCGCGCAGATTACGGGTGCTTCCGCGGTTGGTGATGACGGCAAGGGGTGTCACGGGATGAGGTGTCGCGCTGTGGTTTGAGGTCAAATGCTGTGTGGCGCAGAGGTTTTAACAGCCTACGCTATATCCTTAACGTGTTGGGATGGTATGAAAAAGCCCCACTGGCTCCCCCGGACCGCCTCGCCTACACTCCCGAGTGTTAAGGCTGCTCGCGACGGGGGTGCGGGGGGCTCGCCCGACCCTTGCCGGCAGTGGATATATGATTAAAGCCATCGACCGCTACCTCCTGCGTCAAATCGTGCCGACGATCGTGGTGATCCTGTTCATCGCCGCGGTCATCCTGTGCATGGAACGTCTGATGCGCCTTCTGGACATCGCGGTCGGCAACGGCGTCTCGACGCTGGTTGTCTTCCAGATGTTGTTCTATCTCATTCCTTATTACATCAGCCTGGCACTGCCCATGGCGCTGTTCCTGGGCGTGCTCTTGGCCTTCCGCAAGCTCTCGGCCCAGTCGGAGCTGGACGCCATCCACTCCTGCGGCATCGGTATGGGTCGATTTATCCGTTCGGCCCTGGTGCTGGCGGTCTTCATGATGGGCGTCAACCTGCTGCTCACCGGCTACATCCAGCCCTATACGCGCTATCTGTTTCGCGCGGTGATGTTCAACATCACCTCCGGCGTCATCGAGCAGGGCATCGGCGAGGGCGTGTTCATGAGCCTGCCCAACGGCTACACCCTGCGCGTCGAGCAATCGCGCGGCGGCGGACGCGAGCTGTACGGCGTCTTCGCCCACAAGCAGGAAGACGACGGCCATATCGTCACGCTCACCGCCAAGCGCGGCGAACTGCTGACCGGCGCCATGGAAGGTACGGTCTCCTTGCGCCTCTACGAAGGCAACCGCTCGGAGTGGGACCCGGCCACCAAGGCCCCCTCGACGCTGCAGTTCGACGTCTTCGACTGGCCGTTGAACCTGTCCGACCTCGTGCGTTTTCGCGGCCGCGGCGGCGACGAGCGCGAGTTGACCCTGGTGGAGCTCATGCGCGGCTATCGCATCAATCTGCTGGCGGGCCGCCACGGCAATATCGCCGAGGTCAATCCAAAACCCGACAAACCGCCCGAAGAGGTTATAGCTCCCTCCGCCGTGGCATCGGAGTTTCACTTCCGCCTGGTGTTCTCGCTGTCGATGCTGCTGCTGCCGATCCTGGCCGCGCCCCTTGGAATCATGACCAACCGCGCCAGCCGCTCCTTCGGGCTGATCTTCGGGCTCTTGATCCTAGTCAGTTATCACAAAGTCCTGGAATTCACCGGCGCCTACGCGGCCACCACCGGTGCGCCGGCGGGTCCCTTGCTGTGGACCGTCTTCGCCATCTTCACGGTTGCCACGTTCTATTTATTCTACCGCACGGAAAGCAAAGCCGGGACGCCGCCGGTCCTGTTGATGGAAGCGCGATGGATCGCCTTCACCGATCGTATCGTCGCGGTATTCCGCCCCAACCGTGCCGCGCCCGGCACAAGATGAGCCTTTCCATATGATTTTGTCGCGTTATCTCATGCGCGCCTTCCTCGGGCGCTTTGTCATGCTGCTGTTGGGGCTGGTGGTCTTCCTGCAGACCTTGGACCTTTTGGCCACCGCCAACGAAGTTCTTGAAGGCGGCGGCGATCCGCTGCCCTCGCTGGCCCGCTATGTCGCGCTGCGTTTGCCGGGTCTGGTGGAAACGGTCGCGCCCTTGGCGGCCCTTCTCGGTGCGCTCACCGCCATGGTCGGCATGGCCACCAACAGCGAGATCCTGGCCATGCGCGCGGCCGGCCGTTCGGTCTTGAGCCTCGTCGGCGGACTGGTCAGCGTCGGCCTCGTGCTGTCGGCGATGCTGTTCACCTTCTCCGAATTCGTCGTCGTGCCGGCCAACGCCGATCTCCAGGAGTGGCGCGACGCCGACTTCAAGACCGGCGAAGGCGCCATCGCTAGCGGCGAGAACAGCTGGATCCGCGAAGGAACCACCATCATCCGCGTCGGCCACGTCATGCGCGACGGCACGGTGCTCAACGACGTGCGCCTGTTCAAACAGGACGAGAACGGCAATATCAACGACATCGTCGGCATCCGGCTGGCGATCTGGGAGAACGAGCACTGGTCCACTTTTGAAGTCGCCCGTATCGCCGGCAATGACGACAGCGCGTCGCCGCCGGCCTGGGAAACCCAGCTGAAGCCCGAGCACTTTGCCCGCTTCGGCGCCAACCACCCCAACGAGCTGTCCTTGAACGCCCTGCAACAATATATCGGCAACGTGGCAATTGGCTCGCGGCCCGGGTACTTCTACGACACCTGGCTGCAACAGAAGATTGCGGGCCCCATCGTGCTGGCTCTGATGCCCTTGTTGGCCGCCATCGCCGCCTTCGCCCACCACCGGCAAGGTAGCTCGGTGGTCACAATTGTCTGGGGCGTGACGGCCGGTTTTGCCTTTGTCGTCATCGACAATATCGTGCTCGCCATGGGCCAGTTCGGCTCCCTGCCGCCCTTGCTCGCGGCCTGGCTGCCCATAGCCCTCTTCGGGACCCTGGGATTGTGGCTAATCTTCAACCTTGAACATACTGGCGCCCGCACCTGAGCGGGCTTATATACCTGCAGCGGCAGGCCTTTGTGGCCTTAAGGCGGGGCAGCGGTGGCTTTTAAACTCGGATTCTGGAGCGACAAGGAATACCACCTCGACCGCATGGATCTGCGCGGTCTGACGGCGGCTTATTTCCAATATTACGCCATTGCCGCCTATATCGTCGTGGCGCTCGCGGCGGGCGCTTTCGCCCTGTGGGGTGTGCTGAGCGGCGACGCCCGTTTGCTGCCCGTGCTCCTGGCCATGCTCGCCACGTTTTTCATCTACCCCGTCGTCTGGTACCTGCTGCACCGAAACATCCTGCACAGCAAATGGATGTGGAAATCGCCGCTGACCGCCGGCACCTGGAAGCGCATCCATTACGACCACCACAGTGACCCCAACAATCTGAAAGTTTTGTTCGGCGCGCTCTACACCACGCTGCCGACGGTCGCCTTGGCCAGCATGCCAGTGGGCTACCTGCTCGCCGGCTGGGTCGGCGCCATGGCGGCGCTGGCGACGGGTGTCGTGCAGACCTGCATATATGAATACTTCCACTGCATCCAACACCTTGGCTACGCGCCGAAGTGGGCCTGGGTGCGCGAGATCAAGCGCTTCCACAT
This sequence comes from Fidelibacterota bacterium, assembly GCA_947476065.1. GTDB lineage: Bacteria > Pseudomonadota > Alphaproteobacteria > Rhodospirillales > Rhodospirillaceae > SHVO01. Next base: position 48,409 of record CANJPG010000006.1, read on the forward strand.
GTCGCACCACTTCCACAACGAGAACGGCAACTACGGCATCACCAATCTGTGGTGGGACAAGGTGCTGGGCACATTCTACGACGGCGCCGCCGCGAGGCCGCGTTCAGCCACCGTGTTCAACCTCGGCTACGACGAGGAGGTAGCGAAAAGCTATCCTTACGTCGCGCGCATGACGCCCAATTGGCCCTACAACACCAATCCGATTCATCGCCGCCGCGAGGAAGCCGCCAAGGCCGAAGCCTCCGCCGGCGCCCACGGCTAGCCCCGGCATGAACGCAAGCCCGGTCACGATCCGCCGTGTCGGCACGGACGCCAGTCTCGCGCAGTTCATGGCGGTACCCCATGTCACTCAAGGCCACGACCCCTATTGGGTGGCGCCGCTGTCGCTGCTCGAGGCCCCGCGCCTCAATCCCAAAAAGAACCCGTGGTTCAAACACGGCGAGGCCATGCTTTTTGTCGCCGAGCGCGACGGACAAGGTGTGGGCCGCATCTCGGCGCAGATCGATCAAAGCCACCTGAAACTTTACAACGACAGCACCGGCTTCTTCGGCTTCTTTGAATCCATCGACGACCAGGCTGTAGCCGAAGCGCTGTTCAACGCGGCGGCCGCCTGGCTCCGCGAGAAGGGTATGACCCGCTGCGTCGGCCCCTTCAGCTTCAACGTCAACGACGAGTCCGGCCTGCTCATCGACGGCTTCAACTGTCCGCCGCGCATGATGATGGGCCACGCCCAACCTCATTACGGCACACTCGTGGAGAAGGCCGGCTTCACCAAAGTCGTTGATATGCGCGCCTACCTCACGCCCATGGATACGGCGCTGCCCTTCAAGCAGATCAAATGGCTGAAGCGGGCTTTGGACCGCAATGCCAACCTGGCCGTGCGGCCCATCGACATGAGCCGTTACGATGAGGAGATGAAGGCCATCGGCCGCATCTTCCGCGCCGCCTGGCTCGAGAACTGGGGTTCGATCCCCATGACCGATGACGAGATTGCCCACATGGCCGCCGAGATGAAGCTCATCATCGTGCCCGAACTGGTCTCCATCGCCACCATCGACAACGTACCCGTGGCCATGTGCGTGGCGCTTCCCGATCTCAACGAAATGACCCGCGATCTGCGCGGCAAGCTGTTTCCCTTCGGCTGGGCCAAGCTGATCTGGCGTTTGCTCACGCGCCGCTCCTTCGTCTCGGGCACGCGCGTGCCGCTGATGGGCGTCATGCCCGACTACAAGAACAAGCCCATGGGCTCGATGCTGGCGCTGCTGACGGTGGGCGCCATGCGCGACGCCTCACTCAAGATGGGCATGCCGGTCTGCGAGATGAGCTGGGTGCTCGAGACCAATACCCAGACCTGCCACTCGATTGAGGATATCGGCGGGCGGGTCTACAAGACCTACCGCATGTATGAAAAGGCGCTGTAGATGCTAGCCGCGTTTTTCCGGCTGTTTGTGTTTGTCGTCGTACTGGCCGCATTGGGCCTTCTGTTCTTCTACGCCTTCATCGCCGCCTTGATCATCACGCCAATCTTGTTCGTGCTGTTCTGGCTGTTCGGCCGCAAGCCGGTGGTGCAGTGGGTGGTGCGCACCGGTCCCCGGGCCGGCGCGGGCCAGGGACCGATCATCGACCACGATCCCAATGCCTTCCCGCCCCGGGATCAGGACCCCGCCTAGGCCGCGTGCGGCATTTCGTCGCAGCAGCGCTCGACTTCCACGGTGACGTGGCTCAGCGACGAAATCCGACTCAACAGTTTCTTGTAGTGGGCCGGCGTGCGCGGGGCATGCGTGACTACGGTCAGGATCGCGGCCAGATGGCCCGGACCCACGCGCCAGACATGCAGGTCGGCGATGCGGTTGTCGGCTTCGGCCTCGATCGCTTTGCGCACGGCGACGGTGATGTCGCCCGACGGCGTGGCATCCAGCAAGATGCGGCCCGCCGCGCCCATCAGCCCGATGGCCCATCGGGCGATAATCGCCGCGCCGACGATGCCGATGGCGGCGTCAAGCCAACTGAGTCCCCAGAACATGCCGGCGCCCAGCGCCGCGATCGCCAGCACCGAGGTCAACGCGTCGGTTAGCACATGTACATAAGCCGCGCGGATATTGTGGTCGTGATGATGGCCATGGTCGTGCCCATGATCGTGAGTGTGTTCGTGATGGGCGTGCGGCTCCTCTTTCAAGATAACCGCGCTGACCAGATTGACGCCTAGACCCAGCACGGCAACCGCCATGGCTTCGCTATAGGCAATGGATACAGGATTGATCAGCCGCTGCACGGATTCAAAAGCCATCATGCCGGCGATGACCAGCAGCAGGAGCGCGCTCGAGAATGCGGCGAGGTCGCCGACCTTCCCGGTACCGAAGGTATAAACATCGTTCTCCGCATGGCGGCGCGCGTAAGAATAAGCGAAAACGGCGATGCCCAAGGCTGCGGCATGGCTGCCCATGTGCCAGCCGTCGGCCAACAGAGCCATGGAGCCGAACATGCTGCCGGCGATGATTTCGGCAACCATCATGACCAAGGTCAGAATCAGCACCACCATCGACCGCCGCGCGTTGGCGCCGTGCCGCTCGGCCAGGAATTGATGACGCTTTCGCCACGGGGCGAGGGAGTCGCTGTGCATTACGGCCTCTCTGTTACAGACGCCAGTTTACCAAGCGGCACGCGCCTGTTCTATAGCCGCCCGCTGATCTATGCTTAACTGCTCTATGCTTAAGGCCAAGCTGAAGGAGACGATGCAAATGCGCGCCCTGCTCAAGACCCTGTTTGCCGTTGCCGTTATCGCCAGCGCCCCAGTGGCGGCGCAGGAGGGCTACGCAAACACCGGCATGTCCTTGGACGGCATTGGAAAATCCTACATGGGTCGCGAGATTGCGGCCGTCATGGGCTTCCAAGGCGCCGAGTGGCTCGACCGCGCCGACCGCGCGAAGGAAGAAGGCACCGATAAGCTGCTGCCGCTGCTCGGGCTGATGCCGACCGACGTCGTCGCGGATATCGGCGCCGGCACGGGCTACTTTAGCTTCCGTATCAGTCCGCTAGTGCCCCAGGGCAAAGTCTTCGCCGTCGATATTCAAAAAGAAATGCTCGAAATCATCGACGCCCGCAAAACCAAAAGCCACATCACCAATGTCGTCACCGTCCAAAGCAGCATCGCCGATCCACTGTTGCCGGCCAATAGCGTCGATCTGATGCTGCTGGTGGATGTCTATCACGAGTTCTCGCTGCCGCGGGAAATGGGCCAGGCCATGGTGCGGGCCCTGAAGCCGGGCGGGCGCATCGCGCTGGTGGAATACCGCGCCGAAGATACTGATGTCCCCATCAAGACCGTTCATAAAATGACCGAAGCGCAGGCGCGCAAGGAAATGGCCGCCGTTGGTCTGACCTGGGTCAGCACCGACAGCAAATCCCTGCCGCGGCAGCACCTGATGATCTTCAGAAAAGCCCCATAGTGTTGACGCTTCGGGCTCTTCACGCTTCCGGCTGGGGAAACCCCGGATCGGCCGGCGGCGAGGGCTGATAAGGCTGGATTTCAGGCTCGGGTCCCTGCGGGGCCGGGATTTCATTGGGCAAGGGCGGTTTGATTTCCGGCGCGGGCTCGTCACCCGGCTCGTGACCGCCACCTTGGGTCTCGAGCCGTGGGGCATTGCTGCCCGTTCCACCAAGTTCGCCGCCTAAATCACCGCCGTGATCGGCCGTCTCGCGCTGGATTGGGTCGCTCATATCCATCTCCTCGCCTTTAGATGGAACCAGGGCCCGAAACCGCCCATCGGAAAAACACCACCGACAACCCTTATAACGCAGCGCGTTCAGCAAAGTTCTGTGCTGCCCGCAGTTTGAATCCACGGCGTTTTTGGGAACATCACCGGGTATGGGGCATTACATCTGCAATCATGTGCCACCGCGCAGCTCTGGCGACGCGCAATCAAATTTGAAAGGAGGCACACATTAAAACCTTGATCTCGATCGTGATGATGTCCTCACTCGTTGGCCTTTCGGTTTCGGCCTGCGCCGCACCTCAAAGTCTTCTATCCAACACGACTGTAGATGTTCAGACGGCGGCGCTGCAGCCAGCTGCAACGGCACCCACACCAATATCCTTCGGCGCGCCGCTCAATTTGCTGACGCAATCCGGCGCCGAGGCATGTGATGCCTCCGCCAAAATCTGCGCCGTGCGTCTCGCCGCCGAACGCCGTGCGGCCGAAGTGGTCGCCGCCGAAAGCGGCGCTGGCCAACATGCAGAACCGCGAATGAGATTGTTGATCCCGGTGGCAAGCCGCCAGAACCCGAGCGTTGCGCCCGAACCGCTAGCGCCGAATGCACCTCAGCAGCCCGTGGTTCCGGTGCCGCCCGCCCCGGACTTAAGTATCGTACCTGAGGTCAAGCCGGTGCCCGAGAGCACGACGCCGCCCATCGCCTCCGATTCTGAAAGCGTCATCAAGCCGCCGCGGACGGGCGACGCCGACATCGTCAAGCGCCCGCCGCGCACCGGCTCGCAAATGCCCGTGACTGTGCCTAAGCCCGAGCCTCTGGTGGTTCGGTAGGATTTTTCCAAACTTCCCGCCGCCGCGGATGTCATTCCGCGGCGGTGCGGCGTCTGGGTTCTGCGGTCGTCGTGCCGGACAGCAGATGTTGCGGAAAGCGAATGGTGGCGGTGGTTCCGCCGCCGACCACGCTGTTGATCAACAACTCGCCGCCCAGAAGATCCATATAGCGCTTGCAGATCGATAGCCCCAAGCCCGTCCCTTGACCGCTGTGCGAGACTGCGGGGTTGCCTTGCAGGAAAGGCTCGCCCAGGCGGCGCAGCAAAGCAGGTTCGATGCCCGGTCCGTTGTCGCATATCGCGATGTCCAGATATTTATCCTCGGTGTAGCGCGCCGAGACGACGATCTCGCCGCCGGCCGGCGAGAATTTGATGGCATTAGACAAGAGGTTGATCACCACCTGGCGGCTGAACCGCTGATCGCCGGATACCGCCGGCAGAACGTCGGGCACCGCCGAGCGGATGATGATGTTTTTCTGCCCGGCCAGTCCCTCGACGAAGGATATGGCGGCATTGATCACGCCGTGCACGTTCATGGCTTCGCGGTGCAACGGCTGTGCGCCGGATTCGATCTTGGCCATGTCGAGAATGTCGCTGACGATATTCAGCAGATGCTCGCCCGAGCGGTGGATGTGATCGGCGTAAGACGTGTAGGCCGGCGAGATGGCATCGCCCAGCACCTTGTTCTTGATGATCTCGGAAAAGCCCATGATCGCGTTAAGCGGCGTGCGGAATTCGTGACTCATGTGGGCCAGGAAGCGGCTCTTCGCCTCGTTGGCCTCTTCGGCGGCGGCCTTGGCCTGGCGCAGGGCCTTCTCGTTCTCTTCTGAGCGGTTGATCTGGCGCAGAATGATCAGACCGAACACGGCCACGCCGAGCACGATGCCGGTAATCGCCAGGATCAACGCATCACCGACATTCCGCCATGACGACAAGAAGTCCTCGGAATCCAGGACGACAGATGCCAGCAGGGGCAGATTACCTATGCCGGTGCGGGCGATGACTTTACGAGGCAGGCCGTCATCCCGCTTCACCAGGAGGTCAAGCCCGGTTCCGTTCCATGCGGTACCGGGAGTTGTCTTGTCTAGCCAGGTCTGGCCAATGACGACTTTTTCATTGGGCGTGGCGGCAATCAGTTGCTTATCGCGCGTCCACATGGCGATGCGGCCGTGGGGGCCGACATCGAGGGTCAGGTAGTGATCGGAAAAAAAACGCGCGTCAATCAACGCAAACACATAGCCGCGAAACTGACCCTTGGAAGTTCTAATCCTGACGCCTAAGGGCAACAGCCAGGTGTCGGGGGACGCGGCGGGGCTGGTGTTGCGGTAGACTTGGCCGATGACCTGATCCGCGCCGATGTCGCGCACCTCCTCGAAAGACATACCGGTCCCGTAGACCCGGGCCAAGTCCACCGGCAGAGTACGCGACCCGGCAATGCCCTTTAAATTCTCATCCACCACGAAGAAGCTCATCACCGCCGGCGCAAAGGCCAGTTTCCCCGCCATGAGATCGTGCAGGTAAATTTCGTCGATGTTGCCGTTCCCTCTCTCCACCGCGTGTTCAAGCTCGTGTTTATAGACATCGGCGATGCCATCCATATGCGATAGGTCTCGCCGAAGGTCTGCGTAGCGTGGGATTCGATGGCCTTGGCCGTATTGCTGGCGGCGCGGGTGGTGGCGTCCATCACCGCTTCATACTGCCGCACGTTATTGAACGAAGCGCCGGCAATAACCAGGGCCGCGAAACTCGAAAGCAGCAGGATGGCGGCGAAACGCAGCCGGCGCAGCGACGATAGGCTTGATTTCTGGGTGGACGTTTCGCTCAGCGGTTTCACGGCAGGCCCTTGCAGAGTGGCGTCCGCGGCGGTGTCCGCAAGCATGTCCACCCGGCCGGTCTGAGTGCGGTTCGGCTATAATAACGCGCACCGGCCGGCCGGCGCACTCATTTATTGAACAGAGCAGCGGTGGCAGCGTTGTGCGTGAAATGCCCTTACTGGGCCGCCGGCTGCTGGGGAGCGAATTTGTTGATGGCCATCTTCAGGGCCTTGAACAGCATCTGGCCCATCTCGCCGCCGTCGCCCTCGATCTTGTCGCGCAGCACGGCACGCATGGTGTCGATATGCGCCTTGACGATCTCGAGGTTGGCGTCGTCCTGGCGGCACGGCGCCTTGGTCACTTTGTACAGTGACTTGCCGAACACGGTGATCAAAGGATAACCAAACGTGCCGCCCTGACCGCGCAGTTCGTGGGCGATAAGGTTGATCTCTTCGAATTGCGCCGTACGCTCGCCGCTGACCTGTTTGGCCTCGGTAACCTGGCGCGAGAGCCGGTCGAGATAGCCCTTGGCCCAGTCGAGGAAACCTTCGGCTTCGCGCTTGAGTTGCTGCTCGGCGTTGAACAAGACGTCGTCGGGCAGCACGAAGGGCTGACGCATGGCGTTTGAGCCCATCTTCTGCTTGAGGTAGTTGGGCAGCTTGAACAGCCACACGTCGCTGGGCGCCGACGGTTTTTCCACCTTGTCCTTGGAATACACAATTGTTGCGTGCGACTCATCGGGCTTGCGGCGTTCTTGTCCCTTGGGCGGGCCGGCCTTGCTCGAGCGGCGGCGGTCGGGTCCAAAGTAGGTCTGCGTGGTGACGAACTGGCGCGGTGCGTCGATGATCCGCTGCAGAACCTTGTAGATGTTCTCGACCGAAAAGGGTTTGGCCATGAAGTCGTTGACGCCGTGGTCGCGGCTGGCTTCGACGTTCACCCGGTCGGCCGCGCCCGAAAGCATGATGAAGGGCATGAAGCGGCTGGGCGAGGCTTTGTCGTCCCTCAGCCACTGTAACAGGTGCACGCCGCTGACCGGCGACATGATGAAATCTGAAATGACGATGTCGATCGCATCGACGGCGGTGCCGAACCCTTTGCCGGTCAGCTTCAGGTATTCGACGGCCTCTTTGCCGTTCTTGCACTTGGTGACGCGCGTGAAGCCCATGCGTTTGAGGCTGTTGACCAGGATGTCGAGCATGTACTCGTTATCCTCGACCACCATGATCGAGAGGCGGTCGTGGCCCGGGTCCACCTTGTCTTTGTTCAGCATCGACACGTCAGAAGCTTCCAGTCTCCACCACGATCTTTAGACCGGTGAAGTTAAGTGCACGTCTTTAGGCGCGGGGGACAGCTTTGCCGCACCCCGGCTCCATCGCAGCCTAACGGTCACGGACCCAAACCACAATCCCAAACCACAATCTAAGTTAATGTAATCAATGGGATTTTTATAAATCAACGCGCAGGTTTAACTTCCCACACAGGCGGCGAATGTGCCGGCATCGACGTTGCCGCCCGACAGCACCACCGCCACGGTCCGTCCGGCGGCCGCATGATGTCCCGCCAGCACGGCCGCCAGCGCCACGGCACCGCCGGGTTCGACGACGACTTTCAGGTCTTCGAAGGCAAAAACCATAGCCGCTTTCACCTCGGCGTCCGAGACGGTGTAACCCCCTGTCAGCGCCTGTTCATTAAGGGCCCAGGTCAGCGCTCCAGGGGTTACCGCCAATAGGGCGTCGCACAGGGCATTGGCGGTTGATGCGTTGCGCTGGCGCTCGCCCGCGGCCAATGACCGGCGGTGGTCGTCGTAGCCGGCGGGCTCGGCGCTGAAAAGCTTCACCCCTGGGTTGGACACCCTGGCCGCGATGCCAATCCCGGCAAGCAGGCCGCCGCCGCTGGCCGGGGCGATGATGTCGTCCACACGAAGTCCCATGGCACGGGCCTGGGCCATCAGTTCAAGGCCCAAGGTGCCTTGGCCCGCGATAATGTGCGGGTCGTCGTAGGACGGCACCACCGTCGCACCTCGTTCTGCGGCGATGCGCCGGGCGATGACTTCACGGTCTTCAGTAACCCGGTCGAAGGTCACCACCTCCGCGCCAAGGGCCCGCGTTTTGGCCAGCTTGAGAGCGGGGGCGTCGGCGGGCATGACGATGACCGCCGGTATGTCCAACAGCGCCGCCGCTGCCGCCACGCCCTGCGCATGGTTTCCCGACGACCAGGCGACGACGCCGGTTTTGCGCTCGGCTGGGCTCAGTTGTACCAGCCGATTGAAAGCGCCGCGGAATTTGAACGAGCCGGTGCGCTGCAAAGGCTCGGCTTTCAGCAGCACCGTTCCGCCCACGCGCCGGTCCAGATCGACTGAGCGCAGTACGGGCGTGACCACGGCCTCGCCGCGCAAGCGCACGGCGGCGGCTTCAACATCGGCAAAGGTCGGGAGTCTTTCGGTCATGCGGGCGTTTCTATCATATTTTGCGCACGGCCAACCGGCCTCGTATAAACTGCCGCTTCGCTGAAGGAGTGACGTCGTTGTTGCCCATAGATCGCGGCTTGCGCCGCGCCGTCCTTGCGCTGTTTGCCCTAGTGCCGCTGGTGTTCGGCGGCATCGCCGTCTTCCTGGGCCAGGACAGCAACTGGGACTTGCGCAACTATCATTGGTACGACGCCTACGCCGCGCTCGCGGGCCGCCTCGATCAGGACATGGGCGCCGCCCAGACGCCCACCTACTACAACCCCACCCTCGACGTGCCGTTCTACCTCCTGGCCAACGCATTGCCGGCGCGCGTCTTCGCCTTCGTGCTGGGCGCGGTGCAGGGCTGCAACTTCATCCTCCTTTATGTCCTCGCCTGGTTCACGCTGCGGGCCGTCGACGAACGCTGGCGCGCAGCCGGCGCCGTGGCCGTCGCGTTGACCGGCATCTTCGGCGGCGGGCACATGGCGCTGGTCGGGGCAATCTTCTACGACAACATCGTCAGCCTGTTTGTCTTTGCCGCCATGGCCGTCATCCTCGCCAACATGACGTTGCTGCGTGCCGGCCCCTTCGGCGCGGCGCTCCTACGCACGGCCTTCGCCGGATTTCTGGTGGGCTGCGGCGTCGGGCTGAAGCTGCCGACGCAGATTTTCGCCATCGGTGTGTGCTTCGGCCTTCTGTTCGTGCCGGGACCCTTCGTGCGGCGCTTCTTCCTGTCCTTTGCCTGCGGCCTGGGCGTGATCGGCGGCTTCCTGGTCTTCGGCGGCTGGTGGATGTGGGAGTTGATCACGCACTTCGGCAATCCACTGTTCCCCTATTTCAACGACATCATCCGCTCAAACTGGGCGCTGCCCGAGAGCTACCGCGATGACCGCTTCCTGCCAAAAAATATTGTCGCGGCGCTGACGCTGCCGTTCCGCCTGTTTGTCGACGGCACCATCGCCGGCGAAGTCGGCTTCCGTGATGCGCGGGTGCTGGGTGCTTACATCGTCCTGATTGCGACGCCTCCGATGTTGCTCATCGCCCGCATCAAGAAATTTGGCCGCAGCGAACCCTTCGCCGAGGTCTTTGCCGCGCGTTATCTCGCCGCCGCCGCCGGGTTGTCCTATGCCGTCTGGCTTCTGCTGTTTTGCATCTACCGCTATCTCATTCCGCTCGAGATGCTGGCGCCGCTGCTGGTCGTCGCCTGCATGGCCTTCTGGCCCCTGACGCGCCAGCGCCGCCTGAGCCTGGCCATCGGCCTTCTCGGTGTCATGGTGCTCACCATGCAGCCTGGCAATTGGGGCCGTATGCCCTGGAGTGCTAGCGGACGCTTTGTCGAGGTCACGCCGCCGGCGCTCGCCGACCCCGCCAATACGCTGGTGATCATGACCGGCTTCGCGCCCACGGCCTTCGTCATCCCGTCTTTCCCGCGCGCGGTATCGTTCCTCAGACCCCAGAGCTACCTGGTGGATCCCGCCCATGCCACCCGCTTCAACGAGGTGCTGCGCGCCCGCATCGCGGCCCATACCGGCGAGATTCTGCTGCTGCGGGCGGCCTACGAAAAAGGTGCGGCCGAACGGGTTCTGCCGGTCTATGGGCTAGGCATCGCCGCCGGAAGCTGCCGTCCGCTGCCGACCAATCTCGACGGCGAGCTGGAGATGTGTGGCGTTGAAAGAATTCCCCAGACTGAACCCGTCAACTAAACGTGCTATGTCTGAGCCATGTCCAACACCGCAGCACCCTCCGTCGCCGTTCTGATCCCCTGCTACAACGAAGAGGCCGCCATCGGCGCCGTTGTCAGGGATTTCCGCATGGTCCTTCCCGAGGCGGCGATCTACGTCTACGACAACAACTCGCGCGATCGGACCGTAGAGGTGGCCGCCGAGGCCGGCGCCATCGTGCGCCATGAGTCGCTGCAGGGCAAAGGCAACGTCGTGCGCCGCATGTTCGCCGACGTCGAAGCCGACATCTACGTCATGGTCGACGGCGACGATACCTATCACGCCGCCAGCGCCCCGGCCCTGATTCGCCGCCTGCAGGACAGTCAGCTCGATATGGTGAACGCGGCTCGCGTGACCGAGGTTCAGGCCGCCTACCGTCCCGGCCACCGCTTCGGCAATTTAATGCTCACCGCCCTGGTGGCTTTTGTCTTCGGCAAGCGCACCACCGACATGCTGTCCGGCTACCGCGTGTTCTCGCGGCGCTTCGTGAAGTCGTTTCCCACGATGGTCGTCGGCTTCGAGATCGAAACTGAACTGACGGTCCATGCCCTCGAGCTGCGCATGCCGATCATGGAAGTGGCCACGCCCTACAAGGATCGCCCGGTGGGTTCGGTCAGCAAGCTGTCCACATTCAAGGACGGCTTTCGCATTCTCTACATGATCGGCAAGCTGGTGAAGGAAGAGCGCCCGATGCAATCCTTCGGCCTGACGGCGGCACTGCTCGCACTGGTGTCGGTCATCCTCGCCGTTCCCGTCGTGGTGACCTTCCTCGAAACCGGTCTGGTGCCGCGCCTGCCAACGGCGGTGCTGTCGACCGGGCTCATGATCCTCGCCTTCTTGGCCCTGACCTGCGGCTTGATCCTCGAGACCGTCACCCGGGGCCGGCGCGAAATGAAACGCCTGGCCTATCTCTCTCACCCCGCGCCGCAGCCCCACCCACATCCGCATGCGACCGCGCAGGTCGTCAGTATCGATCCCACCGCGCGCTCATGAGTTTGCGGGACAATGAATTCCTGCGCTTTGCCGCCGTCGGCGTTGTCGGGCTGTTTGCCGACATGGCGGCGCTGACCTTCGCACTCAATGTGCTGCATCTCGACGTCTACAGCGGACGCGTTTTCTCATACCTCGTCGCGGCCACCACCACCTGGGCCTTGAACCGCCGCTTTACCTTTGTCACCGCCGAGCGGGTGTCGCCCCTGCGCCAGTGGCTGAAGTTCCTCGGCGCCAATGCCATAGGCGGGGTGGTTAATTACGCGGTCTATGCCGCCGTTGTTACCTTCACCGCACTGGGGGCCGCCTGGCCGGTGCTGGGCGTGGCGGCGGGCTCCGTGGCTGGGTTGTTCTTCAACTTCACGATCAATAAGTTGTGGGTCTTTAAGGCCTAAGTGGCAGGACTCCTGAGGCGGGCCTGACGGAGTTAAATTTGAAGTTAACTCCCGCTCCTTAACTCTATGTTGCAGCGCGATTTTACGCCTCGGTTAAAACGCGAGTTCATCAAAGTTTTTGTTGCGCCCTCTGCGATTCGCGCGTTAAACGTAGGCGCTTTTTACGGGGGGGACGAGCCGCCAGCCGGCCATAGCTTTGACATCATCATCAGCGAATATGCCTCTGTCGTGAGTGCAGAAGCGCGATGTCACTGCGGGCTGAGACAAAGAGGCGGCGTGAACTTCGACAAAAGCACCTGGGAGGGCGATGTGAAGCCGGCCCGAAATATTTTGAACAGATCTGCCGTTTCAACGGACCAACTTCAACAGCGAGGAATTTTCATGCGTAAGGCAATTTTGTTGGCTTCGATCCTGGTTCCCTTCTCGTTTGCCGCGGCGCAGGCCGCTGACGGCAATGCGGAAATGGGCAAGCGCCAGTTTGGTCCGTGCACCTCTTGCCACACCGTCGAAGAAGGCGGCCCGAACAAGGTCGGCCCGAACCTGCACGGTATCATCGGCCGCAAAGCCGGCAGCAAAGCCGACTTCGCCTATTCCGACGCCATGAAGAAGGCGGGCTTCACCTGGGACGAAGAGAAGCTCGACAAGTACATCACCAAGCCGACCGACTTCGTGCCCGGCAACAAGATGGCCTTCCTCGGCGTGCCGAAGCCGGAAGTTCGCCAGAACATCATCGCGTACCTGAAGTCGGTCACGAAGTAACCTTCGTCGCTTCAGACGTCATGCAGCGGCCGCATGGGCCAAAGTCCAAGCGGCCGTAGCTATTTTAACGCTGATTAGAGTCCGAAGCCGCCCGATTGGCGCTGCCACAGCCGCGCGTAGACGCCGCCCGCCGCCAGCAGCTCGGCGTGGGTGCCCAGTTCGACAATGCGGCCTTCGTCCATCACCACCAGCCGGTCCATGCGCGCAATGGTCGACAGGCGGTGCGCGATGGCGATGACCGTGCGGCCTTCCATCAGCGTGCCCAGCTGTTCCTGGATGGCGGCCTCCACTTCGGAATCCAGCGCCGAGGTGGCTTCGTCCATCACCAAGATCGGTGCGTTCTTCAGGATCACGCGGGCCAATGCGATGCGCTGGCGCTGTCCGCCCGAAAGCTTCACGCCGCGTTCGCCGACCTGAGCGTCGAATCCTTTGCGCCCTTGCCAGTCCTCCAGCGTGTTGATGAAGTCGATGGCATGGGCCTTTCCGGCGGCGTCGAGGATTTCGGCGTCGGTGGCCTCGGGCTTGCCGTAGCGGATGTTCTCACGGATCGAGCGGTGCAGCAGCGACGTGTCCTGGGTCACCATAGCGATGTTGGCCCGCAAAGATTCTTGCGTGACGCCCGCGATATCCTGGCCGTCGATGAGGATGCGCCCCGCATCCAGCTCGAAGAAGCGCAGCAGCAGGTTGACCATAGTCGACTTGCCGGCCCCCGACGGCCCCACGAGTCCGATGCGCTCGCCGGCGGCAATCGACAGAGTGATGCCGTGCAGCACGCCGCGTTCCGAGCCATAGCCGAAGTGCGCGTCCTCGAAGCGCACCGCGCCCTTGTCCACCTTCAGCACCGCGGCATCGGGTTTGTCCAGCATCTGGCGCGGCACGGCGATGGACTTCATGCCGTCCTGCACCGCGCCGACGTTCTCGAAAATGTTCGTGATGCTGTAGGCCACCCAGCCCGACATGCTAACCACCTGCCAGGTCAGCGGCAGGGTCATGGCCACCGTGCCGACATTGATCTCGCCGATGGACCACATCCACACCGCCGCCGCACCCATCGACACCACCAGCACCGCGTTGATGGTGGTCAGCGTCAGCGAGAACAGCGTCGTCAGGCGCTGCTGGCGGTGGAAGATCGCCGTGTGCTCGTCCACGGTCTTTCTGATGTATTCGTCTTCGTCGCGGGGGCGCGCGAACAGCTTCACGGTGAGAATGTTGGTGTAGCCATCGACGATGCGCCCCGTCAGCACCGAGCGCATCTCCGAGGTCGCCCGGCTGCGCTCGCGCATGCGCGGCACGAAGTATTTCAGCATGATGGCGTAGAACACGAACCACGCCGCCACCGGCAGGGCGAGGCGCGGGTCGTTGGACGCGAGCAAGGCCATGGCACTGCTGCCATAGATTACGATGTACCAGACGGCGTTGGTGGCCATCACCACGCTTTCGCGCAAGGACGGACCCGTCTGCAGGATGCGGTTGGCGATGCGCCCGGCGAAGTCGTTCTGGAAGAATGACCAACTCTGGCGCACCACATGCCAGTGGTTCTGCCAGCGGATAAGGTTGGTCAGGCCCGGCACCAGGCCCTGGTTGACCAGCAGGTTTTGCGCGAGGAACACGATGGGCCGCGCGAACAGCACCGCCGCCGCCATGCCCAGGAGCTGCGGCCAATAGGTGCCCAGCACCTCGGCCGGCGTGTGGTTGGACACCAGGGTCACCAGCCGGCCGATGAACACCGGGATCATGAGATCGAGCAGCGCCACCAGCGAGCCGGTGACAAACAGGGCCGCCACCAGACCTTTGGCCTGGCGCGCATAATACCAATAGAACGCCGTCAGCTTTGTCGGCGGGGACGAGTCTGGGGACAGCGCTGTCGGGTCCAGCAGCCGTTCGAAAAAACCAAACAGGCTCATATCGGGCCTTAGCACGGGCGTTGAGGGGCCGGGACTATAAGGCCGAACGCGAGTATATTGCCAGCGTGCGCCGCGCATATATTGCCAGAGCGAGCAAACCGTGCACAATCCATCGCATGTTCGAGCAAGAGATCAGGAAGCTTTACGACCATCTCTATGCCAACGCAGGCGTCAAAACTCCTGCGGCCATCGGCGCCGAAATTGGCAAGGTGCTGCATACCGCTGTTTACCTGGAGCGCGCCGAGGCGGTGATCCCGGCCTTTTCCGCAACCCAAACCCAAGACGTTCAGGCCGCCTTCACCCGTATGAACAAGGCCTGGGCCCTCTATCCGCCCGGCAGCCAGATCGACCTCGCGGATTTTGACTTGAGCTATGCCCGCACACGGCTCGCGGGCCTTACCATCTCCGATCCGCGCCACGACTTCCTTGGCGATGCCACCGAGATATTCCGCTCCGACTGGGCCAAGCAGGCGGGCGGGCAGTTCTTCACCGATCAATACGTCACGCGCCTGGCCATGACGCTGCTGCGGTTTGATCCGCGCAACGGTGATGACCTCCTCGACATCTGCGCCGGCACCGGCGGTTTTCTGCTGGCGGGTCTCAACCATATCCGCCGCCTGGTGCCCGACGAACGCGCAGCGGCGGCGCTGGCGGCCAAAAGCCTGAAAGGTCAGGACGCCGACGCCAGTGTCGTCGCGGTCGCCAACGCCAGCTTGCGCAGCCGCCTGGGCCAGTACGCGACATTGGTGGCCACGGGTGATTCCTTGCGCGGCGGCGATTTTGCCGAAGGCGCGCATCTGTGCATCGCCACCAATCCGCCCTTCGGCACCAAGATCACCATCAAGGACCCCGCGCTCTTGCAGCGTTTCGATCTGGCCCACAGCAGCATGGGCCTCTCGCCGCGCGCCCCCGACATCCTGTTCCTGGAGCGGAACCTGCGTCTCTTGCGTCCTGGCAAAGGCCGCATGGCGATTGTGATTCCCTATCAACTTTTATCCGGCCCCCAGGCGCGCTTCGTACGCGAGTGGCTGCTGTGTCACGGCAAGGTGCGGGCGGTTATCGACCTGCCCATGGAAACCTTTCAGCCCCACACCGGCACCAAGGCCTCGCTGATGCTGGTGGAGCGCCGCGACAGGCCGCTGATGCTTGCCGATATAAATGATGATCACGACGTCTTCTTCGCCACCCCGCGCTGGATCGGCCACGACCGGCGCGGCAATCGGGTCTATAAGCGCGGCACCGACAAAACCCTGACCGACTTTCCTGAGGTCGAGGCCGCCTTCACGCGCTTCATCGCTGAGGGCGTTGTCGGCGACAGTTATAAAGAAGCCTTCACCGTCAACGCCCGCCGGCTTACCGCGGAAGCGGGCCTGCGGCTCAATGCGACCTTCCACGCGCCGCAGCGCGCGCTGTTGAATGCGGAGGCCCAACCGCTCGCGTCGCTGGTCGCCCGCATTTTTTGTCCCGCGCGCTTCAAGCGGCACTATGTCGATCCGGGGGCGGGCGCGGTGCCTTTCCTCGGCGGCGCCAATATTTCCGAGTTGATGCCGACGGGGGTGAAGTGGCTGGCCGCCGATGATCCCAAGCTGGCCGAGCTACGCGTGGAGGAGGGCTGGTTGCTGATTACCCGCAGCGGCTCCACCGGCATCGTCGCCAGCGTGCCCAAGGCCTGGGCCGGGGCGGCGGTGTCCGAGCACGTCATCCGCATCGTTCCCGACCCCGCCAAGGCCGACCCCGGATTTCTGTTGGCGGTCTTGCGCAGCGCCTACGGCCAGCGCTATCTCGCTCGCGGCATCTTCGGTTCGGTCATAGATGAGATCACGCCCACCTATGTCGGCGAGTTGCCGGTGCCCACATTGGAGGCGGCGAAATTGTCCGCCATTACCTCCGCCGTGAGGGCCGCCGAAGCCGGACGCGCCCAGGCCATGGGCGGATTATCCGACGCCGCCGTGCTGATCGACGAGGCCTTTGCATGTTAACCATGACCGAGCAGGAAATCGATTTTGTCGCCGCCAGCTTTCGTGCCTGGTGCACGGAAAATGGCAAGCTGGCACCCAGCGCCGACGATGCCGCCGCCTATTTCGCCCAGGTGCAAAACAACGAGCCCATGGCGGCCGAACTGATCGACCATGACTGGGAAGACTTTCTGGCGTTTCTGCAGGAGCGCCGGCTTCTGCGGTCATAGCCGCTACAGATTGCACTATACGCCTTTCCGTCCTTTGTCCGTGAGCCGCCGGTGCTAGGCTTGAGCCTTCTTCACCACGTAGGAGGCTTGTTCCATGCGTCTCACCGGCATCTCCGCTCTCGCCGTTGTCATGCTCGCGACCACCGCCATGGCCGATGGCCCGGTTGACGATGCGCGCCTGCACGGCGTCACCGCCAAAGACGGCGACTGGATCACCTTCGGGCGCGACTACTCCAACGCGCGCTTTGCGCCCTTCACGCAGATCGACAAGACCAACGTCGCCAAGCTGACGCCCGCCTGGATCTATCAGCTGGGCGTGCTGGGCTCGACCCAGACCCAGCCGGCGGTGGTGGGCGGCGTGATGTATGTCACCACGGCGGGCAATGACCTCGCCGCCATTGATGCGGCCACCGGCAACGAAATCTGGCGCTACAAACACAAGTTCGCCAAAGCCGTTAGCCCGATCATGAGCAACCGCGCCGCCTCGGTGGCCTACGGCATGGTCTTCGAAGGCACCGACGACGAACGTGTGATTGCCTTGGACCAGGCCACGGGTAAAGTGAAATGGGATGTCACCGTGCCCACCTGGGACCCGACGCCTGTGCTCGCCCCCGGCCAGAAAAAGCCGGTGATCTCCTACAAGTTCAAGGCGCCGCCCTTCGTCTACGACGGCAAGCTGATCGTGCAGACCACCAGCATGGAGCCGCCGGGTCCGTCGCCCGAAGACATCAAGGCCGCCGTGGCTGCCGGTAAAGACATCGGGCTTGAGTGGCTCAACGCCTACATGGGCATGCGCGGCTTTATCGCGGCGCTCGACGCCAAGACCGGCGCCGAGGTCTGGCGCTGGTACGTCACCAAAGAGCCCGATTCAAAAGGCAAAGGCGCCGAAGGCGGCTACGTCAACACCACACCCGACGGCATGCCCCTCAACCGCGACATCAAGGGCGAGAAGGCCTCCTACGAGCACTACAAGAATTCCTGGGCTTCTTTCGGCGCGTCGCCGTGGATGCCGCCCGCCTTCGACGCAGAGTTAGGTTTGCTCTACGTCACCACCGGCAATCCCAATCCCGGCGATCTGCCCTCTATCCGGCCCGGCGACAATCTATATTCCAATGGTGTCGCCGCACTAGATGCCAAAACCGGCGCCCTGCGCTGGTTCGTGCAGCAGGACCCCCACGGCCAATACGACGCCACCGCTCAGCCGGTGCTCATCGACACCATGGTAAAAGGCAAAAGCGTCGCCGCCGTCGTGCAATGTGGCAAGGCCGGCTGGTGCTACGTCATGGATCGCGCTACCGGCAAGCTGCTGTATCGCAGCGACGAAGTGGTGCCGCATATGAACACCCACGACGCCTGGAACCCGACCATGACAGCCTCGGCTGAGGGCATCGTGGTGTCGCCCAGCGATGCGGGCGGTGTCGGCGTGTCGCCGGTGTCCTACGACCCCGCCACCGGAACGCTGTTTGTCGGCGGCATCCACCTGCCGATGATCAAGACCCTCGAGAAGTACGACAACATCAAGGGCGCCCCACCGCTCTACCGCATCAACAACAAGCCGCTGCCGGGCGAAAGCTTCGGCGTGCTGACCGCGCTCAATCTCAAGAACGGCGGCAAGACGCTTTGGTCCGCCAAGACGCCGCAGCCCTTGGTGGGCGGCACGCTGGCGACGGCGGGCGGCCTAGTGTTCATAGGCGAAGCCAACGGCCATCTCACCGCCTACGACAGCAGCGCCGGCAAGCCCTTGTGGAGCTACCAGACCGGCGCCTACGTCGGTGCGCCGCCGATCTCCTATTCACTGAACGGCAGGCAATACGTGGCTGTCGCGACAGGCGCGCCCGCCGCCGGCAACGGCTACGGCGGCAAAGGCGGCGGGGCGATCGTGGTGTTCGCGCTGCCGCAGTAGCGGGGCCGGTTACTCCTTCACCACCTTACCCGTCAGCTGCACCAGCCGGCGGGTGACGTGGTCGAGCATGAAGCGTACCAGCGGGTGGGCCTCGGCCAGGCGTACCTCGAAGACCTCGTGGTTGATTTCCAGAAGCTCGCAGCGGTCGGCGGCCATGACGGTGGCGGTACGCGCCTTGGCGTTGGTCAGCAGCGCGATCTCGCCGAACAACTCGCCGGGATACATGCGGGTGAGGGGGATAAGGTCGCCGCTGGGGCTCTGTGCCACCACGTCGGCATGGCCCTTGAGAATGACGTAGGCGTTATCGACCGGCTGGCCTTCGAGGAAGATGATGTCGCCGGCCTCGACCGTGCGCATCTTGCAGGTGCCGGGCGGCAGGTCTTGCAGGTGCATTGAAGCCCCCAGTTATTTCGTCTCAAACCGCTGCACACCGTCCCAACCGGCGGGCGGCGGCGCGGCAACAAAATCGCCGCACCGCGCGACATACAGCGCCGCCACTTTATCGCTGGGCTGCTCCGCCGCGCAACGCTGAAAGGCCGTCAATGCATCCGCCCAGCGGCGCGACTTATATAGAGTATAAGCGGCTTCCCAGCTTGCAAGGTCCTTCAGCGCCGCAGCATCCACATCCGCCCGGGCGCCGATCAGCTCATGGATTTCGAAGGCATAGACCGCGCCCTTGGGCATCACGTGATCGACGCTGCGGAACACAAAGCCGTCGCCCGCGAGGTCACGCAGCCGCTGACTGGCTAATATCTCGGTGCCGTAATACTTGTTGAGGCCCTCGATGCGAGAGGCGAGGTTCACCGAGGAGCCGATGACGGTGAAGTCCATGCGGTCCGGCGCGCCGACATTGCCGAACACCGTCTCGCCGGCGTGCAGGCCAAAGCGCGTGTGCCAGGGGAACTCGCCCGCCGCCTGCCACTTGGCCGCCAGCGCCTTGCTCGCCGTCCGCGATTTTAGCGCCGCCGTACAACAAAGCGCCGCGTGATTCTCCTGGGGCAGGGGCGCGTTCCAGTACGAGAAAATCGCGTCGCCGACGTATTTATCCAGGATGCCGTTCATTTCTAGGATAGGCGCCACGACCGTGCCGAAGTATTCGGACATCACCACCATCACCCGTTCAGGGGCCAGTTGCTCGCTGATGGTGGTGAAGTCCGTCACATCAGTCATCAGCAACGACAGCTCACGCCGCTCGCCGCCGATCTCGGCCTTGCCCGTGGCCAGCACGCGTTTGATCACGCTGGTCGGCACATATTTACTGAAGGCCTTGAGGCCGTTCTTCATGTCGAACAGCGCCCCGAACAGCTGGTCCACCTCGAGGATCAGGCTGCTCTGGCGTTTGTCATCGGGGTTCAAGTCGAGGCGGCTGACGGCTTCGGTTTCGCCGACGACGATATTGATGTCGCGCGCGACGCTGTTGCTGATGGCGCGGATGACCGACAGGGTCACCAGCAGCACGACAAAGCCTATGCCCAGATTGGCGAACAGGTCGCGCAGCAGCCGGTCGTTGACGTCGCTGATCTCCATGTCGGCGCCGAAGATCGCCACGCTGCCGGGGTGATTGATGTCGCCCGGAAACGGCGCCGGCACCAGGCACGAGCGGAAGTAGCCGTATTCGTCCTTGGCGATGTCGATGACGCGCTCGCGGGTTTTGGCCGCGCCCACCATGCCGGGCGAGGGCTTGTAGGGCTTCAACAAAAGACTCTTGAGCGGATCGATGTTGGCCGACTTCTGCTCGGGCGATAGGTTGCTAACCAGCTCGAAGGCGGTGCTGTCGTTACGCACGACGATGGAATAGAGGAAGTTCAGTTTGGTCGCCGAGAAGTAGCGCTCCAGCTCCCGCTGCGTGCGCCGATAGCTGTCGTCGTATAAGGGCTGCGTGCGCGTCTCGGTTTCGGCCTCGATCACCAGAAGCGGCGGCACGATCCCGCGCACGCCTTCGGCCGCCGCGCACAGGATGTCGTCGATGTTCTCTAACGTGGACTCGCGCGACGCCTGGTAGGCCAGCGCCGAAAAAATCAGCGAGCCGAAAATGCTGACCACCGCCAGGCTCCAGCCCAGCCGGCGGCGCAGCGCCCTTGGACGCGTGTGAAACGAAAAAGCTGCCATGACCCCGCAACGATCCCCGGCCCATTTGTAGCAAGCCCGCTGGAAGAAGTCTCGGGGCCGAGCCTTGTCCCATGTCCCAGACCCGCCAAGGGGATGGGACTTGGGACGAGGCGGGCGTATTGCTCCGATGTCTTTCAACCGCGACGCCTGCGCCTTCAGGAAATACCCGACCAGACCTACAGACCTAGATCTGTAAGCAGGAGGGCCGGCGCACCCCACCGGCATAGATTTTCCACGGGTCAGTGCAAGAGAAGTTTTCGCCCCCACCCCCAGCTGGGATGAGATGTGCGCATTCGGTATCTGCTACCAATTTCGCGATTTCACGGACCAGGCCCGACGTTCGCAGCCGGGCGCTCAAACACCGTCACCTCCACGCCCGCCGCCGGACCCTGCGCCAGAAACGCCTCCACTTGGGCAGCGCAAGATGCGGCGTCGCCGCCCGGTGAGCCTTCCCCGCGAAACACGAGGGTGACGATCTTGCGGTCGTCCGCCGCGCCGAATTCATCCAACTGCGCCTTGGCTTCGATAATGGTCCGCGTCAGCTTGCCGTGTAGAAAATCGTCGGACAGCGCCGCGTCTGAAAGAATGAGGGTTTTGACTTCGCACAGCACGCGCCGCCCCTCCAGCATCGCCACCACATCCGGCGACTTGCGGTCATAGGTCCGCGCGACAAAGCTGATCTCGGTGCATCCCAGACTTTTCAGATACGCGTAGCCCTTCACCTCGTTCAGAAAATCCCCCAGCGCCTCCCACGGGCGCGCCCTGATCCGGCTCAGGCGCTGCAGGGCCTCGGCCTTCAGCGACTGCCACGCCGCGTCGTCCACGCCGGCAAGATCGGCTTCATAGCCATCAAGTGTTTCGCGGGAAATGAGGCGCGATTGGATCGCCTTGTCCAATGTGCGCGCCAAAGAGTCGCCTTTGCCCGCGTCCTGCGCAGCGGCGATCAGCTCCCGGATGCGGGAAAGCGGCGAAGGCAGGGACGACGGCATGACAGGCACTATGTGTGAGGCGTGGGAATAACTACATCCCGGTTTCGCGCAGGCCGAGATATTCGGCGGTTGGAAACCTTTCTTCTAACCGCGCCCAGAAATCGTCGCCCGACAGGACGGGTGGGTAAACGGTTTTATTCGCAAGTTCCGACCTTGCACAAAACGCAGCCGACACGATGCCTTCTCGTACGGCTTCGTGCGCCGCGGCGGAGGGTGTACCGCCGAGATCCTCGCAGAAGAACCACATCTTGCATTCGCGCTTGCCGAGGATGTGTAATTCCTCGACGTAAGCAAGGCGCACCACCTCGACTTTCACAGCGGCTTCTTCCATGACTTCACGCATCGCTGCGGCGGGCGCGTCTTCTCCATCCTCAACGCCGCC
This sequence comes from Fidelibacterota bacterium, assembly GCA_947476065.1. GTDB lineage: Bacteria > Pseudomonadota > Alphaproteobacteria > Rhodospirillales > Rhodospirillaceae > SHVO01. The sequence goes on from CANJPG010000006.1 coordinate 70,543, forward strand.
GCCGGGAAGCATCAGGAAGTCGAATGCGCCCGGCTTACGGTGACGTACGAGAAGGATTTTGCCGGCGCGCGAAACAATCGCGCCGACTGAAATGCGATGCGGGCGATTCATGTGAAGACCCCAAGGCAGGTGATTAAACGCAACATCACGCAGCGCGATATGTCTCGATGTAGCGACTCGCAGAAAAAAACTAACTGTGGAATGAGTCGATGGTGGAGCTGAGCGGGATCGAACCGCTGACCTCTACAATGCCATTGTAGCGCTCTCCCAACTGAGCTACAGCCCCGGTCCCATCAAACAGAACGCCGCTTTCGCTGCGTTTGTGTGCCACCAATGTTGGGTCGGTGGCGCGGTCTCGGTCTCGACCTCGGTCTTGAAGGTGCGGGAACCTAGGGTTTTCCCGGAAGTCCTTCAAGCAGAAATATAGTGTTAGACGTCGGCGTCCTTTTCGACGGGCACATCGACTTCGTCGTCTTCGCCGAGGTCCGAGGTGTCCTCGATGACGGCTTCATCTTCATCGTCATCGGTGTCCACGTCGGCGACATCATCTTCATCGGCCACGGGGGCCGGCGCCGCAGCGGCCTTGGCGGCAGCGGCAGCGGCTTTTTCGCGGTCTTCGGCCGGGCGGCGCGAGGCCTTGAAGATCACGGGGCGGGCGTTAGCCTGGCCGCACTTGGGGCAGATGCCGGGTTGCTTGTTCAGATCGTAAAAGCGGGCCCCGCAGCTCTCGCAGGTCAGCTTCATGCCCAATTCGGCTTTTGCCACGTAACGCCTCCGTTGCAGGTGCTCCAGGTTCACAGATCATCCCACTCAGTCATGCGCGTCGCGACACATGTCGTGGGAGGGTCCCGGCAGCGGTCAGAAACCCCTGGAAGGCTGCGGGGCTAGGCATTTGCCACTTTCTCCGGGCCCTGTCAAAAACAAACTCAGATTCGGCCGATATGAGCAAAAAGGCCCAGGAAATCCGCGTACTTTCATTGGCTCCCGTTTGCCGGCCTCGCCTAGCCATTTTGGGGCGGGACGTGCTATCAGCCCGGCCATGAACGCCATCACCTCTTCCGCGGCCTCCGCCGCCGTCTCGAGCAAGGCCCGGGCTCTGACCGGGCGCGCCATTGTGCCGGGCGACAAGTCGATCTCACACCGCGCCCTGATCATGGGCGGCCTCGCGGTCGGCGAGACCACCATCACCGGGCTCCTGCTGGGCGAGGACGTGCTGAGGACAGCTACAGTGATGGCCGCCTTGGGCGCCAAGATCGAAGAAACCCAACAGCCGGGCGACAAACATGATGGCCGCCTTCCAACAGAGGGGGGCCGGGTGTGGCGCGTCTGGGGCCGGGGCGTGGGTGGCCTCAGTGAGCCCGCCGACGTGCTGGACATGGGCAATTCCGGAACGGGTGCGCGGCTGATCGCGGGCCTGTTGTCGGCCTATCCCTTCACGTCGTTCATGACGGGTGACGCTTCATTGCGTGGCCGTCCCATGGACCGGGTGATCAAGCCCCTAAGCCAGACCGGCGCTACATTCACCTGCCGCAGTAAGGGCCGCCTGCCCATGGCGGTCACCGGCACACCTTTGCCCATGCCGCTGACCTACGAGAGCCCCATCGCCTCGGCCCAGGTCAAATCGGCCATCCTGCTGGCCGGTTTGCATGCCCAGGGCATTACGACGGTTATCGAGCCCGCCGCCAGCCGCGACCATACGGAGCGCATGTTCCGTCATTTCGGGGTGGATGTGCGGGTGGAAACCGGCCTGGCGGGGGGTGAAGCCGGCTCCTCGCGCTATAAAGTCGAGGTCGTAGGCCAGCCAGAGATCACCGGACGGCCCATAAACGTGCCCGCGGACCCCTCATCGGCGGCTTTTTTGGTGGTTTCGGCACTGTTGGTGCCCGGATCGCACCTGATTTTGCCCAATATCGGCATCAATCCGCTGCGCGTCGGCCTATTCCAGACCCTGGAAGAGATGGGCGCCAATATCGCTTATACAAACCGCCGCGAAGAGGCCGGCGAACCGGTGGCCGACCTGGAAGTTAAATATTCCGCCTTGAAGGGCGTGAAGGTGCCGGCCCACCGCGCGCCCTCGATGATCGACGAGTACCCGATCCTGGCCATCGCCGCCGCCTGTGCCGAGGGCGAGACTCATATGGCGGGGCTAGCCGAGCTCAAGGTCAAGGAAAGCGACCGCCTCTCCGCCATGGCCAATGGCCTCGCGGCTTGCGGTGTGTCGGCGACAGCGGGCGCTGATTCGCTGACTGTGCGGGGCGGCGGGCCCAAAGGAAATACGCCGATCACGATCCCGGTGAACCTCGATCACCGCATCGCCATGTCGTTCCTGGTGCTGGGCATGACTGGCGACCGCCCCATCGCCGTGGACGACGCCTCGGCCATCAACACAAGTTTTCCTGATTTTATCGGTCTTATGAACGGCCTGGGCGCCAACATCGAGGCGGTTCACCAGCGGGATCTGCCGTGATCCCATCGCTTGTGGTTGCTCTCGACGGTCCCGCCGCCTCGGGCAAGGGAACCCTGGCGCGGCGTTTGGCGGAGGCTTTCAACCTCGCCTACCTGGATACCGGCTCGCTCTACCGGGCGACGGGGGTGGCGACCCTCAGGGCGGGCGGCAATCCAGCCCACGAATCCGATGCGGTAAAAGCCGCACAATCCCTTGATCTATCAAATTTTTCGCCCGCAGATTTGCGCACCGAGGAAGCCGGCGTGGCGGCCTCCCAGGTGGCGTTTATCCCGGCGGTGCGGGCGGCCCTGCTTGATTTTCAACGCAATTTCGCCAAAAGCCCGCCCGGCGGCAAAAGCGGCGCCGTGCTCGATGGGCGGGATATCGGTACGGTTGTGTGCCCCGATGCCACGGTCAAAATCTTTGTGGAGGCCGACCTTGAAACCCGCGTCCAGCGCCGGGTTAAGGAGTTGCGGGAAAAGGGCGAAAACATTATAGAAGCCCGCGTCCGCGCTGATATGCAGGCGCGCGATGCCCGCGACAAAGATCGCAGCGTCGCGCCTCTCAAGCCAGCGGACGAAGCGTTCACGCTCGATACGTCGAACATGACCGCGGACGAGGCCTTCGCGAAAGCCCGGGCCTACATCGAATCTAAAATTAAACGCTGACGCAAAGCCGTCGGCGCGCGGCAAAGCCGGAATGGTCCGGTCCCGCATGTTGTTACCAAGACCACCGGAACCAACCGGCGGCCTGGATCAAGAAACAAGGAAACTAGCTCGCATGGCTCAATCCAATTTGGCGGTGAAGGAAGACTTCGCTGCTCTCCTAGAAGAATCGTTCGTTACCAGCCCGACCACCGAAGGCAGCGTCATTAAAGGCACGATCGTGCGCGTGGATGACGACTATGTCCTCATCGACGTCGGCCTCAAATCCGAAGGCCGCATTGCTCTCAAAGAATTTGCCCGTACCGGCCGCGAAGCCGAAATGAAAGCCGGCGACCGCGTCGACGTCTTCGTCGAACGCTACGAAGATCGCGACGGCCTGATCATTTTGTCGCGCGACAAAGCCCGCCGCGAAGAAGCCTGGAACGTGCTCGAAGAGCTGCACACCAAGCAGAGCCGCGTCGAAGGCATCATCTTCGGCCGCGTCAAAGGCGGCTTCACCGTCGACCTCAACGGCGCCGTGGCCTTCCTGCCCGGCTCACAGGTGGACATTCGTCCGGTGCGCGATATCACCCCGCTGATGGGCAGCCCGCAGCAGTTCCAGATCCTGAAAATGGATCGCGCCCGCGGCAATATCGTTGTCTCGCGCCGCGCCGTCATGGAAGAGACCCGCGCCCACGAACGTTCCAAGCTGATGGAAGACCTGAAAGAAGGTCAGGTGCTCGACGGCGTTGTGAAGAACATCACCGACTACGGCGCCTTCGTCGATCTGGGCGGCGTCGACGGTCTGCTGCACGTCACGGATATCTCGTGGAAACGCGTGAATCACCCCTCCGAAGCTTTGTCGGTCGGCCAGCAGCTGAAGGTGCAGGTCATCCGCTTCAACGCCGAAACGCAGCGCATCTCCCTCGGCATGAAGCAGCTCGAAGCTGATCCGTGGGAAGGTGTGGCGGCGAAGTACCCCGTCGGCACCAAGTTCACCGGCCGCGTCACCAACATCACCGACTACGGCGCCTTCGTGGAGCTGGAAGCCGGCGTC
>CANJPG010000007.1 GCA_947476065.1 Fidelibacterota bacterium
GCATTGGCCGCGCGCGGCAATGTCGCGATCAGCGCAGCGCCGGCGGTCATCGCGCCGAAATGGCGGCGGGTCACGCGGCCGGTCTCGCGCAGATGTTCGGTCATGTCATTGAGTGAATGTTCGTCGCACATAGTCCCCTCCATGGGCTTGATGATGCGGCCCCCTCTCCGCCGAAAGGGCCGGCCGTTCTGACGCCGTCAAATATTAGCACCGGACGAAACGCCCGGGGCAGAAATCTTCACCGGCTGGCGTTCGCTAAATGCCTATAAACGCTTCAGAAAAAGCGATATGTGACGCTCAGGCGAAGGGGCTTTGCGCGGCTTTGGTGCCGCCGGAAATGGTCGCGGTGACGTCGAGCAGCACCCGTCCCAAGGCCAAACCGCCGGGGCAGGCCAGATATTTAGGCCGCCATTCGGGTCCGAATTTTTCCTTGTACTTGCGCAAGCCGCGGAAGCTGTAGAACTGGTCGCCGATGCGATACAAGAGGCCGCCCAGCTTGTGCCACAGCGGCCCCAGGTGCCGCCCCTCGAGCCCCGACAAGGGCGCCATCCCGAGGTTGAACCAGACATAGCCCTGGGCCTTGCCCCAGAGCATGATTTCCACCAGCAGGAAATCCATCACGCCGTGAACCGGCGTATCGGTGTGGCGCATCAGATCAACGGAAAGTTCGGCGCGCTGCGCGCTTTGCCAGAGATTGGCAAAAGCGACGATCTCGCCGTTCACCATCACCACGCCGCATGGACTCGCCGCAAGATAACGTTCATCGAAGTAACCGAGAGAGAACCCCTTCTCTTTGCCGGCCTTATGCTTCAGCCATTCACTCGACACCCGCCAGAGGCGCGGCATGGCGGCTACAACTTCTTGCGGCGACAGCATCTTGAACACGGCGCCTTCGCGCACAGCGCGTTTGTGCGTTTGACGCAAATCTCGGCGCGCCGAGGAGTCCAAGGAGAAGGTCGACAGATCGACCCGCGCTTCATCGCCCAGCTTGTAGAGGGCTAGGCCCAGATCAGCGTAGGCGCCGAGGTTCTCTGGCTTGACTTGATAGAAGGCGCATTTGCCGCCGAACTGATCGCTGAGCTCACGGAATTTCCACAGGAGTTCGATTTGCTTGGAATGCGGGGCCACAGGGTCGCCCATGGCGAGCCAGGTGCCGCCGTGGACGCGGTACATGATGAAGCCGTCGCCGCTATCGTTGAACAGCACTGCCTTGTCGCCCACCAGGGCGAGATTGGCCGAAGAGTCGAGAGACTTGCCCACCACTTCGGCGATCTTGTCCATCTCCGCGGGTGTCGGCAGCGCCGGTGCTTCGCTGCGGGAGCGCAGGAGCTGGCGAATGCCTGCCGCCGTGAACAGCAGCGTCACCAAGAGCGACGCGCGCAGGAAGCGCGGTGCGTTGCCGTTCAGCTCGAACTGCCACCACAACTCGGAATCATATTCCACGTAGCGGTGCGCGAAGAAGCCAATCCACACGCTCCCGGCGATGACCGCCGCAGCCGCCAACAGCCACTGGCGGGAGAGTTCTAATTGCAGTAACGCGCCGTGGCGATAGAAGGCGCTGCGCGCCGGCCAGAGTGCCAGCCCGATAGCCACGAGGACCAGCGCCTCCTGGTAATGATTGCCCTTGGCCACGGACGTAACCGCACCGACCACCAGCAGCGCCAAGGTGGCGTAATAAGCCGTATCGACCCGCTGCAAGAGCGCGCCCGAAAGCAGCAGCAGCCCCACGCCCGCCACCGAGGCTATGAGGTGCGAGCCCTCGATCAATCCGAGGGGCAGCCAGTCGTTGACGGTGCGCAGCGCTCGCCTACGCTCGGGTGCTGCGCCCGAGATGACGAGAATGGCGCCGGCCAGCAAAACCGCTGCGGCGGAAATGGCCGGCGCGATCAGCGTCCATTGTTTGCTGGCGATTTGCGCTACCGCCGAGAGGTGACGCCGCCGGGCGGCATACTCGCCAATGCCGAACCAGCCGGTGGCCAGCACCAGAGGCACGATGTAATAAATCAAGCGGTAGGCGAGCAGCGCGCCGAGCACTTCGTGGGCCGTCAGCGTCTCGGCCGTGAAGGAAATGATCAGGCCTTCAAACACGCCGAGACCGCCCGGCACGTGGCTGATCACCGAGACCACCACGGCGGTGACATAGGCGCTGAGGAAAGCCAGGAACGAAAAACCGCTGTCACCCAAGGGCAGCAAAATATAAAGCGTCGCCGCGGCCAGGACGAGATCGAGGATGCCGATCAGCACCTGCCCCAAGGTGAGTCCCAGCGTCGGCACTTGGATGCGCCAGCGCCCGAGCTTCAAATGGCGCGCACGGAAGGCACTGAGCGCCAGCAGCGCCGGCACCGGCAAGGCCAGCAGCGCACCGATGAGCCGCACGAGCATTTCGGGGATCGGCACCAGCGCCATAAGCGACTGGGGTTCCACGAGCAGCGACAGCCCGCCCAAGAAGGATGCGCTCAACGGGAAGGTCAAAGCGTGAAAGGCAATCGCAGTAGTGATCTGCAGGCCACTAAGCCCGGCGGAAGAATAAAAGCGGTAGCGCACGGAGCCGCCGGTGAGCGTGCCGAAGCCCAAATTGTGGGTCAGCGCACCGGCCATGAACGAGGTTTTGACAACCGTCCACGGCGAAACCTGACCGCCAGCATAACGCACCGCCAGAAAGTCGATCGCCACCAAGGCCGCATAGCTCGCGAGGGTGAAGAGCCCGGCCAGGGCCAGATTCTTCTGCGGCAAACGGTTGAGATAGATCAACGCGTCGGCCAAGTGTTTATCGGCCAGTTCGCGTTCCAAAAGCCAGATGGCCCCGGCAAAAATCAGTGCCGCGGCGACCGGCAGGAAGCGTCGGATCCGCGGCAGCCAAACGGCCAGGCGAGATGGCATGGGGGCAGCCAACCCGGATGCCCCTGCATCCAGTGCGTTGTCAACGTCTGCGCTCATGCGACGTCTATTCCCGCCCCATCTTGATCACGATCAGATGATATCTCTTTAACGCGGAAAAGACAGTATCGGCGGTCACCCTCAGCTCTGTTACCATTCGCCAAACCGAGGTGACGGTTCGCGATGCATTTTCCCACAATTTCCACGGTCTTTCGCGGCGCACTGTGCGGCTTGGCCCTGCTTTTGACGTCTTGTGACAACGACGACGTCCACCGCGCCACCTTAAAGATTTCTGATGAACTCAGCGGGGAGTTGTATTGGTTCGACCGCAAGGCCAGCGACGTCATCATCTTAATGACCAGTGCCGGGAATGCAGCTGATCTGGATATGGCCAGCGCTCTCGCCTGGCCGGACCGTATGGTGGCGGTGCTGTCGGAGACCACCCCTGCCGGAAATACGACCGGCTGCCGGGATATGCTGCTGGAGGCGACCAAAGCGCTGGAGGATTTCGCCCACAACCGCGGATTTCCGGCCCTCAAAAAACCGCTCGTCATCGGACTGGACGGCGCGGGCCGCGCGGCGGCCGGCTTTGCCGACGCAGCGGCAGAGGACGACGCCAAGGCGGTAATCGCCGGCAGCTATTGCCCCGGAAATGCCACCCAACGCACGCTGTTTTGTGATTCAGGCCGGGATGCAAGTGCGGGCAAAAAGGCGGATTTTCCCTTCATCGTTATGCCCGATGAGCCGCACTGCACGGTCGCCGATCTCAAGCCGGCATTGGCGCCTTTCGCCGATGCGCGCGCCATTGCGCCAGTCGCCGGGCAGGATATCGACCTGATGGCCTCCGTCGTCAGCCAGATCCTGCGCACGGTCGAAGATAGCGAAATGCCGAGCAACGACTTGGACCTGCCGCTGATCGAACTTCCCGTCGCCGGCAAGGACCGGCGTCTGGCTATCATTTATTCGGGGGACGGCGGCTGGACCGACATCGACAAACAGCTGGGCGAAGAACTGTCGGAGCGAGGAATCGCCGTGGTCGGGCTCGATAGCCTGAAATATTTCTGGCAGCGGGTGGAGCCCGGCGAAGCCGCCGGCGACCTCGCGCGCATCATCGCCCACTACAAAGAGCAGTGGCACCGGGACCAAATAATGCTGATCGGATATTCTTTCGGCGCCGATGCCTTGCCTATTCTGTGGAAAGACCTGCCGCAAACCACTCGAGACTCCGTGTCTCTCATGGCGCTGCTGGGTCTCAGCCGCGATGCGTCCTTCGAGATCACCGTCGCCGGCTGGGTCGGCGTCACGCCGCGCGAAGCGGTACCGACGCTTCCCGCCATTCAGGATGTCGCGGGCCCTCGTGTGCTGTGCATCTACGGCACCGAAGATACCGAAGACCCCTGCCCGCACCTGGATTCACCCAATATCGAGGCGGTCGGAACACCTGGAGGGCATCACTTCGACGAGAGCTATAAAAAAGTCGCCGATACCATTATCTCGCGCTTCAACGCACTGCAGAAGTGAGCGTGAAAAGCTCGTAGCGGTGCGGATGGCGCTGCAGGCGCCCCACTGGCGGGAATTCGGCGCCGGATGGAATATGGGCAAGTGCTGTGGCTTGCACGTGGGGCTTAATCGCCGCCATCTCCTGGCCGTCGGTCAGACCCGGATTCCAGCCGACGATGAACAAAGCCCCCGGCTCGGCGACCTTGGCGATACTCTCGATGGCCGCGGACGCATCCTCGGCCGTGTTGACACCGAAGCCGAAGATGCCGTTGAACATTATCACATCGAAACACAGCTCGCCGACCAGCGTATGAACCTGGCGGATATCGCCGACGAAGTGGCCCGCGGGCGCGCCGTATTTGGCCGACAGCGGATCGAGATCGATGCTCCAGACGGCGATCTCATGGTCGGCACAGCTCTTGTAAAACGGCACGTTGTAGGACTGTGCGCCGACGAACAGCATGCGCCTGCGTCCATCCGCGGCGAGCGCCGGCAGCAATTCACGAAGGAGAAACTGCCGCGAGGGCAAATCCTGAATCAGGCGCCCGGCCATTCGCCGGCGGATCGGCTTGGGAAAGATGAAGCGGATAAACCCGAGGCGGCGAAACAGCCGCGGCAAAACCTCGCTCATCTCGCCTGTCATCCCCTAAAACCATCGGCCCTGGGCAGGATACGCAATACCGGGGCTGGGCGTAACAGAAAGCTGATCTTGCGATACGGCAGCCTCTGCAACGGTTTAGGGCCGGCGTTTGCCGGCTTGCCCGATGCTGCGAGCTGTTGTCCAATGGCGCACCATACGCAACATAGGGAGACTCACATGCGCAAATTGCTTCTGCTAACGGCCGCCATGGCTGCCTTGGCCACATCGGCTATCGCCGCCGATGCCCCGTCGATGAAAACCTTTGGCGCCGCCAGTGAAATTCCCGGCCTCATTGCCAAGGCCAAGGCCGAGCGCAAGGGCGATCAGCCGCTGGTGATCGAACCGATCCTGTCGCTGGCGCCCTACCACGCCGACCTCGAATACCGGCCCGGTACCTCGCCCGCATCGCTCCACGAACAGGACGCCGAGATGATGCTGGTGCTCGAAGGCAGCGGCACGGCGGTCATCGGCGGCAAGCTCGTCGGCGAAACCCGCACCAACTCCAGCAACCTGCGCGGCACCTCTATCGAAGGCGGCGAGTCCAAGCCGCTTGTCAAAGGCGACGTCCTCATCGTCCCGGAAAAAACTGCGCACCAGATAATCCCCGGCGGCGGCGCACCCATCGTGCTGATGACCCTGCATGTACCGCGCCCGACGGATTGGCCGAAGTAGCAAAAAAGAAGCACGCCGGCCAAGAAATAGCGCTAGAACTCGCCCGCGAGTTTAGCGGCGATTTCGTCGATTACTTGGGGCCAGTCGCCGCCCTTCTTCTGGCGGAACAGTGTGGCCGTTGGATACCAGACGCTGTCGGGACGGTGCAGAAGCCAGCGCCAGTCGGGCTCGACCTTGAGCATGATCCATGTCGGACGCCCCAGCGCCGCCGACATATGGGCGACCGCTGTGTCCACCGTGATCACCAGATCGACGCACTGCGCTAAGGCCGCCGTCTCGGCAAAGCTGGTGAGTTCATCACCGAAGAAGCGGATCTGCGGACGCGCGGCCAGCGCCGCGCGGTCGTGATCGCGGATTTCCTTTTGCAGGCTGATGAATTCAAAGGGCTGCGTCAGCACCTTGTCCATCTCGGACAGCAGAATTGAGCGATTGTAGTCGTTCACATACTCCCCACTGCCGGACCACACGAGGCCGATGCGCCGTTGTGTCGAAGGACCCAGTTTCGCCTGCCATTTTTCAACGAGAGCCGGATCGGCAGACAGATAGGAGATGGGGCGCGGTAACGTCTCTAGCGTCGTCTTGAAGGCCAGCGGCAGACTCATCAGCGGACAATGCAGGTCGAAGGGTGGAATCTCGTCGCCGAAGGCGATAACCCTTTCGCAGCGCGTGAACTGACTCATCAGGGCCTTGAGCGGGGGCTGGACCTCCAAGATGATTTTCGCGCCCAAATCGGCGACGAGGTTCACGTAGCGTACGATCTGCAGGGTGTCGCCGAAGCCCTGCTCGGCGTGCAGCAGGATGGTTTTACCGGCGAGCGGCTGGTCGCCGAGCCACAGGGGTTGCGTAAAGTCGCGGCGGCTCGCGCGCCCATGCCAGCGCCACTCATACTGCTGCCAGCCCTTCTCCCATTGTCCCAGCAGCAAACGCGACAAGCCGGCGCTGAATTGCGCCTCGGCATACGCGGGATTGAGAGCTGTAGCCTTGTCGTAACTGGCCAGCGCCTCTTCATAGCGGCCCAGGCCCCGAAAGGCGTGGGCGCGGTTGTTGTAGCCTTTCTCGTTGTCGGCCTGCAGGGACAGCATGCGCGTGAAGGCCTCCAGCGCTTCGTCGTCACGGTGCAGCTCCTGCAGGATGGCACCGCGATTGTTGAGCGCTTCGACATAGTTCGGATCGATGGCTAGGGCGCGGTCGAAGTCGGCCAGGGCATCCTCGTTGCGGCGCGCGTCGCGCAGCATCAGGCCGCGGTTATTGAGGGCCGCCGGGTAATCGGGCTGATATGCAATGGCGCGCTGATAACTCTCGATGGCTTCGCCGGGACGCTTGAGGTCCTGCAGCACCAGGCCGCGATTGTAGTGCGCCATGGCGTAATCGGGCTGGAGCGACACGGCCCGGTCGAAACTGGCGAGCGCCTCGTCCGGACGCATCAGGTTGCGCAAGGCCGTGCCGCGGTTGTTGTAGGTTTCGGCGTTGTTGGGCTCGACCACCAGCGCACGGTCGAAGGCCCCCAGTGCGTCGTCGTAATGCTTCAACTCCTGCAGCACCAGTCCGCGGTTGACGAGCGCCTTGGCGTTGCGCGGGTCCATGGCCAGCACACGGTCGTAGCCATTGAGCGCATCCTGGTGGCGCCCGAGGTCCTGCAAGATGAGGGCACGGTTATAGACCGCGGCGGCGTAATCCGGACGCAGGGCCAGCGCACGCTCGCAGCTGGCCAGGGCCTCGGCATTGCGCTTTAGGGCGCGCAGGGCCAGCCCACGATTGGAATGGAGCACCGGCGAATTGGGGTTGATCCTGAGGGCCTTGGCGAAGTGCTTTTCGGCGCTGACGGCGCGCCCGCTTTGCAGCTCGATGGCGGCCAGCAGGCCCAGGGCTTCGATGTGCTGCGGCTGTTGGCGCAGGACGTCGAGGTAGCCCTTCTCCGCTGCGTCTATGCGGCCCTGCTGGTGCGCAGCCCGCGCCTTCGCTAATGTCTCGTCAGCCTTCATAGGTGCAGGCTGCCAGGAGTCTCAGGCTTTTTCGAGAACGAAGTTCACTTCGAAAAGGCCGCGGTTTTGGCTGGTTCTGGAGCGATTCATGCGCCGGGACATGACGTAACCCGGCTTCTTGGCGCTGATTTCCACCGACTTGGCGGGCAGGTCCAGGTCGGCGCCGATCATGGAAGACACCACGCTCAGCACGTCCAGAGTGCGGTAGCGCCCGATGACATTGGTATAGGCGTTGAAGGTTATGGGCTCCAAGCTATAGCCCGGCGGCACATTCACGCTGATATTGATGGAAACGTTGTCGAGATAGTTGCCGGCCGGGTCTTTGGCGGTGCCGACAAAGACGATCTGCTGATCGAGCGGGATTTTGGCATCGAGCGGGTTGTTAAAAAAGTCGTCGCCGTTGGCACGCACAAGCCGTGGCGCTGCGAGCACCGCCAGGGCAGCAATTCCAGCCTGCACAAACAACCGTCTTTTCACGAAGCGGACACCGCACATGTTAGCCTCGGGCAGGAGAAGTCCCCTGCCCGAGTTGGTTCATCCTACTCCGCAGCGGCGCCGTCCGCACGGGTGCGCGTGACGCCCGCGGCCTGAGGCACCGGCAGGCCCATCATCTCCAGCACTTCCTTGTTGTACTGGCCGGGGTTCTGCGGCGCGGCAGGCATCAGCTTCACGATGCCTTCCACGGGCTTGTAGGGGCCCTTGTACTTGTACTGCAGGCGGCCGTGGTTGCTCTTGGGCGAGAACTTGGCTTCCAGCGTCGTGATCTTGTCCTTGTCCGGATAGAGGACGGCGGCCGTGGCGCCGTATCCGCCAGACTGACCGGCATTGCGCGAGGCGTACCAAACAGCGCCCTGGGCCGTGATGGTCAGACGCGCCAAGTCGGTGCGCACGGTCACCGGATAGTTGGTGAACTTTTCGGTCTTCGGGTCGAATTTGACGACGTAATTGTCGGTGGAGAGCCAGACGTTGTCTTCGTCATCGGGATCGCTGTCGTAAGGATTGGCATAGGGAATGGTGAGTTTGTATTCCTTCACCTCACCGGTGGACGGCGTCAGCTTGAACAACCCCGCGCTGTTGTAGCCATAGCTGCCCCACGTCGCCTGCCAAATGTTGTTCTGAGAGTCGGCACCCGGGCGGCGCATGTTGGTCGGCGCCTGGGCCGTCAGACGATAGTGGCGGAACTTGTTGATTTTGGGATCAAAGCTGGTGACGCCGCTGTTGTGGTAGTCGCCGAACCAGATGACGTCGTTGTGGTCGATGGTCACGCCGTATGGGCGGCTGCGATAGACCGGCACATCCCACCAGGTGACCTTATCGGTCTTGCGGTCCCACTTCGCGAACCCGCCGCTTCCCAGCTGTGTGCCCCACTGGTCGCCATTGGAATCGAAGATCGACGTGGAAATGCCGATGTTCCGGCCCTTGGGGCCAACGTCGAGTTTATATTCGTCGACCTTGCCCGTTTTTGGATCGAAATGCTTCCAGCCGCCGTACCAGACGGTGCCGTCGCCGTCAGCGGTGATGGACTCACTGCCGCCGACGCCTTTGAATTCTTCCCACACACCCGTGGTCGGGTTGATGTGATAGATCGCGCCGCGCGAGCCGCGGTCGGCGGTGAACACCGTGCCATCGCCGGCGAAGGTGATGGTGTGCGTCGCGCGCTTGGGCATGTCTTCGGTGTTGAGCTTGCGGTACTCGATGTACTGCGCCTTGGCCAGCGCGGCGGTGTCGAGCGGCGCATCGGTTTCCTGCTGGACAGCGCGCGGCACGGCATCGGGGCCGAAGTTCTTGGCCAGATAGTCGATCAGCACTTCGCGCTCTTTCGGCGGCAGCAGGTCGGCGTCGAAGTTCGGCGCCTTGCCGGGGGTGTTGAAGCCAGCACCCTTGTGCATGCGGTCGACGGTGATGGCCCAGCCGTCCTTATCCTTCAGCGTACGGCCGGTGGCGTAGGTGCGGTCGTAGTTGTAGGAGAACAGATGCGGAGTGTGACAGCCCATGCAAATGCGCTCGAGGTTGTCGCGGCCCTGCCCGTGCGGGAACACGTCGTCGTACTTGGAGACGACGGCGACCGCCGCCGGTTCAGCGTCTTCGCGGTCGGTCCAGCCGTCATAGGGCATGCCGCCGAAGTAGGTCGGCTTAATGGTGGTGTCCTTGATCGCAACGTCGGCCTTGGCCTGCTTGCCGGTAGCGACATCGACCTGCACGGTGACGGGCGGCAGCGTGTAGTTCATCTGGCCGGCGGTCCCGCGCACGGTGACTTCGTAGTGGCCGGGGAACATGTTGGTGGCGCGGTACTGACCGTCAACCACGAACACCATGTAGCCGACGCTCTTTTCTTTGTTCCAGGCATAGACGCTGAGCTGGCCAACGGGCTTGGGCACCGTGACTTTACCGGCGAGACCGCCGAGCCCCGGCAGGTCGGCGGCCTGGGCTGCGAAGCCGAAGCCACACAGTCCGACGACAATCGCGGCGCTGCTGAGAAGATGTTTGGTGGTGCTCATGACGGCTCTCCATCCCTGGATCGGCCGCGCGGGGTGCGCGCCCGATGTTGTTGCAGTTGTTATCGTATTTTGACTGAATTCCGATCCCTTGCGTGAAGTGTGCAACGCAGGAGGCGACCTCACTATTTGTTTTTGTAGCCTTTAGTATGTGTTTTATGCATGTAACGAATTAATACGGGAAAGCCGGGCGCCAGGAGACCGCCACGTCTACCGCCGAACGCACATTGGCGATGTTGGTGATCTTCCCGCTCGGGTCGGTTTTGTAATAGCTGTAGATGTATTCGCCCTTCATATCGCCGGGCGCATGATCGAGGCCGTAGAAGAAGAGTCCCTGCCCGCGATAAGCCCATTGGCGGCTGCCGTCTGGCGCTTTGACCACGGTCCAATAGCCCGAGCCCTGAGCGTCATCGGGGGCTTTAAAGGGATGCCAGACCTTCAGGCAGGCGTCATCACAATCGACCACCGGAACAGGCCGCGACGGCCCGCGCCCGCGGGCACCGCGGTTCTGCGCGTACAACGTCATGCCGACATCGTCGGTGAAGATGGTGCCAAAACCGGGAGCTACGCCGATCTTGATGCCGGCAGGAGTGAAGTAAGAGGCCAGCAGCACCGGCGCCCAACGCGGATCGGCGCCTATGCCCTCGGCGTCGCCCGGCGCCAGATCGGCGGTGGAGGTGTAAAGGGCGCGCCCCTTGTAAGCCCACTGCCGCGCGCTATCGGCCCGGTGCAGGATGGTGAAATCTCCGACCGGACTGGCGAGCGCCGGCGCCTCGACCGGTTTCCAGCTAACCTTGCAGCCAGCGCCGATACACGACTGACCGTCCTTCAGCACGTCGCCGTTGAAGGCATAGAGCGTAAAGCCGTCTGCATCCACCAGCCCCTGGCCGGTGGCATTGGCGATTTCATGGACCGCAAAACCGTCGGGGATTTTCATCCCGGCGGCGGGTTCAAACAGGGCCACGCACCAGGGCGCCGGAAAGGCCACCGGCGCGCTACCAGGCAAGCGATCAGGCACGGAGCAACGCGCGTAGGCCGTGCTCTCTTTTTCCTCTTTGGCGAGGTAGAGCGGGCTGCCCTTGAAAGCCAGCTGCCAGACCCCAGGCGCACGTTCAAAGGTCGACCACGTTCCTATGTTTTTCAAAGGCTTGGAAGACGTTGCTGGTGTATAGCTTTCAAGACATTCGGCAGCGCACGCCGATGTCCCGGCGGCGGTGTCCTTCTCATATATGTAGAGCAAGCGACCCGCTTCATTGGTGTAGGCCAAGGGGCCGGGAATGTTATTGCCGGCGGCGTTGCGGGTCCCGCGCGTCAGCTTGATACCTACGCCGGGCGGGGTCGCTAGGACGGGGCCGCTGGCGGCGGCGGTCTTGGTGGCTTCCATGGTCTGGCAGCCCGCCAAGAGCAGGACCGCGGCAGCCAGAATGGTTGCGTTGCGCCGGTACATTGCGGCGCCTTAGGCCAGGATTTCGGTGAAAGCGCGGGCGGTCTTGTTGGACTCTGTGCCCCACTCGGCCAGCGGAATCCCCATGGCCTGCTGGATGGTCAGTCCGACGCGGCTGACGGTCTCGCCGGGTGCCGACAGGTGATAGCCCGTCTTGACCCGCCCGCCTGCCCCGCCGGCGGTCAGCATCGGCATGTTGGCGACAGTGTGGTTCTTGGCATAGCTGACGTCGGTCATGGCCAGGATCAGCGAGCGGTCGAGCAAGGTCCCTGCCCCTTCCTGGATGCCGGCCAGGGCTTTGACCATGGTGGCGAAGCCCAGCATGCTTTGTTGATTGAACCAGTAGACATCGGTCTGGAAGCCGATGGCCGGATCGCTGGGCTCCTCGTGGGTGCGCTGATGGTGGCCTTCGGACACGCCGGGACGGCGCAGCATCGACAGCGACTGGGAGAACACCACGTTGAAGACATTGGTCTGGCCGCAGGCCAGGGCGTGAGCAAGCAACTGGCCGAACAGCTGCTGCAGCCGGTGCGTCGTGGCAATCTCCACATCGCGGCCGACCTCTTCCGGCTGGCGCGGAGTCTCGCAGGCTTCCATGGGCTCGGGCTTTTCCAGCTCCAATTCGAGTTTCTGCTCAAGCTGGCGGAGCGAGGTGAAATAGTCTTCGGCCCGGGCGCGGTCGGTGGCCCCCAGCTGCTTCATCAGCGCCACGCGCTGCTCAGCAACGGCGGAGAGAGCGCTGCGGCGCACGATGGTGCGGGCATCGGGCTTGAAGTCGGCGGCGTTGGGGTCGATGAACTCCGGCCCGAACAGGCGTGTATAGAGTTCCAGCGGCGAGACCTCGGAGACGTTGGTGGCATTGCCACCGCGGCTCGAATAGGTGTCGCGGGCTTTCTGGGTGCAGGTGACCTCGATGGAGCGGAAGCGCGTGCGCAGGCCAATCTGGTCGGCGACAACGGAATCCAAGGTCGCCTGGTCGCCGCCCATGATGCCGAGGCCGCTGCCGGTGAACGGCGCAGTGCCGGTGGTGATGGCGGCCACGCCGGTCAAATGCGTGATGTTCGGGCGGCCGTCGAGGTGGACGTTCATGCCGCTGTAGACGTTGAGCTTGTCTTTATAGGCCGCGAGCGGTTCCAAGAGCGGCGGGATGGCGTAACCCTTGCCGACGGTCTTGGGCTCCCAATGGCCGGGTGTCAGGCCGCAACCCCAGAACCAAGTGCCGAAACATGGGCTGGGCGCTTTGCCGGTTGCGGCGAGCGCTTCGCCGTTGCCGTCGAAGAAGCAATCCAGCAGCGGCAAGCCGATGGAGAGCGCCGTGCCAGCCATGGTGCCGCGCAGGAAGTTGCGGCGATTAGCCAGGGTGAGTTTCATTGTTGAGCCTCCTTACCAAAACCAGCCGGAAGCGCGGCGGTAGAGCGATCTAAAAGCTTGGGCGGCGTCGGCACCCGGTACAAGGCATCGCTGAGGGCAATGTGGCGCATGAGCTGAGTAAATTTGTAGCCGTCCTTGGCGAAGGCGGCCTTCAGCTCATCAACGGCGGGGCCTTCGCTTTTCAGCAGCGGACGGCCGGTGCCGTAGGTGTACAGGCGGTTGACGACGCAGGTCGGGATATTGGGATTGTCGTGCAGGATGCGCGCGAGCTCGGCAGCATTGGTGAATTTGACGCCGTCGAAGGTGCCGGACGGATCAATGGCTTCGCCGTTTTCCGCGCCGCGGAATTCGCCGGCGGAGTCAAAATTCTCGAGAGCCAGGCCCAGCGGATCGGTGATCTTGTGGCAGCCCGCGCACATCGGTTCGTTGGCGTGCGCCCCCAGGCGCTTCCGCGCGGTCTTGAAGATTGGATTGCTGGTGTCCTGGACGACCTTGAAGTCCACGTCACCCGGCGGATTGGGCACTTTCTGGCAAAGTAGAATTTCCCGCAGCGCCTTGCCGCGCACCGTCGGCGAGCTGCGCCCGGGGTGCGAATGCAGGGCAAGGAAGCTAGCCTGCGACAGGATGCCGACACGCGGGCTATCGGCGGGGAACTCGTAGGGCTGCCAGGCGTCGTCGGTGGTGTTGGGTGTGACGCGCGGCAGCGGCACGCGGTAGATGCTGGCCAGGGTGGTGGTCAGGAAGGTTTTGCGAGTCGTGAACAGATCGCGGTAGTCGCCGCCGTTGGAGACGAGAAGGTCAACGATGGTGCGCAGGGTCTGCTCTTCGCTCTGGCGCGATACCTTGCCCGAGAACTTGGGATAAATGGCGCGGTCCTTGGCCAGCGAGTCAAAGTCCGAGAAACCCAGCATGTCGGTGAAGAAGGCGCGCACACCGGCTTCGAGACGCGGCGAAGCCAGCAGCCGGTCTACCTGTTTGGCCATGCCTTTTTGCGTCTCGAGCTCGCCCTTCTCAGCCGCACGCAGCAGTTCGTCGTCCGGCGCCGTGTTCCACAGGAAGAAGCTGATCCGCGAAGCCTTGGCATAGTCGGTCATGTGGTAGACGCCGGGATGGGCCGCATCGGGTACGGCGATCTCCTGGCGGAACAGAAACGGCATCGACACCATCATGGTCGATAGGCTGGTCGACAAGCCGGCGTAGAAATCCTTCAGCGCCGTGGCCGATTCATTAGCCACTCCGACCCAGCTGCGGGTCTCGTCGGCGGTCAACGGGCGGCGATACAACAAGCGCCCGGCCCGGGTCAGGAAGGCGGTGGCGCAGGATTCGTCGGCGGCTTTGGCATTGCCGGGCTTGCAGGGGATCAGCGTATCGCGGCGCTCAGGGCTGACGACCTGGTCGGCGACAACACGGGCCATGCCCTCGTATTGCTCAATGGCCGTCGGGGTTGCACTCACGACGCCGGTACCGAGGGCCAGCAGGCCATTGTAGCGCTGGTCAGGTTCGAACCTGCCGCCTAGGGTGATGGTCTTGCCGAAAACGTCGGTGACGATCTGACGGTATTGCTCGGGCGTCAGGCGACGCATCACCAGTTCGCCGTCGGTGTTCGGCGCATCTAGGCTGGCGACCGCCCATGCCGCGCCCGCCGTCGCCGCCAGCAGCGCCGCCGCCGAGGTCAAAAGCTTTGCGTGCCGGAAGAACTGGCCGATCATCATTGGGACCATAACTCTCTTATTTTTGTGCGCTTGACGTCGACGCTGGGGCCGAAGCCGTGTTCACGTTGCGCGGCGCGGTGAAGGCCGGCAGCAACTCCATGCGGTAGGTCGCCGAGATGCCGCGGTTCTCGCCCGTGCGCGGATCGGGATCAAAGTCGGACAGCTTGCGCAGCGCGTAGTACATGCCCGGCAGATCAGTGCCGTAGCTGATCTCGGTGCCCGAAGCCAAGGTGGCGAACTGGGCATAAACCTGAATCCACGGCTGATAGCCGCCGATGTAGCCGGTCAGGGAACGGTCCGAGTTGAAGGTCATGCGTAATTGAGTCTGATCCATCTTGAAGTCGGCGACGACATTGACGTCTTGTGTCATCTGGAAATGGAAGGGCGACGCCACGCGCAGCACGCCGCCGGTAATGTTGCCGTGGGCTTCGCTGTGGGCATGGGCATCGGGATCGATGCGGAAGGTGACGTCGGGCATAACCTCGCCGTTGGCGTCCCGCTGCACTGGCTCGAGCGCCCGGTCGAAGGTGATGGCGACGTCGCCGTCCTTGCTGAGGTCGTCGCCGGTGATCGTCATGAGCCAGGCCGGCACTGTGTCGCGGTTCAGATCCCATTCGTTAGAGGGATAGCCCGGTCTGTCCGGCAGCTTGGCATGGAACTGCACGCTGCAGCCCATCACGCGGCGCACTTGGTTATCGATGCCGGTTTCGCCGGTTTCGGGGTCGACCGAAGACTCAAGCGACTTGGCCGGCTTTCCGTCGAGGTTAAAGCCGTTGGCGAACTTGCCCATGGCCAGTTTGATCTTGGGATCGGGCACGGAATAGGGATGGGAATAGACGTCGACTTCCTTGCCGTCGATGCGGCCGCGGTAGGTGCCGATCTCGCGGGCCTGGCGGCCGCGGGCGTCGGTGCCGCCGTCGTCAGGAATCCCGTCGAGGACTTTTTCAATATCGGAGCCGGAATATCCGAGATCATTCAGGATGCGTACATAAAGCGGACGCTGCGCGAGGTTGAGGCCCGTGGGACAGTCGTCGTCCTGGCGATAGGTGGCGACGTGAAACCAGTTCACCACATAACTGCGGCTTTCGGCGTGCGCCACCTGCGGTACGATGAAGGCGCCCGATGTCAGAAGCAGCGATGCGAGAAGTGTGTGACGTGATTTCATCGCTGACTGCCCTTTATTTACTTTGCGGCAGACTGCGTGCCGCTTGGTCCGACTGTGACGGCCGTCCATATTTCCAAGACGTTGTGGCCTTTGGCATCGCCTGGCGCCTGGTCCTTGGCGTAGGTGTAAAGCGGCCGGCCTTTGTAGGCCCACTGCCGCTTGCCGTCGTCGCGGGTAAAAATCGTCCAATCGCCCATCGGCTTGGCGTCCGCCGCCGCTACAAACGGCGGCCAGTTGAATGCACAGTCGCCGTTGCAGGCCGACTTGCCGAACTCGACGTCGCTCGCCAGCACATACAGCGTATGGCCGTTGGCATCGGTCAGCACGGTTGCCTCGGTCATCGTGCTTGGCAGTACGGCGTTCGCCGCAAGTTTTGCGCTTTTGGTTCCGACGCCGGCCGGCACGTCAGCGGCAAAAGCCGCGAACGGCGCAAGCAAGGCGGCAACAGTCAGTAGACGAGCAAGTTTACGCATCACGATCCGCCGGTCCCCTGCATAGCGCCGCCCATCCGCATCAGCGGAAAGAACACGCGGTAATTTTTGGTGCCGGTGATCTCGCCGGCACGCGCATCTTTTTTGTAGGTGAACAGCGGCAGCCCCTTATAGGCCCACTGTTTCTGCCCATGGATGTTCGTGATCAGCGTCCAATCACCGACCGGTTTGGCATCGGCCTTGGCGATCACGGGCACGTAGAAATCGAGGCAATACTGGTTGCAGCCGCGTTCGGAGGCACCGCCAGACGGCCGGTTCACATTCTGCTCGGCGTCGAACTGATAGAGGGTGCGCCGCTCGGGATCAGCAACAACTTCGCCGCCGTCGGTTGAGGCAAAGGTCACCCAATTCGGCCACGCCGGCGGCGCTTCGAGAAGGGCCACACTGACCTCGCCGCGGGCAACCGCCAAGCCATCGCCTTCGACGTCGGCGGGCTTGCTGTCACCGGAATAGGTGTAAAGCGGCTTGCCTTTGTAAACCCACTGGCGAGTCTTATCGTCGCGCAGAGCAATCGACCAGTCAGGCGCCGTGGATACCGTCATCCACGACGCTTCCAGCGGGTGCCAATTGACCAGGCACTCGCGTCCGCAGTTGGACTTTATCTCGCCCATCGCCATCGCCGGCATCGCGGCGGCATTGCTGGCGACACGCACCGTGCTGCCGACAACCTTGTCGCTGCTCAAGGTATAAAGCGACATACCGTCGAAGTCGGTGAGAATATGGCCGTGGGCGGTCTGCATCACTTTGGCATCGGCGGGCGTGGGGATCGCCTCGGCAGCCACATGCCAGAGGTCATTTTCCGGACGCTCGCCGAACTGAGAGCCGGCAAAAGCGTCGCGGACAAAACGGTAGAGCGGCTTATCCCTGTAGGCCCACTGAAAACCTTCATCGGCGCGTTTGATGACGGTCCACTCACCCATGGGCTTTGCGTCAGCAGGCGCCATGAGCGGCGGCCACTTCTCGGCGCAGGCTTTGAAGCAGCTGCTGACCCCGGGCGTGACGTCGCGGTCGAAGGTGTAAAGCGTCATGCCCTTCAGATCGGTCAGGATCCAGCGCGCCGGCGTGGCGTGCAGCTTGACCTCGGCTGGCGCCGCGGGTGTCGGCGGTGCGGCCAAGGCAGCACCCGAGACCAACAGAGCAATCGCGGTCAGAGTTTGAAGTGTGTGTCCCATCTTTCCGGCCATGGCGCGTTTACCAATCCTATTAGGTCATGATCTCAGTAATCGGCTTCGACGTTTCAAGGGATTTTGTGCCCCAACGGTCGACCGGCAAGCCCATGACGCGCATGGCGGTGAAGCCGACGCGGGTGCACGGATCGCCATTGCCGACGACGTGATAGCCGGTCTTGATGCGTCCGCCGGCTTTGCCAAACGTGAACATCGGCAGATTGTTGACGCCGTGATAGCGGGCATAGCTGCTTTCGCTGTTGGCGAAGACTAGGCAGTTGTCGAGCAGCGTGCCGTCGCCTTCCTTGAACTTGGTGAAGGCCTCGAGGAAGGCCGCGGCGCCAAGCATGTTCTGGCAATTGAACCAGAAGGCCATGGGCTGATACCCCAACTTGGGATCGGTTTCTTCTTCGTGGGTCAGGGTGTGGTGGTTGTTGGCATCCCCCTTGCGACGCAGGCCTGAGAAAGCGTCGCTGTAGACGACGTTGAACATGTTGGTCTGGTTGCAGGCCAGCGCCATGGTCAGAATTTGCATCATGACCTTGTGGCTTTCGGCGACGGCCTCGACCTGGGCAAAGCTCTGGCCGGCCAATTCGTCGTTGCTGCCGGCGATGCCGTCGAAGGTCATCGGTACGCAGGCCTGATTTGGGGCTGGCTTCTGCAGCTGCAGATCCAGCTGACCTTCGAGCTGGCGGATCGAGGTGAAGTATTCGTCCAGACGCTGTTTATCGGCGGCGCCGACGACGCCCTGGAAGCGCTTACTCTCGTCCAGCACGGCCGACAGCACGCTCTTGCGCACCATCAGGGCGGGATCCGGCTTGAAGTCGGCTTTGTTGGGATCGACGAAATCCGGTCCAAAAATGCGGCTGTAGAACGACAAGGGCGCTGCTTCCGCCGTGGCGCGGGCGTAGGTGCTGCGCGCCGAATAGGTGATGCGCGGGTTGCCCATGCTGTTGATATCGAGCACGCGGAAACGTGTGCCGCTTCCCTTGGCATCGGCGATCAGAACGTCGAGCGTCGGCGCGGGAACTTCGCCCGTATTAGCCGGCGCGGTGCCTGTGCGCGAGGCCACCCAGCCTGAGTGATGGACGTAGTTGGATTTGCCGTCGAGCGGCGTATTGAATCCGCCGAAATAATTGATGTGGCTTTCGTAAGCCTGCAGCGGCGCGCATTCTTCGAGGAATTTGATTCCCTTGCCCGTGGCGGCTTTGGCGGCGACGTCGTGGCCGGGGGTATGACCGCAGCCCCAGTACCAGGTGCCGAAGCGCACCGGGATGGGCGCGCCTGAGGCCTGGGCCGTGCCATTCGCGTTTAGGAAGCAATCAAGGAACGGCAGGCCGACGCTGACGGCTGCGCCGCCCAGCATGCCGCGCAACACATCGCGGCGGGGCGCGGGGCGCTTCAACAAGATGCTCATGATCTATTCCTTCGCAAAAACCAACTATTGGACGTTCTGTGTGACCTGCTGCTCGGCAGGCGGGACGGCGTAGAAAGCTTTATCGTTGGCAATATCACGCAGCAGCGCCGTCAGGCGGTAGCCGCTGGCGGCGAAGCGTTCGCCCAGCGTGGTCAGCCACGCCTTCTCGTCCTTGGTCTGGGGGCGGCCCAAAGCGTAGGACGACAGGCGGTTAACCACGCAGCCGGTGATGGCATTGTTGTTGTGCAGGGCGAGCGCCAAACCGGGCGCGTCTTTGTATTCAATGCCGTCCAATTTCCCACTGGTGTCGAGCGGCGTGCCGTTCTCGGAGGTGCGGTACTGGCCGGCGCCATCGAAGTTCTCGAGCGCGAGGCCAATGGGATCGACCAATTTATGACAGCCGGAGCATGACGGGCTGGTGCTGTGGGCTTCCAGACGCTGACGGGCGGTTTTGAACTCGCTGTGTTCGGCGTTGAACTGGGCGAAGTTCACATTGGCCGGCGGATCGGGCACACGTTGGCACAGCAGCAGTTCACGGATGGCCTTGCCGCGGATCGTCGGCGAGCTGCGGCCGGCATGGGAATGCAAGGCGGTGAAGGCAAAGGTCGACTGGATGCCGGTGTAGGGGCTGTTTTCCGGATAGGTGTACTCGCCCCAGGCGCCGGGCTTGGGCGCCGCGACGCGGTAAATGCGGGCCAGGGAGTCGCTGATGTAGGTTTTGCGCATGGTGAACAGATCGCGGTAATCGCCGTCGGCGACCACCAGTTGCTCGACGATCATGCGCAGCAGCTGCTCCTTGGCATCGAGGGAGACGGCCGCGTTATAGACCGGGAACAGCACCGAATCTTTTTCCAGCGTGTCAAATTTATCAAAGCCCAGCATGTCGGTGAAGAAGGCGCGCACGCCGCCTTCCAGCTGGCGCGAGGCGATCATGCGGTCGACCTGCTTGGCCAGCCCCTTCTCGCTGTGCAGCGCGCCGGTAGCAGCGGCCGTAAGCAGCTCGTCGTCGGGCGCTGTGTTCCACAGCAAGAAACTCAAACGGCTGGCTTTGCTGTAGGCGGTCAGTCGCTTTTGACCTTGTACGGCCGGATCCGGCTCCACCGCTTCGTTGATGAAGAGGAAAGCCGGGGTCATCAAAAGGCTCGAGAGTCCGGATTCGACGCCGGCATAGAAATCACCCGCGGCGGCGGTGCCGGCCGCCGCGATATCCATGCGGGTTTTCAATTCTTCGTCGGTCAGCGGACGGCGGAACAGGAAACGCCCGGCTTGGCTGAAGAAGCGCTGCGCACAGGCTTCATCGAAGGCCTTGGGCGATGCCGGCACGCAGGGCATGGTGAGCGCGCGGTTTTTCGGATCGACCACCTGGGCGGCGACGGCGCGGGCGGCGATTTCGAATTGCTCGAAGCCCGCCGGGCTCATGTTCACTTTAGCAGCGCCGACGGCGAACAGGCCGTTGATGCGCACCAGCTGGTCGAACTTGCCGACGATCTTGACGCGCGGGCCGAAGACGTTGGAGATGATGCTTTGGTACTGCTCGCTGGTCAGGCGGCGCATGGCGACAACGTCGCTCTCAACGGGCGCGGCATAGGCGACAAGGGTCGCGCTGGAGGACGAGGCGACCTTCGCGGGCTTGGCCGGGTTCTGCTCGCTGCAGCCGGCAAGCACCATCACAGCAGCAAGGCCCACCATTCCCATCCGGCCTTTGAGCGATGATTTCAGCATGATCTAGCCCTTCTCTTCTTCGCTTGTTACTGCGCTTGCGCGATCTTGTTCGGCTTGTCGCCGCCGTCGCGATGCTTGATGAAGCCGGCAACGGTCTTGATCTTGAAGGCCGAGGAGATCGACGTGCATTCGCCGGTTTTCGGATCCTTGTGGCCGTCGGCCAGCTTTTGGATCGCGGCGTAGATGCCGGGACACGTGTAAAGTCCCGTGGGCTGCCAGCCCTGCTCGCCGATGTATTCCCAGAGCTGCTGCGTGCTGTAGTAGCCGCCGATGACTCCGTCGGCCGCCGATCCGTCGGCGTTGATCTTCAGCTCGATCTGCGTGTCCATCAGCTGCATCGTCTGGAAGGATTGATTGGCGTAGAACGGCAACTTCACATCGCCTGGAACTGTCGTCTTCAGCACACCGTCGACGATCTTGCCCTTGATGCTGTCGCCATAACGGGGTTTCTCGCCGTCGTAGTCGATGCGATAGGTCGAATAGGGCAAGGGGCTCGCGCTGGCGCCGAAGGTAAACGTATCAACCGAGCGATAGAAACTAATGGTGACATCGTCGTCGTTGCGCGCGTCATCAACGCCGCTGACTTCGATAAGGATCATGCCCAGGCCATTCGTCTGGCGGTGGCCGTTGGCCGCCGTCTCGATGTGGCCGATGCTGCGCCAGCCGTAGACGCAACCCAACACCCGATAGAGCTGGTTGTCGATTGCGGGCGTGCCGTCGACGCCGGTGAATTTTTCATGCTTGCAGCTTTTCGGCGTGTCCTTGCCGTCGTCGGTGCCGTCGAGCTTCATACCGTAGGCGAGCTTGCCGCGGACGGTGTAGAGCGGCGGATCTTTCACGGCCGTCGGGACCTGGCAAATGTCTTCCCCGTTGGGGCCGCGGTGATTGGCGATGTGCTGGCGGGCGATCTGAGTCATGTCGCCGTTATTGGTCAGGCGGCCGCGCTCTTCCTTGGACAGGCCGCGCCACCAGAATTCGTCGTTGGTGGCGTTGATGCCTTGGGGGCATTCATCCATGAAGCGGGATTCGTACATGGCGGTGTTGAAGGTCGTCACCGCAAAACCCAGGGTCTTGGATGTGGGGTCTCCGGCCTTCGCCGGCGTGAGTGCGGCCAGCACCGCGACAAGGCCCGCACCTGCCGCCGCGCGCAGCGACGGGCGGAAAATCGACGACGGGATCGGAGACAGAGACACCATGAAGTTCCCTTTTTGTCTAACGCCAGTTTAGAATCGTTTCAGTCGCGCGTCGCATGACGCGCCAGACCGCCCCAAAATCATGGGATGGACACCCGTCGCAATTCTGAAACCATTGTGCCGCAAGAGCTTGCCGGTCCGAACACCTCATTGACCCATTTGTTAGCGCTAAATATGCGACGGTCGCATAGATTAGGCTTTGAAATTACATCACCTTTTTGATCAAATAATGGCAGAAACCCTGTAAAAACAGTGGGCCCGCTTAATTTCTGGGGTCCTGAGGAAACCGATCCACCCGTATAGGTTGAATCTATATCTAGCAGCATCTATCCCCTAAAATTCCAGCATGAGAGCCCATTGCCCGGCAAATGCACAGCTGTCAGGTATGCAGTGCTCGCATAAGTCGGCGCCCATCTAGGCAAATGCGTACACCATCACCGCAGGTATAAGATAATTACGCCTGCCAATTACACCACACGCGACAGGAGATCGTTGATGCGCATCACTTTCGGTTCCCTTTTGGTCCTCGCCGGATGCGCTTTCGCGGGCCCTGTCTTGGCAGCCGAAGAAGCGGCGCCGGAGACCGGTACGATTTCATTCTGCGCCAACCTGTCCCCCGACGAGGAAAGCGCGCCGACCTATAGCAAGGCCGTGGGCCGCGTGGACTTCGTCCTGCAGCGCGCGGACCTGAAGTTTTCGTGGAAAGTGACTTATAAGGATTTATCTGGCCCGGCGACGTCGGCCAGCATCTATGGCCCGCAACGCCCCGGCTCCAACGCCAGCAAAGTGTTTGATATAGCGCCCGCGACCAAGCTGAAATCGCCGATCGAGGGCTCGATAGTGCTGAATGACGGCCAGCTCGAATATCTGCTGACCACGCGCATGTACGTCAACATCCTCACGCAGAAGTATCCTGAGGGTGAGTTGCGCGGACAGGTGGTGCGCATTCCGCCGGGCGAGCAGTGCCCCGCACCTTACCCGCCGGCCAAATCGGATAAAGCGCAGTAAAAAAAGGGCGGGGGTTCATCCCCGCCCTTCTTCCAATTCGCTGTCGTTCCGCCTTTACCGATCCTTAGGATCCGGCGATGTCGGTTTGATCGGCGTCGCTGCTTCCAGGTACGTCGCGATGATCTGCGCGAAACGATCGGGAACTTCGAGCGGCGGATAGTGCCCCACATCGGGCAGCATGATCTTCGAGACTTCGGCGTTCTTCAGATATGCCGCAAGCGCGTCCGCCGAAGGCGGCGTCAACAGCGGATCGCGCGCGCCCCACACCAGCAGCACGGGAATCTTCACCTTGCTCATCAGATCGACGGCCATCTCGTGGTCGGCGACTTTTGCCGATAAATAAAGGAGATTCTTATCGGGCGGACGGCGGTTTGTATCGTAGTAGCGCTCGCGGATGGCAGGCGTGATGCGATCAGGCTCGCCCGCGAAGAACGTGAAAAAGTGGTCCCAATATTCGCGCGATTTGAAGCCCTGGTTGGCGGCTGACTCTATTGCCATTTTTACCATACCCTTGGACTGCACGGGGTGCGCGTTTTCCACGGGATCGGATGGGCTGTTCGACACAATCAAGTGATCTACGAGGCCCGGATTCTTCGCCGCGAGATAAATACAGTTGGTGCCGCCGCTGGAGACGCCGACGCAGGCCGCGATGTTTTTCACGCCCAATTGTTCCAGAAGCGTTTGCGGAATGTCGGTTGGCGTCAGACGCTTCACGTCCTCGTCGGACACCGGACCCGAAAGACCGAGTGGCGGAATGTCGAAGCGAATGATGCGGTAACGGTCCTTGAGCTTGGCGACGATACCATCATAGGTATGCGTGCTGCTGGACGAGCCGTGGATCATCAAAAGTACCGGGCCCTTGCCCACGTCTTTGTAATAGACCTCGACGCCCTTGACCTTCGTGATGTGGCCAGTCGGGTCAGCGTATTTCTTGCGCAGTTCCTCAAGACTTGCGAAGGGCAAATCCGCCGCCTGCGCCGCGCCGGCCGCGGCCAGCAGCGGCAGCATTGCGCAAGCAAAAGCAATTCGTGCAATTTTCAGCATGTCGCCTCCTTTTGAACTCTGATCGTTGGAACTCATTTGCATTCAGCCTGGCTAAGGGCTTCCGGGTGCCGCCCGGTGTGGGCTACTGAGGCAAAGCCTCCATGGCGGCGTCCAAGACTTTCCTCGAAAAACGCCAGGCTCATATCCTCAATCTGTTGAACCACAGCCGGATCCGGGTGGACCTCTTCGGTGCGGTTGGTTCCCAGAATGCCGCCCAGATAGTGCTTCGCGCCCGCCATGGCCGCCAAACACTTGGGTGCCTTTTCGGTTCCCGCCGGGCTGCGGAAATAGGGGTCAGCGTGGTATTGCCAGGCGTCGTTGACGCCGGCTGTCAGGTCGTTGTCGCCGGTGATGAGCAGCATCGGGCGATGGATATCGTCCCAGGACATGTTCAGGAAGCCCTTGCCGAAACCAGGCGGCGACATCATTACGCCGGCCTTGATGCGGCTGTCGGCAAGATTGCTGCTGTCGACACCAGGCTCGACGACCCGAGCCCCGATTAAGAGCGAAGTGGTCTGGCCGCCGAAGGAATGGCCGGCCGCAAGAATGCTGCCTTTATCGATGCGCCCTTTGAGGGCCGGCACCAGGCGCACAATAGTATCGAGAGAGTCGAGGACATAGCGCATGTCTTCGACGCGGGAACGCCACACGTTCTTGAGACGGGGATCATCCTTGGGAATGGCTAAGGACCGCGACTCAAGATGCGTCGGTTGAATCACCACGTATCCGTGGGCGGCCCAGAATTCGGCAAGCGGAAGATAGTCGTCCTTTGCGTACTGCGCGCCGTGCGAAAATAGAATGATCGGCAGTTTCTTGCCCTCGGCCGGCATCGTAATGCGCAAGGCCAGGGACTTGTCTTGCGCCGGGTAGGCAAGCAGGACGGGATTATAGGTAACAACGGTGGGAGAACTTTGCGGCGTGTCCGCTGCGGCGAGCGGCGACGATATCAAGGCGGCACAGATGAGTACCGTGCGCAGCCTGGACAGAATACTCGGCGCTGACGTCATAGTCTTCACCGCGCTGCTATAAAAAAGGATTCCGGCGTCGCCACGTCGATGTGGCGACACCGGAGGTATCTTAGAACTTAGCCGAGACGCGAACGCCGTAGGACGGTCTATCCGGAAGTGAAACAGCGATAGCCGACTGCGTGGCGGTCTGCGTACCGGCGGCATTGTAAACCGCAATGCCGTTACGCGCGATGCTGGTCGGCGTTCTGTCGTCGGTCAGGTTCTTGCCGTAGAACTCCAGCTTGTAACCATTGCGTTCAACACCGGTGGAAAGGTTGAACTTGTGGCTGACGGGAGTCCAGGCCAGGTTGGCTTCGGAATCGTACATACGGCCGCGGTAGAAGTAGTCGGCGCGGATGAAGCCAGCGTAGTCGTCGAAGATCGTACGCGCATAGGTGACGGCGAAGTTGCCGGTCATGCGCGGATAGAACGGCAGGCTCGTGCCCACCGGGCTCGGATTGCCGGTCAGCGTCAGAGCGTCGGCGCTGTAGGTACGCTTGATATTGGTATCGGCAATACCGAACGTGCCTTCCATGGTGATTTCGCGGGTGGCCTTGTAGGCGCCCTCGATTTCGATGCCCTGCAGATCGACGATACCACCGGCGCTGGTCGTCTGAATGGCGCCCTGAAGACCGTTGGCCTGCGTGTAGGATACGGTCTGCGGGATGTGGCGCGCCGTCCAACGGCCTTTGTAGATAGCGGCGAGCAAGCGCAGCTTGCCGTCCATGAACAAGCCTTTGCCGCCGATTTCAGCCATGCGGATACGGTCGGCCGGCACCAGGCCGGTGACTTTCGCCTGCGCGGTGATTTCCGCCTGCTGGGTAGCCGTCAACGAGAAGTAGTTGGTGTTGAATTCGATCGGACGCGTACCTTCGGCGTAGGAGGCATAAATCGTCATATCGTCGCTGGATTTATACTGAAGGATTACGCGCGGCGTGAAGCTGGTGTCGCTATTCTGGAACTGCGGGTTAACACCAGCCAACGTGGTCTGCCAGATGTCTTCCCACTGGTGACGCGCTTCACCAATGATCGAAATGCCGTTCCAGATGTCAAAGGTGGCCGAGCCGAAAACGCCGTAGGTGTGGTTGACGAAAACCGAACGGGCATTGGCGAGCGCAAAGCCCGTATTGCCGTAGGACAGCGTCTGCGACTGCGAACGGTCGTGGAAGTAGTTGGCACCAACCATGAACTTGAAGCGGTCGGTTTGCGGCGACGTCAGACGCGCTTCGGTGTTTTCGTCGTTGTCCTGGGCCTGGCCCGAGACCAGACCGTAGTTGTACGGCAGTGTGTTGTTGGTGGCAGTGTAGGAGGGGTTGGGAATGCCACGCGTGTCGATGAACTGACCCGCCTGCAGGAAGCCCTTTTTATCCAAATCCCAGGCGCCGTTGGCACTGATCACGTAACCAGCCGGCAACTCATAGTCGGCCGACATACGGGCATTGAACTGCTTGCGCGTCAGGCCCATGTGATCGGGGAATGCCGGACCGTGATAGGACACCGAGTTCGGCACCGTCGGCGAGCCGAGGAAGATGCGGTTATAGGCGTTCGGATCCAGATAGGCATTCCAGAAGCGCGTGCTCGTGGGCACTTTCGGCAACTCGCCGCAAATGTAGTTGAACGCCGACGTAGGCACCGCGCCGCCATTACAGTTGTAGGCGCTCTGCGTGTATTCGGCGTTGGCCGGCAGACCGTCGTTGTCGTTGGTGTAGCTGGCAAAGCCGCGCACCGTGAAGGCCTCAGTCGGCTTGGCCAGGAAGCTGCCGGTGGCCGAACGCGTGCCGCGCTGGCCGAGCGTATAACCGGGGTAGCCGACGTTGGAGTACTGACCCGCGGTGTAATACTTGTAGGCGCCGACGCGGATGGCCAACTTATCTTCGATGACCGGTCCTTCGACACTGGCCGAGATGTTGGTCGTCTTGAAGGACGAGACATCGACGCTAGCCTTGCCGCCCCAATCGGTGAGGCTGGGCGGACGAGTGACGAAGTTGATGGCGCCCGAGAAGGTGCCGCGGCCGAAGTAGGCGCTTTGCGGACCTTTGACGATTTCCACATGGTCGATATCGGTCAGGTTGTCGATGTTGCCGCCGAAGACCAGCGAGCCGTCGACGAAGATCGAGGCCGCCTGGCGGGTGGCGAGTGCGTTGCCGGGGATCACGCCACGGATGATGGCCTGACGGTAATAACGGTCGTTACGCGCCACGGCCTGGTTCTGGTTGGTGTAACCCGGCGTGTAGGTGGCGATGTCATTGATGTCGACGATGTGGCGGTCTTCGAGCTGTTCGGCCGAAATCGCGGTAACGGCCAGAGGAACCGCAAGAATGGATTCCGTCGTCTTACGCGCGGTAACGGTGACTTCTTCGAGAGCCGCTTCGGCCTGTTGCTGCGATTGAGCGTGGGCGGCGCCGGCAATCACGCTGCCCGCCAAGGCGGAGCAAATCATAAGTCTTGAGCGATAGGACATCTTATACCTCTTTGTTGTGTAGATTACGCCTCACATCTTTCAGATGGTCGGCGGCATGAGTGAGTGGTCATTTGTTGTCTTTAGCTGGTTCGAGGCGCGACATGGAAGCGAGGAGCTTCCAGTCGTTTTCCTCACGTATAAATACGTGAATGTTGGCGAAGTATTGATCGACGGGCGTGCCGTCTCTCAACATGGTGCGGTGGTTGGTGTAGTAAAGGATGGCGGTGTTGCCCTCTAAGCTGAAGTCAGTGAACTCAGGTGTGATGACTTCTTTGGTGGGCGTAGTCAGCGGCGTTGGCGGCGCCTTTGGTTTATGGAAAGGCTTTGGCGTGCCGTACACCCAGCCGAGATAACCTTCAGCCGATATCTTGTAATAATAATCTCCGCCAAGATTGCGCTGCTCGTACGTGTAGATGGTCTTTTCTTTCGCCCAGACTTCGTCCCTGGCTTTGGCAATTTCTTCGGCGCTTTGGGCAAAGCTGATGGACGGCAGAGCAACCGCGAAGGCCAGGGCAAAACATGAAAACAAGACCCGCGGCAAAGCACGGGACGAAATGCATTCAGGCAAACGGGCACGCGCGAGCTTCATGACAGCCCCCTCTGGTTGTGTGTCAAACACTTGATCGACTGCGGCCCGGTCGCGGCGATAGGCAACATAGCGACGTGATTTTTCCGGGCTATCGGTCGCACGGCTGTTGTTGCGAACAAAGCTGCCGCTTTAGCTCAGCCGGCCTTTCGCGCTAGAATGTCGCTCTGGCAGGCATCGTAGTAATTTTTGTAATAGTAGTCGGCGATCTCAGCGGCGGTTGCCAACCAGACGCCTTCTTTCTTGGTAATGTAGTCCAGCGCTTCATCGAAAGCGGCGATACGGTGCGGCTGGCCCACGGCATAGGCATGCAGCGGCAGGCACATGACGGTGCCCGAGTCAGCGCCTTCGGCATAAAGCTGGTCAAACTGATCTTTGATCATTTGGCCGTATCGGCGCGGCGTCGCCAAGAGGCCGTTGTAGACAATGATGTCGTTGATCTCGAGCGAGTAAGGCATCGAGATCAGTTTGCCCTTCTTGACCTTGAGCGGCTGGGGCTGATCGTCCTGGAACAGGTCGCAGGTATATTTGAAGCCGTATTCGGCTAGCAGATCCATCGTGCGTTCGGTGTGGGTCAAGGCCGGCGCCAGATAGCCGACGATGCGCTGGCCGGTGGCCTTCAGCACCGAGTTGATGGAGTCTTCAATGATCGCGCGCTCCTGCGCCTCGTCCATCTCGTAACTGTAGCGGGTGTTGTAAATGCCGTGGGAGAAGAACTCCCAATTGCGCGCGACGCACTCCTCGATGATTTCCGGGTGATGATCGAGCAACGCCACGCTGAGTGAAATCGAACCGCGCAGCTTGTACCTGTCCATGACCTCCAGCAGGCGCGAGTGACCTGCGCGGTTGCCGTAGTCGCGGCTGGAATACATCAGGACATCGGGATTGGGCCGGGGCCATGCGGCGCGCAGCGGATTGGCCGGAGGATTGAGTTCGTAGTATTCGATATTAGGGGCCACCCACACGGCGATGCGGGCGCCATTGGGCCACACGATCTTCGGGCGGTTCTCGTAGGGCCAATAGTCGTAGAGGTCGAGATCGCTTTTCAAGAATGATGTCCTCAGGCCGTCGGCGTGCGTGCCGGGGCAAGAAATTACCGCCGCTCAATGTAACTTGAACGGCGGCCGGTCGAAGTCGGAGGAAAGAAAAGGGTGCGGCATATCACCGCACCCTTGTCTCTTAGAAGTTCATCGAAGCGCGGACGCCGAAGGCCTGCTTGTCGGGCAGTGAGACGGCGATCGAGTTCAGACCAATCTGTCCCGGGATATTGACGCCAGTCGTCGCGTTCACGTTGGTGTAGGTGCTGCGCGAGATGCTGGTGGCCGTCTTGTTGTCGAAAATGTTCTTGCCCCAGATGGCAACGCGATAGGTGGAATTTTCGATGCCGAACGAGGCGTTTAACTTATGCGTCGGCGCCGTCCAAGCGTAGTTGCCTTCCGAATCATAGATGCGACCGCGGTAGGCGTATTCGACGGTCACAAAACCATCGAAGTTGCTGAAGGCATGACGCTTGTAGGTCGGCGCAAAGGTCGCCGTCCAGCCCGGGTAGTACGGCAGACGCGTTCCCACAGGGAACTTGTTGCCGGTCACGGCCAAGCAATCGCCGCAGTTGGTAGCGCGGATATCAGTCTCGGCGTAATTCAACGTGCCGTCGAAGGACAGTTCTTTGGTCGCCTGCCATGTGGCTTCAGCTTCGATGCCGTACAGATCGACGATGCCGCCAGCGGCGGAAACCTGCAGAGAGCCGGGCTGGCCGTTGGCCAGTGTGTAGGTCAGCGTGTTCGGGATGTGACGACCGGTCCACTGGCCGTAGTAACCGTCAATAAGGATGCGCAGCGTGTTGTCGAGAACGACGCCCTTCACACCCACTTCGCCCATTTTCACCTTATCCTGCGGCACAACGCCGGCCACCGGAACCTGCGCCGCGATTTGAGCCTGCTGCGCCGCGGTCAGTGTAAAGTAGTTGGTGTTGAACTCGATGGCGCGCGAGCCGACCGAGTACGACGCGTAGTAGGTCAGATCGACGTTCGGCTTGTACTCGACGATTACGCGCGGCGTGAACGACGTGTTGTGGTTGTCGAATACGGGGTACGGCGCGCCGGGCGTGGCGGACGCACGCGTGGTCTGCCAGATTTCTTCCCACTGATGACGCGCCTCGCCGGTGATCGACAGACCTTCGATGAAGCCGCCGAGGTCGGCGGTCAGCGCGCCGAACGCACCGTAGGTGTGGTTGACGAAGCTGGAGTGCGACGTCGCACCCGGGCCATTGTTGCTGTAACCCGGGGTCTGGTTGTCCGAGTAGTTGTGGAAGTAGTTGAAGCCGACGAGGCCCTTGAAGATGCCGTATTCAGGCAAGGTCACGCGGAATTCGGCGTTTTCGTCTTTGTCAGCTGCCTGACCGAGGGTCAAGCTGGCGGTGTACGGCAGCATCTTGGCGTAGCCAAGAGCTTCGTAACCGTTGCCGACGGCCGTGCCGTAGTTCGGGTTCGGATAAACCGGACCGAAGGGGTTGGACGAACCGGCGAGCGTGTAAGCCCAATGGTTGATGTCCCATGAACCGTTGGCGGAGAGCACGATACCGTTTTCCAGCTCGTATTCGCCGTTAACATGCGTTTCCGAGCCCGTGCGGCAGAGACCAACGTGGTTACAGAAGTTCTCACCGAGGAACGGATACAGATCGGGCAATGTGGGCAGGAAGCCGCGCTGCGCCTGCGCCAGGTAGGTCGGCTCGATGTAGTTGGCTTGGCTGCGCGTGGTGTAGGGGATCGGGCCCAGCTTGCCGCAGATGTAGTTGTTGCCGGTTCCGCCGTTCAAATTACAGTTATAGCTGTTGCCGGCCTGGATGTTATTCGGGCCCTGGTAGGAGCCCGAGGCGTTCGGACCGTCTGAGTCGTGATAGATCGTTGAGAAACCTTTGATCTTAAAAGCGTCGGTGGCGTGGAAGACGAAGTTGGCCGAGACCGACTTCGTGCTGCGCTGGCCGAGATCGGAGCCCGCGCGGCCCGGGTTCTCGTACTGGCCGCCCTGATAATAGGACGTCGCGGCGAGACGGATGGCCAGCTTGTCGGCGATGACCGGACCTTCGACGCTGCCGGTGAGATTCTTGAAGTCATGGCTGCCGATGTCGGCGCTGATGCGGCCGCCCCACTCCGCCATGCGAGGTTCTTTGGTAACGAAGTTGATGGCGCCGGCAAACGAACCGCGGCCGAAGTAAGCGGCCTGCGGGCCCTTCACGGTTTCAATACGCTCGACGTCGGCGAGGTTCGACATGTTGCCGCCGAACACCAGCGCGCCGTCCACAAAGGTCGACACAGTGGCGCGAGTGGCCAGGCCGTTGCCCGGGATCATGCCGCGGATGATGTAGACGCGGAAGGCGCGGTCGTTGCGGCCGACAGAGAGGTTCTGGACCGTCAGGCCCGGAGTGATGGCGGCGATGTCGTTGAAGTCGACCATTCCGCGGTCTTCGATCTGGCCGGCGGTGATGGCGGTCAGCGCCAGGGGGACGTCGATGATGCGCTCGTCGGTCTTACGGGCCGAAACGGTGATTTCTTCGAGGCCGACGGTTGCGGCGGCAGCTTGCGGCGCAGCAGCGGTCTGCTTGTTGGATTGCGCGGCGGCAGTCTGGATGAACGCACATCCCGCAATAGCGGTGCAGAGCAGCAAATGTGAGCGATATTTCATAGGTTTCCCCTCGATGAAAGTTTAGTGACCCCGGGATGAATTCTTTGCGCCGCAACAATCCCAGCGCTCTGGCATGCACACAAATCCAATTTCTGGCGTTAAGTATGCATAAACCTCATTCCTTCCGCAGTGCGCTATCGCACTGCGTCGCCCCCCCCCCTGCTGGGGGGATCATTTAGCTAAGGAATTCAAGGAAAAGCGCGCGTTTGGCGGGGGCGTGGTATTCGCGCAACAGCCGCCAAAAATCAGTCATGTGCCGAACATGTACGCGGCGCCGTAGGCCATTGGCGGCGCGCGACATCTTCGATTAACGCGGATTCTCGTCCTGGGCGGCATAACGCTCGCCCTCGGCCAGAATGCTCTCTAGGCCTAGAAGCGAGTTGAGCTGATCGAAGTTGAACATCTTGTCGGCAAACCGGACCGTCGCGCCGTCGGCCTTCAACACTTTCAGATACTCGATCGCCGCGAAGCTGACCACCCGCACCATGGCGGCTGGGAAAATCACGATTTTGAAGCCAATGGCCGCGAGTTCGGCGGCGGTCTTGAGCGGCGTTTTACCGCCTTCGACCATATTGGCCAGCAGCGGCACCTTGCCGGCGAACGTGGCACCCAGGGTTTTCATCTGCTCGAGGGTCATCGGCGCCTCGACAAACAGCACGTCCGCGCCGGCCTCAAGCAATGCATGCGCACGATCCATCGCACGGTCGAAGCCTTCGACGGCGATGGCATCTGTGCGCGCGACGATGACGGTTTCGGCGTTTTCGCGGGCATCTACCGCCGCCTTGATCTTGCCGACCATTTCGCTGCTGGAAATCAGCGTCTTGCCAGTCATGTGGCCGCAGCGCTTCGGCATGGTCTGATCTTCGATCTGAATTCCCGCAGCGCCCGCGCGCTCGAACACCTTCACCGTACGCTTGGTGTTGAGCGCGTTGCCGAAGCCTGTGTCGGCATCAACGATAAACGGAATATCGATACGCTCGCGGATATGGCCGATGACTTGCGCCACTTCCGACATCGACACCAGGCCGATGTCCGAGCGCCCAAGACGGCTGTAGGAGATGCTGGCGCCGCTGAGATAGGCGCAATTGAAACCGCCCTGC
The DNA here is from genome assembly GCA_947476065.1 of Fidelibacterota bacterium. GTDB lineage: Bacteria > Pseudomonadota > Alphaproteobacteria > Rhodospirillales > Rhodospirillaceae > SHVO01. The sequence goes on from CANJPG010000007.1 coordinate 32,735, forward strand.
GCGACCAAATGCGCCGTCAGCGAGTCATACATACCAGGCGCCACGATGACGCCATCGGATTTCAACAGTGTACGCAGCGATGCGGGTTTGGTCATGGTCGCTCCCTATTTCGCCGAGGCGAATCTTTTCTTGAGGTGTGGCATGAGGCCGCCGGCTCTGATCATCTCCAGGAGATGGGCGGGCAGCGGATCAACGGTGTGCTGTGTGCCCGTCGTGAGATTATCGATGCGGCCGAGCGCGGCGTCTACACGCAGGCGATGTCCGGGCTTGATGGTGGCGTAGTCAGGAAAAAATAGGCAGGGAATGCCGAAGTTCAGTGCATTTCTGTAAAAGATGCGCGCGAAGGATTCCGCGAGGATCGCGCCCACTTTCAGGGTCCCAAAATTCAGCGCCGCCTGCTCGCGGGCCGAGCCGACACCGAAATTGTGGCCCCCGACGACGACATCGCCGGGCGTTACGTTCTTCGCAAAGTCGGGGTTGACCGACTCAAGGCAATGCTTGGCCATTTCCTCGTTTGAAGACTTCATGTAAAGGCCGGGCGCCATGAGATCAGTGTTGATCTCGTCGCCGAAGACCCAGGCGTTGCCTTCGCTCATGGCACCGTCTCGCCCAGCATGTCGCGGGGATCACAAATCTTGCCCGCCACGGCCGTTGCCGCAACGGTGTACGGCGACCCCAGATACACCGACGCCGTGCTCGCGCCCATGCGGCCCTGGAAGTTGCGGTTGGTTGTGGTGATGCAGACTTCGCCATCGGCAAGGATACCGGCCCCCATCGCCGCGTAGGCACCGCAGCCCGACGGCAACAGCGTCGCGCCGGCCTCGAGCAAAATGCCGAGAGTGCCGTCTTTTTCCGCATCGCGCGTGACCTGTTTGCTGGCAGGCGCCACCAGGAGACGGAGTGTCGAGGCCACCTTGCGGCCCTTCAGCACCTCGGCCGCCATCTGCAGGTCTTTGAGTTTTGCGCCGACGCAGGCGCCGATGTAGGCCTGATCGACAGCCATGCCGGCGTAATTCCCAACCGGGCCGGAATTGGACGGCGCATGGGGCGCTGCCACCTGCGGCGTCAATGCACCGGCGTCAAAATCGTGAACCGCGAAATACGCGGCACCTTCGTCGCTACGCCAGGACAGTGCGTCTGCGGCTGGCGTTCTGCCGGCGGCGCGCATGGCGTTCAGCGTGACCTCGTCGGGTTCTATCATGCCGGTTTCAGCGCCCAGTTCAGCGGCCATATTGGTGAGCACGCTGCGTTCGGACATCTGCATGGCGCGCACCGTGTCACCGCCGTATTCGATGGCTTTAAAAGCATTATCCATGCCGAGTTCGCAGCACAGCTTGAGGGCGATGTCCTTCGCCGTAACGCCGCGACCGAATTTTCCTCGCCAGTTGACGCGGATGGTCTCGGGCACACGCGTCCAGATTTCGCCGGTCAGCACGACGGCGGTCATCTCGATGCCGCCAAAGCCCGCCATGTAGCAGCCATAGGCACCGCCCATGGGCGAGTGGGAGTCACCGCCACAGACAAACATGCCGGGGGCGAGATGCCCGTTTTCGGCCAGCACGATGTGGCCGATGCCTTCCATGTCGTAGAAGTTCTTGATGCCGAATTCGCGCGCGAAGTCGCGGGTCAGCTTGAGGATGCCAGCGCTTTCCGCATCGACCGCAGGAACGAAGTGATCGCTGGCGAGAAAGATTTTATCGGGATCCCAGACGCCGGCGTTCAGTTCCTTGAGGCGCGGCCAAATGCGCCGCGGTCCGCCGGAATCCAACAGCATCGCCAGATCGACTTTGCAGGTGACGAGGTCGCCGGGCTTTACGGCCCCCTGCCCGCTCGCGCGGGCGATGATCTTCTCAACCAGCGTTTGCGGCATGTGCCACCTGTGCCGCCGCGGCGCGCCCGGCCAGACGGCCAAGGGCGGTGGCCGTCAGTAATCCATTGCCGGCAAGATAGCCCCAGCACGACGGGCCCGAGATGCCGCGGGCAGCGCCGCCGCCGGCGTACAGATTGGGTAAAGGCGATGCGTCGGCCCGCAAGACACGCGCCGTACGGTCGACAACCAGGCCGCCTTGGGTATGGAACAAAGCGCCGCTTACTTTGACCGCTTTGTAGGGTCCCTTCAGCACGCCGCCGGTGGTGAAGTTGCGCCCAAGCGGATCGATGCGTTTGCCTTCGGCCATCTCGGCCACCTCGGCCACCGTCTGTTTCACCTGTTCAGGCAAACCGGTTACGGCACACAATTCGTCCAGCGTATCGGCGCTGCGGATGCAGCCGGCCTTGATCGCGTCGCTGTAGTCGTCGAACTCTGCCATCAGCGTATGGATGCGTTCGTCGTAGATACTCCAGGCATAGTGTCCGGTCTGCGCAACCACTTCGCGCGCATGTTCGGAATATCCCAGCGCTTCGTTAGCAAAGCGCTTACCTTCAGCATTCACCTGGAAGCCGCCATGCACGATATGCGCCCAGAGGATCGGCACACCATAACTATAGGCCAGACCGGCGTGACCCTGGTACGCGTGGATGTCCGCAATGCCGGCGCCCAGGGCCCTGCCCCAGCGGATGGCGTCGCCCTTGTTGCCCGGGTGGCCGAAGAAGGTCGCATCGACGATCTCGGGAATATGCTCGGCCACCAGCTCGTGACTGCCGGCGAATCCGCAGCACGCGAGAATCAGTGCATCACAGCCGATGTCTTCGGTAGAACCATCGGGCCGCGTCACGCGCACGCCGTGGACGTGCCCTCGGGCATCGGCAAATACTTCGGTCACCGGCGCCTGGGTAATGATGTCGATGGACAGCTTTTCCGCTGCGCTATGCAATGCGCCCATCAGCTCGCTGCCAGAGCGGGTCGGCGTGCCGTGCATGCGCATCTTTGAGTGGCCCGGATACAGAAAGGAATCGATCAGAGTCAGGGGCACTCCATGTTCGTTCGCCAGCCACTCGACCGTCGGCGCGCCTTCGCGGGCCAAGGCCAGCGCCATGTCCGGATCGGTCTGGCCTTTGGTCTTCTTGAGAATGTCGGCGGCGAAAATCTCCGGCGAGTCTTCGATGCCTTTCGCCTTTTGAAATATGCTGCCCGGTCCCGGGATCAAGCCGGTCGACATCGCGGTGGTGCCCAAGGCCGAGCTGTCGCGCTCAAGGATCAGGACCTCGGCGCCGTTCTCCTTGGCCGACAGGGCCGCCGACAAACCACAGCCGCCGCCGCCGATGATCAATACCGGAATGCTGCCGGAAAAATTAGCCGCATCCGGCGGAAGGATCGGACCGAGGCTATTTTGCACAGCAGTTTCCGCCTATTCGGCGGCTTTGAATGAAACGGTTTCCGCCGCGTTGGCTTTGAAAGCGTCCATGATATCCGCGCCGGTGCCGACCCAGACATCCTTCTGGCTGGTGAGCCAAGCCAAAGCCTGGTCGAGATACTTGACGCGGTAATGCATGCCCATGACATGGGGCGTTAGCGCGAGGGACACAATACGCCCGCCATGCGTGCCGGCCTCGGCATAAAGTGCATTGAACTGGTCTTTCACCTGCTCGATGAACTCGTCCTCGTTATGGTGGTATTCGAGAATGATCTTGCGGTCGCTGATCTCGTTGGTATGCGGCATGGCCCAAAGACCGCCCTCGGGCGTGTCGAGCACGTAGGGCATGTCGTCGTTGGCCCAATCGCAGCAGTATTCAATGCCGGCGCGCTTGATGTGGGTCAGCGTGTCCTTGCTTTCGGACTTTGCCGGCGACATCCAGCCACGCAAGGGCTGGCCGGACATCTTTCGCAAGGTCTCGACGGATTCCTTGACCAGTGCCGCTTCGACCGCGTCGTCCATGCCGCCGTAGTGCAACTTTCCCATGTCGACGCCGCCTGCGATGATCTCGTCGCCGCGGGCGACGATTTTCTTCACCAGGTAGGGGTAACGTTCGGCGACCTTGGAGTTCATCACGGCTGACGACTTCAGCTTGTATTTGTCGAGCAGTTTCCAGATGCGCTGGATGCCGACGCGGTTGCCGTAGTCGCGCGTGGTGTAGTGGCGCAAGTCCGGATACGGCGTGACCATGCCGCCCGGCGCCTTGAAGGGCTTCGAGGGCTGATCGAGCGGAAAGAACTCGAGATTGGTCGTGATCCACAGCGCGATGCGCGCACCACCCGGCCACGTTACCGGCTTGCGCCTCGCCAACATCGACCACGTGTAAATGTCGTGGTCCATGCCGTACCGGCGCATGGGATACTCGAGATGTTCCTTAGGCAGCGTCATTTGCGTCACCCGCCTCCGCGTTACAAACCATTTATCCGCAGGCGCTGCATGAGCAGACGCCTCATTTCGCGGGCTGTCAATTCTTGGCCTGAGATTTTAGCCAGGCCTTCACGGCATCGACCGATTCAACATCGGTATACTTCAGCGCCAAGTCCATCAAATTCGCAAAGTGCGGGCTTTCGTGTTTATCGGCAACGCATTCTTCAATGATCGTGGTCCGATAACCGTTGGACAGACTATCGATGCCGCAGGCGCGCACACAACCAGACGTCGATCCGCCGGTCACAAGGACCGTGTCGACTTTATGAAAGGTCAGCAGCGCATTGACGTTGGTGCCGTGGAAAGGGCTCGCCATTTTTTTGTTGAGCACAATGTCTTTGACGTAGTCGACCTCGGCCCGCTCATCGAGCTTCGCGCGGTCGCTGCCGAATTTGATGTTCTGCAGAGAGTCCGGTGTATTGGTCCGCGTGCCCCAGACGCCGCAGTCCTCGGCGGACTCCATGTAGGCGCAGTAGGTCCAGATCACAGGCCAGCCCAACCCGCGCATTAAAGCGCTGACTTGGTTTATGTATTGGATTTGGTTCGGATTGGTTTCGTAAGCCGATCTGTAAAGGTCAGGGCGGGTGTAGGCTTTCTGCACGTCGATATTGATCAGCGCGGCCTTTTTGCCGAAACCGAATTTGGCGCGTGCCGGATTGGCTTTCACATCTTCATAAAGCTGACGCGCTGTCTTATCAGAAAGTTCCATCAGTAGTTCCCGTCCCAATTTTTATGTTCTTGGCAAAGCCGGCGGACGGAGCCAGTTCTTGGTCCGACAGGCCGCGCGCTGCGTCACATATCCCCGGAGGCAACAAACCCCGGGCAAACGCGGACCCGTGGCTCCCCCAATCTGCCGGAATTATTGATTCCGCCTCCCGGACGCCGCAAACCCTATTTCAACCGAGACATATGCGGTTACCGCATATAAACTGTTCAAAGCAAGCAGGCTGCGGCAATAATCACGCCCGCGGTGCACTGGGGTAACAACGGCGCCGCATTATTTCAAATTCACGGCAGCGGAACGCTGGCTAATGCGACGCACGCATAGTTGAGGGGCTATCTCGATGGAAATGCAACAGCTCAAGCACTTTCTGATGGTCGCCAAGCACCAGAAGCTTCTGGCGGCCGCGGAAGAGCTGAACATGTCACAGTCGGCTTTGACGCGCAGCATCAAGGCGCTCGAGAATTCCGTCGGCGCGCCGCTGTTCGAACGCGAAGCGCGCGGTGTGCGCCTGACGGTGTTCGGCAAGAGCCTGCAGGCCCATGCCCATGTCATTCTCAACGAGACCAAAAAAGCCGTCAACGAATTGAGCGCGCTGAAGGGCGGCACCAAGGGCACCATTGTCATCGGTGTCGGGCCCAACTATTCGTCGCACATCCTACCCACGGCGATCACCCAGCTGCTCTCGGAACGGCCGAACATCGAAATCATCATCCATGAAGGCAACATGGAAGATTTGCTGCCGCCGCTGCGCATCGGCAATCTCGACCTCTTATTCCTGATTGTGCCGCATGCCATCGACGATCCCGACCTAAAGTTCGAGCCGCTGATCCAGGAGAAGATGATCGTCGTGGGTCGTGCCGGCCATCCCCTTGCCCGCCGCCGCAAGGTCACCGCCGAGGACGCCGCCAAGTGCAGCTGGATCATTTCCGACCAGATACTGCTGGCCGATAACATCACCCGCGAGTTCTTCGTACGCTACGGCATCAGTGTCGAGCGCAATACCGTGGTCAATGCCAAGTCGATCCCGTTCCGCAAGGCGGCTATCCTGGAAAGCGACATGCTGACGCTGATGCCGGCTCATGTCGTGGCCAATGAGATCCGCGACAAGACCTTGGCGCGCATCAATCTGGAGCGCCTGGAGCACGACTTTCCGGCCGGCATCATCTATTCGGTGCGCGGCACACAGCCGGCAGCCCTGGTGGAATTGATCAGAAAAATCCGCGCCACCTGCAAAACGCAGCAGCACACGCTGGCTGATTTAAAGTAATTAGGCGCTTAGGCCCCAGCCGTGGCCGCCCTGCACGTAGTGCAGCGGAACACCCGCATCGGGCGTGAAGCCATACATGGTCTCGGCGGGAATAGCCGCCTGTACGATCTCGCGCACTTTCAGGAGCTTGGCGATATCGATGCCGGTACGCAGGCCCATGGAATCCAGCATGAACACCAGGTCCTCGGTGACGATGTTACCCGAGGCGCCAGGCGCAAAGGGGCAGCCGCCAAGGCCGCCCAATGAACTGTCAAAAGTCGTCAGGCCCGTTTCCAAGGCCGCCAGCACATTGGCCAGGCCCAGCCCACGCGTATTGTGCAGGTGAATGCCGGTCAGCTTGTCCTTGCCGACGGCGTTCCAGATTTCGGTGATGGTCAGTTTCACCTGGGCGGGGTTGGCATAGCCCGTCGTATCGGCGAGGCCGACTTCATCGCAGCCAAGTCCGATCAGCGTTTCGGCGACCTTCACCAGCTTAGTGAGGGGCACCTCGCCTTCCAGCGTGCAGCCAAACGCGGTGGACAAGCTGCCCTCAAACAACGGTCGCTTGTCGGCCGGCAGAGATTTAATCAGCTCGACGATGCCCTTGATCTGAATGAAAGCCTGCTCGTGAGTCATGCGCAGGTTCTTCTGGCTGTGAGTCTCGCTCACCGACAGCGGAAAGGTAATTTTCTGCGCACCGGCGGCGATGGCGTTTTCCGCGCCTTTCAGGTTGGGCACGAGGGTCGCCACCTGGATGCCGGGAATGGTGCGTGCAAAGGTGACGATCTCGGCTGTGTCGGCTAGTTGCGGCAAAACCTTGGCCGGCACGAAAGAGCCGACTTCGATCTCGCGCAAGCCAGCATCTGCCAGGGCCTTGATCCAGACCTTCTTGGCTTCGGTCGGCATGATGGACGACACGGACTGCAAGCCGTCGCGCGGTCCAACTTCGCTGATCAGGATGTCGATGCCGTCGAGGTGCATGGTGCTCTCTTATGTATGTTCGACCTTGCCGGCCTTCAAGAGGGCCTTGATCTTCTCGGGCTTATAGCCGAGTTCCTTCAAGACCGCGCGCGTATCCTGGCCCTGGCGCGTCAAGTCGCGGAAGACGCCGAAGCGCTTGCCGTCCACTTCCAAGGGCAGCGCCGGCAGCTTCACCTTGGCGCCTTTGAACTCACCTTCGGGGATGGTCAGCGACACAAAGCCGCCCGCTGCATTGAGGTGTGGGTCATCTACCATTTCGTGGGGCTTGGTGATCGGGGCAAAGGGCATGCCGGTGGCTTCTAGTTTGGCCATCAGGTCGGCCTTGGTCAGTTGCTTGAACAGCGCCTGAATGGCCGGCTTCACACGATCACGCGCGGCCACGCGGCCATTATTGGTGGCCAGGGTCTCGTCGGCGCCGAACTCTTTCAGGCCAAAAGCGTCGCAGAAGATTTTCCACTGGGTATCGGAGACAACGCCGACGAAAACTTTGTCGTCGTCTTTGGTGTCGAAGACATCATAGACCGCCCAGGCCGAGACGCGCGCCGGCATGGGCGCCGCCGGCTTGCCAGTGACGGCATGCTGCGCCATGTGCTGGCCGACGAAGAACGCCGTGGTCTCGTACAGCGACGCCGTGACCTGCTGGCCTTTCTTGGTTTTCTTGCGCTGATGCAGCGCGGCCAGGATGCCGATGACGCCGAACATGCCGCCGGTGACGTCAATGACAGATGCCCCTGCGCGCAAGGGCTGGCCCGGCGGTCCGGTCATATAGGCAAGCCCGCCCATCATCTGGGCCACTTCGTCGAGCGCTGTACGGTGGGAATAGGGTCCGGTGAGGAAGCCCTTCTCGGAGCAATAGATGATCTTGGGATTGAGCTTCTTCGCCTCTTTGTAGCCGAAGCCCAGCTTATCCATGGCGCCGGGGCGGAAGTTCTCGATGAGCACGTCGGCCTTCTTGATCAGCTGCAGGGCGATCTTGCGGCCTTCGTCGGATTTAAGATCGAGCGCTACGCTGCGCTTATTGCGGTTGTACATGGCGAAGTAGCCGGCGCCGGAGCCCTTCAGCCTGCGGGTATTGTCGCCGCCGATGGGCTCGACCTTGATCACGTCGGCGCCCATGTCGGCGAGGATCACGCCGGCTGTCGGCCCCATGACCATGTGGGTGAACTCGACCACGCGGATGTCGGCGAGCGGAAGCTTCGTTCGTGATGTGATGGAGGGCTTTTTGGTAGTCGCCTTCTTGGGGGCCATGACGTGCCTTTAGTTGCTGGAGGCGGGAGTTGCGTAGGCCCACGGCCTGACGTTGTGGTCGGCGCGTTCAAAGGCTTCGATTTCACCGCCGCGGCGCAGCGTTAAATCGACGGAATCCAAACCTTCGACGAGCATGTCCTTATCGGCGCGCGGAATGGTGAATACATAGGGCGTGCCGTCGGCGACCGATACGGTCTGGCGCGGCAGATCGATTTCAATCTGATTCTTGGCCGGATCAGCGGCGGTCTTTTCGGCCAGGGCGGTGATCAGGTCTTCGGACAGGACCACTGGCAGGATGCCGTTGCGAACGCAATTGCCGTAAAAAATCGCGCCGAAGCTGGGAGCTAGAACGGCGCGAAAACCATACTCTGACATGGCCCAAACCGCGTGCTCGCGCGACGAGCCGCAGCCAAAGTTTTTGCCGCCGATGAGGATCTTGGCCGCGCGGTAAGGCGCCTTGTTGAGGATGAAGTCGGGATTTTCCACGCGCTTGATCGGGTCGCTGTAGCGCCAGTTGGCGAACATGCCGACCGACAGGCCGGTCTTGCCGGTGCCCTTCATCTCGCGGCTGGGGATGATGACGTCGGTATCGATGTTGGGCAGCGGAAGCGGTGCCGCAACAGACTTGAGCGTGGTGAATTTTTCCATGGCCATGGTCCCTACCCCAGCTTCCGGGCGTCGGCGATGGCGCCGGCGATGGCCGAGGCCGCGACTGTGGCGGGGCTTGCGAGGTGGGTGCGGGTTTTCGGTCCCTGGCGGTTTTCGAAGTTGCGGTTGGTGGAACTGATGACGCGCTCTTTTTCACCGAAGGACTCGCCGCCCGCAAAGAAACACATCGAGCAGCCCGCCTCGCGCCATTCGAAGCCGGCATCGGTGAAGATGCGGTCGAGGCCCTCGGCTTCTGCATCTCGTTTGACCTTGGTCGAACCCGGCACGACGATGGCGCGCACGCCGGCTTTGACGTGGCGGCCCTTCACGACGGCCGCGGCCGCCTGGAGGTCGCTGAGGCGCGCATTGGTGCACGAGCCAATAAAGGCTGCGGTGATCGGCAGACCTTCAAGTTTCATGCCCGGTGTCAGGTCCATGTACTGCAGCGCCTTCTCGGCGGCCTTGCGGACGGCGTCATCGGCGGTCGCCGCGGGATCGGGCACTTCGCCGGCGATAGGCGACGTCTGGCCGGGGCTTGTGCCCCAGGTGACGGTGGGCGAAATATCGGCGCAGTCGATCACGATCTCTTGGTCGAATACCGCGTCGGCATCGCTGTTGAGCGTGCGCCAGTGCGCCACGGCTTGATCCCACAGGGCACCCGCGGGCGCGTAGGGCCGGCCCTCGATCCAGGCGAAGGTGGTTTCATCGGGCGCGATGATGCCGGTGAAGGCGCCGAATTCCACGGCCATGTTGCAGATGGTGAAACGGTTTTCCTGCGGCAGGCTGGTGATGCCGGGTCCGGCGAACTCGATGGCATAGCCCGATCCGCCCGAGGCCGAGTATTTGCCGATCAGGTGCAGGATCATGTCTTTCGAGGTCACGCCCGGACCAAGTTTGCCGGTGAAGGTCACGCGCATCATCTTCGGCTTGGCCACTTCCAGCGTCTTGGTAGCCAGGGCATGTGTGCCCTGGGTCGAGCCGATGCCCCAGGCGAAGGCGCCCAACGCCCCGAGGGTACAGCTGTGGCTATCGGGACAGACCTGCGTGAAGCCCGGCAGGGTAATGCCCTGTTCGGCCGAGACCACGTGGACGATGCCCTGGCGGGGGTCCTTGATGTCGAAGAGGTTGACGCCGGCGGCCAGGGCCGCGGCCCGGGTTGTCAGGATGAAGTCTTTGCCCGAAGGCATCAGGGTGTCGTCCCCGCGACCAGGCAATGTATCGACGATATGATCCATGGTCACAAAGACATGCTCTTTGTGGCGCACGGGGATGTTGCGCGCAGCGAGTTCCTTTAAGGAAACCGAGCCGGTGCGCTCGTGCAAAAAGATGCGGTCGATATACAGAAGCGCCGCCCCGCCGCCGAGATCGGCAACGGTATGCAACTTCCACAACTTCTCAATGAGTGTCTGGCCCGTCATGGGTTTCAAATAGCCCCCGCACTTGTTACACGCTACCTAAAACCGGCAGCCACTGGCATGCGGACAGTTCTTATTTTTCGGCGTTCCTATGCAATAAATGCATGAGGCCGCGGGGGGCCAGAGCTCCCTACTTTTTGGCGCCGAGGGCCTTGGCTTCGACGGCGTCGATATCGACGATTTTATCGATGATGCAGGTGCCGCCATTGAGCACATGCAGGGGCGTCGAGCGGCATAGCTCATAGGTCTGCATACCAAAGGAGAAGGCTTGTTCGGTTGCCAGTCCCAAGCAGCGCTCGACGAGGTCGATGCGTTTGAAGGCCTTGCGCTTCATGGTGACCAAAATGGTTTGCCCGTCGATGACCGTAGTGTGATCGACCGCACTCATCTCGATGCACTGCTGTGTTTTGACGGCCTCGGCGGCCCTGGCCGGCAATGCTGCCGCCAAGCCTAAAGCCATGGGTGCGAGGAATAGGAAGGTGCGCAAAGACATGACTCTTTCTCCTTCGCCAGCCGATTGCAGAAAACGCATATAACTACGATCTAATAGCGTGTGCTCAACAAGAAGCCTGTTGCTAGACTTTGCGGGCATTGAGTTCGCGGTCGCTTCTTACGTCCTCCCCGGGAATTTGAGCGAACAGGCTCGATGCGGGTGCAGCGGCCACCCAGGGGGCTTGCCGTATACTCCTCTGTGATATCTCTCCCCATCACCCCGGTGCACTCCCGCGCCGGGGTGATTCTCTTTGGGGATCACCCATCACCTCAGGCTGAACGGCGCAGGACGCCCTTCGGCACAAAAACCAGCGTGGTGATGGAGGCCAGCACCATCACCGCGAGGATGGGTATAAATGCATACAGGAGCGAGCCGGTGTTGGTCTTGATCGCGCCGACCACATAGGGGCTGACAAAGCCGCCGGTCGCACCCACAGTGTTGATCAAGGCCACGCCTACGGCGGCTACGGGTGCCGGCAGGTAGGTCGTCGCAATCGCCCAGAAGGTCGGGAACGCGCCCATGACGCCCGCCAGAGCCAACGACAACGCGAGGATCGAGAACAACAAACTGTCAGGCTGCATGGCCGACAGCGCGAGGCCTAGTGCCGAAAGCGTCAGCGGAATTGCGAAATGCCAGCCACGCTCCAAGGTTTTGTCCGAGTGACGCGCGTTCAGCACCATCGCCGCCATGGCGACGACGTTTGGGATTACCGCGTAGAGCCCGACATAGAACATGTTGGTAACGCCGGTGGCTTTGATGATGGTCGGCGTCCAGAAGGTCACGGCGTAGTAGCCGCAGAGCACACCGAATATCCCGAAACCCAGAACATAGACCAGCGGATCCAGGAAAATGCTTTTGCCTGCCATCGCTGCATTGGCCGCCTTGATGGCTTCGTCGTCAGCTAGCTTCTTGTTCATCGCCTGCTGTTCGGCCGCCGTAAGCCACTTTGCATCGTTGGGACGGTCGGTCAGCATGAAATAGGTTATGAACGCGAAGGCCACGCTGGGGATGCCTTCGAGGATGAACAGCCACTGCCAGTTCGCCAGGCCTTCAACGCCGTCCCAGGATTGCAGGATCCAGCCCGACAACGGCCCGCTGATCATGCTGGCGACGAGGCCCGAGGTCAGCAGGAGCGCAAGCGTGGCACCCTTGCGGCTGGCGGGAAACCAGTAGCCCAGATACAGCACGATGCCCGGCCATACGCCGGCCTCGAAAATGCCCAGCAGGAAACGGATGGCGTAGAACTGCATCGGCGTCGTGATCAGCGCCGTCGCCATCGACGCGAACCCCCAGAGCGCCATGATCCAGGAAATTGTCTTACGTGCGCCGAAACGCGCGAGGATGAGGTTGCTTGGGATTTCGAAGATGAAATAGCTGATGAAGAAGATGCCGGCTCCCAGGCCGTAGATGGCATCGCTGAAGCCCAGCTTTTCTTTCATCGAGAGCTGCGCGAAACTGACGTTGAGGCGGTCGATATAACCGAGGCCGTAGACGATCAGCAGGAGCGGCAGTATGCGCCACACCGCCTTGGCGTAGGCGCCGGCGAGGACACTCTCATCGGCGGAGCCTGCGGCCACACCCGTCGTGACGTTGCTATCCATAGTCTTGCCCCCAGGCCCCCGCGCCGTATTTTAAGCGGCGCTATTTTTTTGTTTTCAGAAACGCGATCACCGCCTTGCGGTCTTCTTCTTTCGGCAGGCCGATGAAGGCCATCTTGTTGCCGGACAGGAAGGCTTTCGGATTGGCCAGCCACTTGTCCAGGTTCTCGTCGGTCCAAACGATACCAGCCTTTTTGACGGCGTCCGAATAGTCGAAATCGTCGCGGTGGGCCGACTTGGCGCCGATGACAGCCCAAAGATTGGGACCCAGGCCGCTGTCCTGGTCGGCGTCGGCCACGTGGCACGCACGGCAGGCGTTAAAAACGCGCGATCCGGCTTTCACCAGCGCGGCATCGGCATCATCGGCCAAAACCTGGCCACTGGTGGCAACTACAAAACCGGCCAAAGCCGCAAAAAACGAAACACGCAGCACAGAAACTCCAATACTTTTTTATGACACTTCGAAAAGGGTAGCAGCCGCTTGTGCGAAAACTATGGCGATTTACAACGCTACATATGCGCTTTTCGCATAAAACTAATACCAAATGTGCATGACTGATCGGTAACGGAAAAGTATCCTTGGCGCTACATGGCCATTCGTTCCATCAGCCGCGCGCTCGCGATCCTGAAATCCATCAACCGTCACGGCTCGATGACGTTGACGGAAATCGCCGCCGAAGCGCGCCTGCCCTATCCTACCGTCACGCGCATTGTGCAGACATTGATCGCGGAGGGTTACGTCGCGCGCGGCGTAGAGCGCAAGCGCTTTCACCCGACCGCCGCCGTGCAGACACTCGCGCTGGGTTTTCAGTCACACGACCGTCTGGCCGTCATCTCGCAAAACCACATCGCGGCCTTGACCAAGAAACTGGCCTGGCCGGTGACGGTCGCCACACGCGTCGGCCTCTCGATGATGGTACGTACGTCGACCCACGCGCAGACCGCCCTTACCCTCAATATTTACTACCCCGGCTATACCTTGCCCATTCTCGGCTGCGCGTCGGGCAAAGCATATCTAGCGGCCGTCGAGGCTGACGAACGGCGCAACATTCTTGAGGGAGTCCGGCGTCACGGCGACAGCGAAGAACGCGCGGCGGTCAAACAGTTTGAATCGCCGACTTTCATCCGCCGCCAGCGCAGCCAAGGCTACGCTACGCAGAAGCACAACGTCCATACCGAGAACCCGGGCAAGACGTCCTCCATTGCCGTACCGCTATTTCAGGGAAATGACGTTGCCGGCGCGCTCAGCCTGATCTTCTTCGCTTCGGCCATGAAGATGGGCGAAGCGGAGATGCGTTTCGTGCCGGAGCTACAGGCCACCGCCGCCGCGATCGGCAAAGAGCTTACTTGATGTGGCCGGCGTGGTTCTCCGCGTACCAGGCTGCGACCTCTTCGCGCTTGGGGAACCACACACCCGGCAGCGTCTTGGCAAAGGCCAGGAACTCGCGAATGGCCCGCACGCGATAGGCGCGTCCGCTCACGTGCGGATGTAGGCCGACGTTCATCATCCGGCCCGAACCTGAGTCCGTGGCTTCTCTCAGCAATTCGCTCAATTCTTCCTTGAGGATGTCGCGGAACTCGTCGGTGGTGTGGTTGCGCCGCGTCAGCAGCGTGAAATCGTTGATCTCGTTGGAATACGGCACCGACACCAAGGGGCCTTTGGGCGTCTCGATCATATACGGTTGATCGTCGTTCATCAGGTCGCAATAGAACAACAAGCCGTGTTCCTTGAGAATACCCGGCGTATTGGGCGTACCGCGCAGGCTGGAGGACAGCCAGCCCCTGGCGGGCTTGCCGTAGAATTCCTGATAGACCTTCAGCGTGTTCTCGACGATCTCGCGCTCTTTGGCCGGGTTGCCGGCGTATTCGGTGAGCAGCTCGCCTTGCTCATAGTTGTGCGCCAGCACTTCCCAGCCGCGCTCGGCGGGCGCACGCGCGATTTCCGGAAGCACCAAGGCGGTCTTGGCATTGATGGTGCAGCTGGCAGGCACCTTGGCTTTGTCGAAGGCCTCGAACAGACGCCAGATGCCCACGCGCTGGCCGTATTCGCGCCAGGTGAAGTTGGGGAAGTCGGCGACGTTGCCGGGCAGAATGTCGGGCAGGATCGGTGGGCCGCCAGCGTAGTACGGCTTGGTGGTGTCCTTGACCATGTCCCAGGTTTCGAGATTCAGGGTGAGGATGAGCGCAACCTGCTTGCCCTCGGGCCACTTCAGGGGGCCGCGCTTTGAAATCGGCGAAAACGGATATTTCATGACTAATAATCCGACAACAGACGGCCGTGGCCCTGCACTTTATCCATAATTCCGGCATCGCGCAGTGAATACCAGTAGGTGGCGGAATTGATGGCGATGACCGGCTTTTCCAGCCAGCGTTCGGCCTCGGCGGCGACCGCGACACAGGCCAGGTTGGTGCCGACCTGGATGATCGCGTCGGGTCCGGTGGCGTTCAACTCGATGATCGCCTTGCGCAGCGTTTCCGGCTGCTCATGGGCGATAAGCATGGGGCTCGCGCACTTCAGGCCGATCAGACCGACGACCTCGTAGCCGATGTCGGTGAAGAAGCGGCGCACGTTCTTGTCGCCCACGGGCATATAAGGCGTGAGCACCGCGACTTTCTTGATGGGTTTTTCGCGGGCATAGGTTTTCAGCGCATCTTCGCAGGCGTGGGAGCCTAGCGAGACGGTGATGCCTTTCGCGCGCTCCTCCATCTTGGCCTTCAGCTTTTCAGCACCGCCCGCGCCGTCCCAGAAGGTCTCGGCACTCATGCCCATGATGACGTAGCCGGGTGAACACGTCAGCACGCCATCTAGAGCATCGACGGTCGCATTTCGAATATTGTTGAGCATCACTTCGAAATCCGCGTCGGTGGTGACCACCGTGTCCGGAATGATGATGCGGCTGAAATGGTTGGTGACGCCGCGCGGCTGCATGGCCGCGTATTCAGGCTCGACGCTGGTATTGGTGGACGGCGCAATCACGCCGAACTTCATCCGGTATCCCAAACTGTCGGTCATCGCTCTGCTCCTGCCTACAAGATGGCGGTTACGAGATGGCGTACGAGTCCCGCACGCAGTTGATCATGGCGGCCTTCATCAAGAAATCCTTCGCGAGGGCCGGGTCAGCGGCGGTGCGCATGAAATGAGCCTGACGCTTGCGCTGGGCCTCCGGGTCCTTCTCTTCCATCAGCTTTTTATTGTTGATGGTATGTTCCTGCACGAAATTCTGCGCCGTGATGCGGCGCTGGCGGTCGTAGACTCCGAGCACGTCTTCATCGGCCTTGCCTTCGTGGATGGCGATGAGCTTCTCGGCCAGATTGACGCCGTCGTGGATGCCGCCGTTCATGCCCATGCCGCCCAGCGGATTGTTGATGTGGGCAGCGTCGCCTCCCAGCATCACCCGGCCCATGCGGTAGGTCGCCGCGACGCGCTGGTGCACGTTATACAGCGTGCGGTGGCCGATGACGTAGTCGCCCTGCTTGGCCGCGAGATGGTGCAGGCGTTCCTGGATGTAGGCGTCCGACAGCAGCATCTCGTCGGTATCGCCAGGCTTGGTGGGGAACAGGACGCGCCAGAGATCGTTGCAGCGCAGGACCACGCACCATTCCTCGGGGTCGGACACATAATTCACGCCGGCCAGACGCGGCAGAAACTCTTCCAGCGGATAGGGCGTCGAAGCCACGAGGAATTTTTCAGGATATGTGAAACCCTCATACTCGATGCCGACGGCACGGCGCACGGTGCTGGAGGCGCCATCACAGCCGAACATATAGGACCCGCGGATCTTCTCGCGGCCGTTCGGGGTTTCGACTTCGACGTCAACGCCTTCGTCGGTATTGATGACGCCGGTTACGCAGTGGCTAAAGCGCACCTTGGCGTGGGGCATATCGGCCAGCACTTCGCAGCATTCCTGACTCAGGCGCCACTGTTCACACTGCACGCGGTAGGGATGATTGGTCTCGTCCTTCAGCACGCTCAGATCGAACTCGGCGATGTCGTTGGTACGCCTGTCGCGGTACTGGTAGCGCGAGACGATCAGGCCCATGTCTTTGAGGCGCTGGGTCATGCCGATATTGTCGAGCATATCCAGGGTCGGCGGGTGGAAGGTTGAAGCCCGGAGGTCTACGGTGACGCCGGTGTTCCGCTCCAACAGGACCACTGGCAGTCCCTTGGCTGCGAGGAACAGGGCGAAGGAGCTGCCGACCGGGCCGGCGCCCGCGACAATCACGGGACGTTCTGTGGAGATAAGCGACGAGGCCATGGCACACCCTTTTCTTGATTCACCCTTATCCGCCCGGGCCGTGGCTGGCGGCAATGATGCGTTGCCAAATATTCGCACAGCGAATAAAACTGCAAACGCCGCGAGACAGGCTCCGCCGCCAATATATAGAGTGGCCGCACAAAATTGATCGCACGGCACGACGGCAGGGGGCGACATGGCGGCAGACAGCGAATTCCAGATGGGATGGAAATCCCTACTCGCTGCCTTCGTCGGTGCCGGCTGCGGCATCAATTCGATCCCCTTCTACACACACGGTGTTTTTGTCGGCGCCATCACCGCCGAATACGGCTGGAGCCGGGGCGCTACCCAGTTCGCCTTCTCCTTTGTCATGATAACGGCACTGATCACTGCGCCCTTGATCGGCTTTGTCATCGACCGCATCGGCACCCGCGTGGTGGCCTTGGTCTCGCTCGGCGCCTTCGCAGCCATGTTCGCCGCGCTGTCTGTCGCGACCTCCGACATTTTGACCTACTATGCCCTGTGGTTCGCCATGGCGGTGGTAGCCTCGGGCACCATGCCGATCACCTGGACACGCACGGTCAACGGGTGGTTCGAGCGCCAGCGCGGCCTTGCGCTCGGGCTGACCCTGGCCAGCACCGGCGTTGTAGCGACCTTCGCGCCATCCATTGCCGCCGGTCTGATCGGCGACGTGGGCTGGCGAAATGCCTACCGCATTCTGGGACTTGGCATCGCCGTCGTCGGGCTGCCGGTGGTATATTTCCTTTTTCATGACCGCGTGCGCACACCGGCCGAGCAAAAGACCGAGGTCGCGGGCGCGACGACGCGCGAAGGTGTCGCAAACTATCGCTTCTGGGTGATGGGTATTTCCCTGCTGCTGGTCTGCGGCGGCATCGCCGGTCTAATCACCAACCTCGTGCCTATGCTCATGGACCAGAAGATCGAGCGCGCCACCGCTGCCTCTTATGCCGGCATCGTCGGCATCAGCGTCATTGTTGGGCGCATCATCGGCGGCTACCTCATCGACCGTCTCTGGGCCCCGGCCGTCGCGGCGATTTTCTTCGCCGCTCCCGCCATCTCCTGTTACCTGCTGATGAGCGCCACCTTGAACACCGAACTCATCTGGCTGGCAGCCCTGTTCATTGGCCTGACCGCGGGAGTCGAGGTCGATATCCTGGCTTTCCTGACGGCGCGCTACTTCGGCATGCGCAGCTACGGCGCGCTATACGGCGGTCAGTTTGTGTTCTTTGCCCTGGGCTCGGGTTTCGCGCCCGCCCTCTACGGCGCCGCCTTCGACCGCTTCGGCAACTACCAGCCGGTATTGATCGGCTCGATGATCTTGTTCCTGCTCAGCGCCGGCCTTATCCTGACGCTCGGAAAATACCCCACCTACGAAGCGAAGACTTAATTGCCCCAGCGTCACGTTCTCAACAAAGACACTGCCATCATCGAAGGCCGTGATGGTTGGTTCATAGCCAACCGCAACGACCTCTTCATCGGACGGGCACTCGAGACCTACGGCGAATACGGCGGCATCGAACTGCAGATTCTGCAAATGCTGCTGAGCGAAGGCGACCGCGTCATCGAAGCCGGCGCCAACGTCGGCTCGCATACGGTCGGGCTGGCCAAGAAAGTCGGACCCAGCGGCAAGGTCTATGCCTACGAGCCGCAGCGCGCCTGCTACACCATGCTGCAGGGTCAGATCGCCCTCAACAATCTGTCGCAGGTCGCGGCCTTTAACCTTGGCTGCGGCGCTAAGGAAGAAGTGTTCTGGTACACGCCCCAGAATTTTGCGGCCCAGGGCAATTTCGGCGGCGTCGCGCTCTCAACCGTGCGCCATGCCGATATGGAACCGGCCCGTGTGATGCGCCTTGATGCATTGCATCCACACGAAGAGCCCATTCGCCTGATCAAGATCGACGTCGAGGGCATGGAAGCTGATGTCATCGCCGGCGCGCGCACGCTGATCGCCACCCAACGGCCGATCCTGTATGTCGAGAACGACCGCGCCGAAAAATCCCGCGCGCTGCTCGAACTCATCTTCAGCTTGGGCTACCGCGCCTGGTGGCATACACCGCCCCTGTTCAATCCGCAGAACTTCTTCCGCGTCACAAAAAACGACTTCGGCAACGCGTGTTCCATCAACATGCTGTGCATCCACAAAGATGTTTCTTTCACGGGCGGTGATACCCTGCGCGAAGTTCGTCTCGAAGATCCGCACCCGGCGCAACGCTGATCATTGCCGTAAGCGCCCATCTCTATGCAGACTGCGCATCGCTCAGGTGCAGCCAATGTTGCCGGGCGGTGTGATACTTGCCAGCGAACACATTTTTGTAGGGGTCGTCTATGCGCGTGCTCATGGGGCTACTTGTCGCAACGCTGGTGACCTTATTCGCCGGCCAGGCTATGGCCCAGGCCGACGCTCAGGCACAAAAGTGCAGGCAACTGGCCGGCGTCGACTTCGGCGACATTGTTGACGCACCCAGCAGCATCCTGAGCGCGACCTTCAAAGGCAGTGCCTGCGAGATCGACGGCTATGTGCAGCCCAATGTCGGCTTTGCCCTGCGGCTGCCCGCCGCCTGGAACGGCAAGTTCGGTGAAGTCGGCTGCGGGGGTTTCTGCGGCGCGGTCCTGCCGCAGCTCTGCGACGACATGCTGGCGCGCGGCTATGCCTGCCTGACCAGCGACCTCGGTCACAAGTCCACCGGCAACGACGGCAAGTGGGCTTACAATAACCTCCAGGCCGAGATCGACTTCGCCTCCCGCGCGACTCACGTGTTGGCGGTGGCCGGCAAGGCCATCGCCGAGCACTACTACAGCAAGGCGCCGACGCGGGCTTATTTCCTCGGCTGCTCCACCGGCGGGCGGCAGGGCTTCTTCCAGGCCCAGCATTTCCCGGATGACTTCGACGGCATCGTCGCCGGCGCGCCGGTCAGCCGCATCACCGGCGTCGGTATGGCCAATACCTGGGCGACCATGGCGATGCTGAAAGACGGCAAGCCGCTGTTCAAGTTCGACGACATGACCGTTTTGCATGACGCCGTGCTCGCGCGCTGCGACGCCATCGACGGCCACAAGGACGGCGTGATCGACGACCCGCGCAAGTGCACCTTTGATGCCGGTTCGCTCGGTTGCATGGCCCGCAGCACGGGCGCCTGCTTCAACGCCGACCAGGTCGCGGCCATCCGCAAGATTTACGGCGGGCCGGTCAATTCCAAGGGCGAGAAGCTTTTCGCCGGGGGACAGCAGCCGGGCTCGGAGCTCGACTGGCGCGTCTTCATCGCCACCGCTTCCAGCGCCGCCGGCGTGCATGGCTTCATGCAGGACATGTTCCGCTACATGATGTTCACGCCCGATCCGGGGCCGTTGTGGAGCCTGAAGGACTTCGATTGGGACAAGGACCCGCCGCGCTTGGCGCTGATGGAATCCCTCTACAACGCCGAGAACCCCGACATGCGCAAGTTCAAGGCGCGCGGCGGCAAGCTGATCGCCTATCAGGGCTGGTCGGACCCCTTGATCCTTCCCGAGAACGTCATCGACTTCTATGGGCTGACGGAACGCACCATGGGCGGACCGGCGGCGACACGCGACTTCTTCCGCCTGTTCATGGTCCCCGGTATGGGCCACTGCGGCGGCGGTTCAGGCCCCTTCACGGTCGATTATTTGGCCTATCTGGAGAATTGGGTGGAAAAGGGCGCAGCACCCGACGCCGTCGTGGCAAAATCGGCAACAGCCGAACGGACGTTGCAGGCCTATCCGCTACCTGCAAAGTAAAAGTCTTGATATATCAAATAGTTATAGAAATTCACGGCCGGCGAATGGGCGGCGCGGGTGCTAAGTGCGTCTGGATTTAGTTTTTCTAATGTATATCGCAAGTCGTTTAGTTTGCGTTGCCAGATAGGATGTCATTTCATTTGAATGCGTTAGCCTCGCGCTGCACCGCAAAGTCGGGCTAACCGAGTACAATTTATAACTAAAGTGGCTTTGGAAATTTCATGATGTTGCCGCGACTCCGTAGCCCCGCTGGAACCGTTCTCGCCCTGATGACCGGCCTGGCTTTAGCCGGCTGCACTGCCTCGGACAGCACCGTCGCCTCCAAATCCCCCGCCGTGGCCCAGGCCCTTCCCACCGAGCTGCTCACCGCCAGTTCCACACCCCGCCGCCGTCTGATGACCGGCCAGCAGTACCTCAACACCATCGCCTATATCTTCGGCAACGACATCGCCGTGATCTCGCCCTTCGCACCGCTCCAGCGCACCGAAGGCCTGCTGGCGCTGGGCGCATTCTCAGCCGGCGTGCCCTCGGGCGAATTGCAGCAGTTCCAGCGCGCAGCGACCACCGTGGCGTCACAGGTGGTGGACGATGGCAACCTGGAGCTCAGCGTGCCGTCGCATCGGGACTCACTGATCCCCTGCAAGCCAGTTGACGCCAAGAAGGCGGATGCGGCCTGTGCCGCCAAGTTCCTGAAGGCCACCGGGCGGCTGCTGTACCGCCACCCCCTCAGCGAGGCTAAGCTCGCGAGCCTTGTGGATACCGCCGGCAAGGCCGCCGATCAGCTGGGCGATTTCTACGGCGGTCTGTCGAGCGTGCTGGAAGGCACGCTCATCAGCCCCGATGTGCTGTTCGTTAACGACCGCAGCGAACCGGACCCCAAGCGTCCGGGCCGTCAGCGCCTTGATGCCTACTCCCTCGCCGCGCGTCTCAGCTTCTTCCTGTGGAACGCAGCCCCCGACGACAAATTGCTGAAGGCCGCCGAGAGCGGCGAGCTTTACACCGACAAAGGCCGCGCCCGCGTCGTCGAGATGATGCTGGCGAGCCCACGCCTTGAAGCCGGCGTGCGCGCTTTCTTTGACGACATGCTGGGCTTCGACGCCTTTAACAACCTGGCCAAAGACGCTGCGGTCTATCCCGCCGAAACCGGTACTACCCTCACCGACGCCCGCGAACAGACCCTGCGCACCATCTACGATCATCTGATCACCAAGAACCGCGACTACCGCGACCTGTTCACGACGCGCGACACCTTTATGTCGCCGACGCTGGGCGCCATCTATCATGTGCCAACGACGCCGGGCTGGATGCCTTATACCTTTCCCGAAGGTAGCCCGCGCGTAGGTCTGCTGACACAAGTGAGCTTTCTGGCGGTCCATGCCCATCCCGGCCGTAGTTCGGCCACGCGTCGCGGCAAGGCGCTGCGTGAACTGTTGCTGTGCCAGCCCGTCCCGCTGCCCCCGCCCAACGTGGACTTCTCGCTCGTGGAAGATGCGAAGGCCGTCTTCAAGACGGCCCGCGAACGCGTGACCGCGCACCTGCAGAACCCGGTCTGCGCCGGGTGTCACCGCATCACTGATCCCATGGGCTTGGCGCTGGAGAACTTCGACGGCGCCGGCCAGTTCCGTGCCACCGAGCGCGATACGCCCATCGACGCGACCGGCTCCCTCGACGGTACGGCTTTCAAGGATGTCGTCGGCCTCGCTGAAACCCTGCGCAATCATCCGGCGCTGACGTCGTGTCTCGCCAAACGCGTTTACAGCTACGGCCTGGGCGGACCGCTTTCGATGGCCGACAAGCCCGAACTCGACTACCTCAACGAACGCTTTGCCCAACACGGCTACAAGCTGACCGATCTTCTGCGTGCGATCGTGCTCAGCCCGGCCTTTTCAGATGTCACAGTTCCCGAGGCGCCCGCGGTGAAGTCCGCTGCCGCTTCCACAGCACACGGTACGGAGGTCCAATGAAGGATTACACACGCCGGCGCATTCTGCGCGGCATGCTCGGCGGCACGGCGGTCACGGTCGCACTGCCGATGCTCAACTGTTTCCTCAATAGCAATGGAACGGCTTTGGCGTCGGGCGAAGCTATGCCCGTGCGCTTCGGCACCTGGGGCTGGGGCCTCGGCATGAATAAATCCATCTTCGTGCCCAAGCAGACCGGCGCCCATTACGAGCTGCCCGAAGAGATCCAGGCGCTGAAGCCGATCCAGCAGCACATTAATCTGTTCACCAACTTCAACACCTTCAAGGACGGCGCGCCCCTGATGTGTCACCACACCGGCTGGGTGATCCTACGCACCGGCATCGCGCCGACCCAGGCGCAGGTGCGCCCGGGTGAGACCATCGACGTCACCGTCGCCAAGCGCATCGGCAACACCACGCGCTTTCAGACCTTATCCGCCACGGCCACGGGCGACGTGCGGGACAGCTACAGCTACGAGAACGCAAATTCCATCAACGCGCCGGAATTCTCGCCGATCCGCTTCTACCAGCGTCTGTTCGGACCCGATTACCAGGACCCCAACGCGCCCGAGTTCAAGCCGAATCCGCGCGCGATGGTGCGCAAGAGCGTGCTGTCAGGCGTGCTGGACGAGACCAAGGAACTGTCGAAGATGGCCGGGGCCGAAGACAAGGCGCGCCTCGACCAATACTTCACCGGCCTGCGTGATCTGGAAAAACAATTCGATATCCAGCTGACCAAGCCCAAGCCCCTCGCCGCCTGCCATGCTGTCAAAGCGCCGAAGGACGAGCCCAAGGCCGGCCTTGACGCGACGCTGGTGGCAGAACGTCATCGCGTCATGACTGATCTCATGGTCATGGCTGTCGCCTGCGACCAGACGCGCGTGTTCAACATGGCCTATGCCGGCGAGACGGCAGCCACCAGCAAGCCCGGCTACGAGAAGCCCCACCACACCGCCACCCACGAAGAACCGACGCATCCGGAACTGGGTTACCAGGAGCAGGTGTCCTGGTTCACGCGCCGCGCCATGGAATCATGGGCTTACTATGTGGACGCTCTGTCGAAGGTGAAGGAAGGCGACGGCACGCTGCTCGACAACTGCCTGGTCTATGCGCTGTCGGACATCTCTTACGCCAAGATCCATTCGCTCGACGGCATCCCGATGTTCACGGCGGGACGCGCTGGTGGCAAGATCAAGACCGGCCTGCACATCGACGGCAACAATGGTCCAGGCACGCGTCTCGGCTACACCGCCATGAAGCTGATGGGTGTGGATGTGCCGTCGTGGGGCAGCCAGAGCAACACGACCTCCAAGGAAATCGGCGAGATTCTCGTATAACAAGGAAGACGCAGATGCGTTTGCAGATCGCCATCCTCTCTCTTGTCGCCTTCGCCGGCGGGGCTTATGCGGCGGCCCCGATGGAAGACTACAAAAAGGTGCCCATGCCGCCGGGCTTCCACGTCGAAGCGACGGAACTGGACGGGCCGGTCTTCGCCGACGCCAAGGGGCATACGCTCTACCAGTGGCCCTTCAAGGCGCTGCGCAACGGCATCACGGGTGATCCCAAAGGCAAGTCGCTCTGCGAGGATGTGGTCTCCCAGACCAACGCGGGTTACATGAGCCCCTATCCGGGCGGCTTGATCATTCCCGACGTGGAGACCCGCCCCAGCTGCACGCAGGCCTGGCCGCCGGTGCTGGCGGCGGCGGACGCCAAGCCCGTCGGCGCGTGGACGATCATCGCGCGCAAGGATGGCACCAAGCAGTGGGCCTACGACGAACACCCGCTGTACACCTCGCACCTCGACAGCGCCCCCGGCGACGTCATCGGCGCCACGTCGCACTCTGGCCGCGGCGGCGAACATGCCGCGGTGCGCAAGCCCGTGGGCCCGCCCAATAACCTGCCGCCCGGCTTCGAGGTGGTCTCCAGCAACAACGGCCGGCTGCTGGTGACGGCCCAGGGCAATGCGTCGGTCTATGTGTCCGACAAGGACACGGCCACCAAATCCATGTGCGACGTGACCTGCACCATTATCTGGAAGCCGGTGATCGCCCCTGAGTTCGCACAGCCGACCGGCGAGTGGACGATCTTGGAGCGCTCGCCCGGCGTAAAACAATGGGCCTTCCGCAAGAAGCCGCTTTACACCAACATCACCGACAACCGTGAGCAGAGCCTTGAAGGCAGCGACGAGCCGGGTTGGCACAACGTCTTCCTCACCGAGGCCCCACCGCCGCCGAAGGAGTTCACGACCTCCGATACCACGGCGGGAACGGTTCTGGCCGACAAAAACGGCAAGACGATCTACCTCTATATCTGCGGCGACGACGCCGTCGATCAGCTGGCCTGCGACCACCCGGGCAGTACCCAGGCGTTCCGTTTCGCCCTCGCCGGCGGCGGCGACCCTGTGCGCGCCAATCAACGCTTCCCCATGGTGCCCGCTCCCAAGGATGCCAAGCCCACCAGCCGCTCCTGGACACCGATCGATATCGATCCGATGACGGGCAAACGCGGCAAAGCCGGTGACCCCGGCGTGTTGCACGTCTGGGCCTATCGCGACCGCCCCGTCTACACCTTCGCTAAAGATGAGCCAGGCGACTACGAAGCCGAAGGCCTTGGCGAATTCAAGGGCACACGCCAAGGCTATCGCGCCTTCTGGCTGCGCGACGACTTCTATGGCCGCATGAACTAAGGGCAATGACCATGAAAAAACTCCTGCTGGCGGCCGCTGCATCACTCGCGCTCGGAACAGGCGCCGCCTTCGCCGCCGACTTCACACCTCCAGGCGGCACCATCGCCTATTTGGTCACCGACTTCTTCTGGACTACCTACGAGAGCCCCGACGGCAAAGAAGAATGCCCGCAGGGCTTCAACCCCTGGGGCCCGCGCGAGCAATTCAAGGCGCTGTTCCCCGACGACGGCACCAAGCGCACAGAGCTGGAAACCCACCTCGCCCGCGAGATCGCCGGCTGGTTTCCCGACACCAAACCCGACACCTTCCCGTTCTATGAAGTCGCCGGCACAAAGTCCTACGGCATGAATCTGGACGGCAAGATCGGCCCCAACGACTTCACCAGCCCCGACGGCGAAAAGGGCATCGACAACGAGCTCTATCGCGTCATCGGCTGCGTCTTGAATCTGCGTCCGCCGGAAGGCCCCACCGCCTACTTTGCCAACCGCGCGGTGATGGAAGAGCGCTGGAACCGCGTGATGTTCGAGCTGACCAAGGTCGACAGCTTGACCAACGACGACGACATCGACGTCACCATCTACCGCGGCCGCGATCACATCCTGATGGACAACACCGGCAATAATTTTGTACCCGGCGGCTCGCAGCGCCTGGACACCAAGTGGGGCAAGAAGTTCACCCAGCACATGCACGGCCGCATCATCAACGGAACGCTGATCACTGATCCGATTGCCAAGGCCGTCATCCCCTGGTCGTCGTTTACGCTGCCGACGGTGCAGAAGTTCAAGGACATGCGCCTGAAGCTGAAACTCGATCCGCAGCGCGCAACGGGCCTGATTGCAGGATATGTGGATGTCGAGAACTGGTACATGCAGACGGTGAAGTCGGAATCGACCCATCACCAGAGCTACGGCCAGTCGTCGCCGCCCTCGATTTACAAAGTGCTGCGCCGCCGTGCGGATGCGTACCCCGACGAGAACGGCGTCAACACGGCGATCTCGGCTGCCCTCGAGACCAAGATGGTGCAGGTCTACATCATCCATGAGCCGGGCGGCCCGGTTGCGGCGTTGTCCGCGCCGATGAAGCACGCCGCGGTGACGGACGAAGCCCCAATCACCATCGCCGACGCCAAATAATCAGATAGTTTCGCGCAGAGGACTCTCATGAAGCACACATTGCGTTCGCTCCTGCTGTCGGCGCTTTTCATCGCGGCGGCCCTTCCCGCCGGCGCCGCCCAGCGCGAGCGCGACCCGCGCGATGCCGGCGGCGGCAGCTGCGCCCGCAGCGCCTATAACTGCATCGACGCGGTCAACCCGCTGCCGCAGCCCGACGAGGTCTGGATTGAGAAGATGACCTGGATGGACGTGCGCGACGCCATGAAGGCCGGCAAGAAGACCATCATCATCCCCACCGGCGGCATCGAGCCCAACGGCCCCTGGGTGGCCCTGGGCAAGCATAACTACGCGCTGATGACCAACTGCGATGCCATTGCCCGCAAGCTGGGCGACGCGCTATGCGCGCCCATCGTGCCCTTCGTGCCGGAAGGCGACCTCGAGCCTCCCTCAGGCCACATGGATACGCCCGGCACCATCACGCTGACCGAGCCCACCTATGAAGCGATGCTCACGGACATCGTCAAAAGCTTCAAAGTCCACGGCTTCACGAAAATCTTCCTGATCGGGGATAGCGGCGGCAACGCCAAGGGCATGGAAGCGGTCGCGACGACCCTCAATACCGCCTGGAATGCGGCTCCCCTCGTCTCGCACATCCCCGAGTACTACGAGTACAACAGCGTCTACGACTTTCTGCGCAAGAAGGGCGTCATGAAGGATGGCGACGTAAAGGACAACGTGCACGACGATCCGGCGGTGGAAATCGAGGTCATGGGCGCCGATCCCAAGGCCGTGCGCTGGGCCGAACGCGTGAAAGCCGGCAAAGCGACCATCGACGGCGTCTCCATCGCCGACAAGGCCAAGATGGCTGAGTGGGCCAAGGACGTCGCGGAATTCCGCGCCACGAAAACCATCGCCGCCATGAACAAGGCCATCGCCAACAAAGGCAAGACGACGCCTTAACTCTAAGGTTTCTTCACGGGCTTAGGCCCCGGCCCATTAATCCACACCGTCGCCGTGCAATTGTATTGCGTGGCCTTGCCGTCCTTGTCGCGGGATTCGATGGTGCAATCGCAGCTGTGCTCGACGGGGGTCTTGCCGGGCTTGACCGCCCCGGGGCCGTAGCTCATCAGGCTGGTGGCCCGCTTAACGGCCTTGCCGCAGGCCTCGTCTTTGTTGGCGCCATACATACTCGCCTGCTCCATGTCGGCGGCAAAGGCCGCCAGCGACAAGGTTATCAGCGAGAGGAGTATCCCGGCGCGCAGGGCACAGTTCAACATGTGGTCATCCATCACCTTAGGCCGACTCTACCCCGCCTCTGAGGCGGATAATAGAGCCCGGCCCAGGCGGCTATCTCACCGGGATCGGGCCCAGCGGCTTCAGCTGCTCCGCCGTGGCTTTTTTCATTGTCAGGCCCTCTTCGACCAACGTTGGTGCCGGCTTGGCCGCCATGACGGTGACGTACTTGATGATGGCCTGGCGGTCCTTGGGGTTGGTCATGCCGTTGTAGGGCATGACATTGTCAGGAATGAAGCCCTTCGGATTGGCGATGTACTTCTCGAGAGTCTCGGGGTTCCAGACCACGGTCGATTTTTTCATTGCCTCGGAATAATCGGCAAAGCCCGGCGCCGTGCCGGCTTTGCGGCCGACCACGCCCCACAGGCTTGGACCGCGCCCTAGCGAACGCGTGCCCGGTACAATGGCATGACAGCTTTTGCAGATGCCGAACTTGGCGCGCCCGGCTTCGAACAGCGGATCATCTTCGTCTGCAGCCATGACGCCCTGCGCAAACAGCGCCATGGCCGCGGCCAACGCGTATCCCACGAAGGTCTTCATCACTGAATGCCCTCCACGCCGGTTTTCACCCCGGCCTTTGGATTGGCGCGGGGCGGCAGGCCCATCTGGACCAGAACCTTGTCGTATTCGCCGTAGTTCTTGGGCGTGGATAGGTCGACGTATTTCACTTTGCCATCGGGAAGCACGGGCTTGCAGTCCTTGCAGTTGAAGTGGCGGCTGAAGGGCCCCTTCGGATCGGCGATGGCTTTCAGGGTCGTGATCTTGTCCTTGTCCGGATACAGCACGGTCACGGCCGCGCCGTAGCCGCCCGATTGCGCGCCATTGCGGGGTTCAAAGTAGATCGCGCCCTCTTTGTTGATCAGCAGGCGTGGAATGTCGGTACGCGTCGTGGTCGGATACAGGATGAACTTCTCGGCCTTGGTGTCGAACTTGACGACGTGGTTGTCGGTCGCGATCCAGACGTCGCCGAAGGGGTCACCCGCGGTGTCATAGGGATTGGTGTACTCAATCGGGATTTTCCATTCGTCGACTTTGTGGGTCTCGGGGTTGGCGCGGAACAGCTTGGAGTTCATCATCCCCGTACTGGCCCAGCTTGCCGCCCAGCCGTTGTCCTGGGTATCGACACCGACGCGGCGGATCTGCATGGCCAGTTTTTCATCCTTGATCATCTTGAAGTGCGTGTACTTTTCGGTGCGCGGATCAAAAACACCCACGCCATCGGTGCCGGCTTCGGCGATCCAGACGCGGTCGGCGCTATCAAGCGAAAGGCCATAGGAGCCGGCGCGATATGCCGGGATCTCCCAACGCGTGAAGGTATCGGTGCGGCGGTTCCAACGCGATATGCCGGCGCCCGTCAGCCACATGTCACCGTGGGTGTCGAAAATACCCGTGGAAACACCGAGGGGAGCGCCGCCGACGGGGCCAGTCTGCTTATAAACATCATACTTTCCGGTCTGCTTGTTGAAATGGCGCAGGCCCCCGTACCAGACCGAACCGTCAATGTCGGCGGACAGCCATTCGGCAATCACCGGCTCGCCCATGCCGTTGTCGGGATAGAACTCCATTTCGGCGGTTTCCGGGTTGATCCAGATGAGGCCGCGGCCTGGGCCGTTGGAACCGCGGTCGAGGGTCCACATGGTGCCGTCCGGATTGAACGTCGTGTGGTGCGTCGAGCGCTTCGAAAACTCCTTCGAGTTTGGCAGGCGGTATTCGATCATCTCGGCCTTGGCCAGCGCGGCGGGGTCGAGGACCGGGTCATGCTCCTGCAGCACCGCGCGGGGAACAGCGTCGATGCCGAAGTTGGTATTGAGGTAGTCGATGAGCGCGGCGCGGTCTTCGCGCGACAAGGTCAAGGGCTTGCCGTCCATGTAGGTCTTGCGGGCGACCATACGGTCGACGGTGATGGCCCAGCCATCCTTGTCGTGAATGGGGCGTCCGTCAGGATGGGTGCGCGGCACGCCGTAAGGCAGGAACGACACCGTGTGACAGCCCATGCAGATGCCTTCAATCAGCTCGCGCGGGCGGCCCGGCGGATACAGCTTGTCGTAGGCCACGGGAACGGCAACGGGCTTATCTTCGTCGAAGGGAATGTCGGTCCAGCCTTCATATGTCAGGCCACCCGCATAAACGGGCTTTACGTTTGTGTCTTTGAGGACAAGGTCGAGTGTCGCGGACTTACCGGATTCGACCTTGGTCTTGGTCATCTGGGGAGTCACGCCCCAGCTCTTCTGGCCGACGGCGCCGCGCAGGGTGACTTCGTAGTTGCCGGGAAACATGTTGGTGGCGCGGTACGCGCCGTTCACGACATAGACCTGATAGCCGACATTTTTGTCGGTGTTTAGCGCATAGACGGTCAGTTGACCGACGTCCTTCGCCTGGCTGACTTTGCCCGACAGGTTGCCAAGGCCAGTGAGATCCGCGGCCCATGACGAGGCCGCGACACTCATCAGTCCTATGACACCGATGGCCGCCAAGAATAGCTTTTTCATGCTGGAGTTCCTTTGACAGTCGAGAAAGGAACCAGCGCCCCCGCCGTGTTCCAGACGTCCCTTTACTGGAGTTCCGTGCGCCGCAGCATTCGACTCAACTCACGCGCTATAACAGTAGATTTGGAAGGGTCCGGCACGCTATTCCAATTCTTAAGCCGATATATGAGACTTCCGCATAGTCGCCATAAGCGAACGGCGCCGAAGGGGTTGCCCTTCAGCGCCGTGTATCTCGACTCAATTGCCTGGTGTTATTTCACCGGGATCGGGCCCAGCGGCTTCAGCTGCTCAGGCGTTGCCTTCTTCATCGTCAAGCCTTCTTCCACCAAGGACGGCGCCGGCTTGGCCGCCATGACGGCAATGTACTTGACGATAGCCTGTCGATCCTTGGGGTTCGCCAGGCCGTTGTAGGGCATGGCGTTATCGGGAATAAAGCCCTTCGGATTGGCGATGTACTTTTCGATGGTCTCCGGCGACCAGACGACGGTCGACTTCTTCATCGCTTCCGAATAATCCGCAAAGCCCGGAGCCGTGCCGGCCTTACGGCCGACGACGCCCCAGAGGCTGGGACCCCGCCCCAGCGAACGCGTGCCGGGCACGATGGCATGGCAGCTTTTGCAGATGCCGAACTTGGCGCGGCCGGCCTCGAACAGCGGATCATCTTCGTCCGCAGCCATGGCACCCTGCGCGAACAGGGCGAGAGCACCAGCCATCGCAAAACCGGCGAACGTGAGGGTTTTCATTATTGAATTCCTTCCACACCGGTCTTCACGCCGGCCTTAGGATTGGCGCGGGCTTTCAGGCCCATTTCAACCAGCACCTTGTCGTAGGCGCCGGCGTTCTTGGGCGTCGACAGATCGACGTACTTCACTTTGCCTTCCGGCAGAACCGGTTTGCAGTCTTTGCAGGCGAAGTGGCGGCTGAAGGCGCTCTTCGGGTCGGCGACGGCTTTCAGGGTCGTGATCTTGTCCTTGTCCGTATAGAGCACGGTCACGGCGGCGCCGTAGCCGCCGGACTGTCCACCGTTGCGAGGCTCGAAGTAGACCGCACCTTCTTTGTTGATCAACAGACGCGGAATGTCGGTACGCGTTGTCGCCGGATACAGAGTGAACTTCTGCGTCTTCGGGTCGAACTTCACGACATGGTTGTCGGTCGCGATCCAAACACTGCCGAACGGATCACCCGCGACGTCGTACGGATTGGTGTACTCGATCGGGATTTTCCATTCGTCGACCTTTTGGGTCTCGGGATTGGCGCGGAACAGCTTCGAGTTCATCATGCCCGTGCTAGCCCAGCTCGCAGCCCAGCCGTTGTCGCTAGTGTCGACACCGACGCGACGGATCTGCATGGCCAGCTTCTCGTCCTTAATCATCTTGAAGTGGGTGTACTTCTGGATGCGAGGATCGAACACGCCCACGCCGTCGGTGCCGGCTTCTGCGATCCAGACGCGGTCGGCGCTATCGAGCGAGATGCCGTAAGAGCCGGCGCGATAGGCCGGGATCTCCCAACGGTCGAAGGTATCGGTACGGCGGTTCCAGCGGGTTATGCCACCGCTGGTCAGCCACATGTCGCCATGGGAATCGAAGATGCCCGTGAGGATGCCGATGTGCGAGCCGCCGTTCGGGCCGGCCTGCTTATAGATGTCGAGCTTGCCGGTCTGCCTGTTGAAATGACGCAGACCTGCGTACCAGACGGAACCGTCGATATCGGCCGAGATCCATTCAGCGATGATGGGCTCGCCCATGCCGCTGTCGGGATAGAACTCCATTTCGGCGGTTTCCGGGTTGATCCAGATCGGACCACGGCCCGGGCCGTTGGAACCACGATCGAGGGTCCAGAGGGTGCCGTCCGGATTGAACGTCGTGTGGTGGGTCGAACGCTTCGGGAAGTCTTTCGAGTTGGGCAGGCGGTATTCGATCATCTGTGCCTTGGCCAGAGCCTCGGTATCTAGGCTCGGATCGCGTTCCTGCAGCACCGCACGCGGCGTCGCATCGGCGCCGAAGTTGGTGTTCAGATATTCGATGAGCTCGGAACGATCTTCGCGCGTGATGGTGAGCGGCTTGCCGTCCATATAGGTCTTGCGCGCAATCATGCGGTCGACCGTGATGGCCCAGCCGTCTTTATCATGCGTCGGACGGCCATCGGGATGGGTGCGCGGCACGCCGTAGGGCAGGAACGACACCGTGTGACAGCCCATGCAGATGCCTTCAATCAGCTCGCGCGGACGGCCCGGCGGATACAGCTTGTCGTAGGCCACGGGAACGGCAACGGGCTTATCTTCGTCGAAGGGGATGTCGGTCCAGCCTTCATAGGTCAAACCGCCGCCGTAGACCGGCTTAACGTTCGTATCTTTAAGGGTGAAGTCGAGCTTGACGGCCTTGCCGGCTTCGACCTTGGTCTTGCTCATCTGCGGCGTGACGCCCCAGCTCATCTGGCCGACAGTGCCGCGCAGCGTCACTTCGTAGTTGCCGGGAAACATGTTGGTGGCGCGATATTCGCCGTTCACCACGTAAACCTGATAACCGACATTTTTGTCGGTGTTGAGCGCGTAGACGGTCAGCTGACCGACCGGCTTTGCCTGGGTCACTTTACCCGACAGATTGCCAAGGCCGGCCAGATCGGCGGCCCATGACGATGCGGCGATGCTCATCAGCCCTAGGACGCTGATCGCCGCCAAGATTAGTTTTTTCATGCAAAAGTCCTTTTATAGTCGAGAAAGGAAGCAGCCCCCGGCCGCATTCCCAACGCCCCTTCACTGCAGGGCACGTGCGCCGCAGCATTCGACTCAATTTGCGCCCACAACAGTAGATTTGGAAGGGTCATGCAGACTATTCCAATTCTTAAGCCGACATATGAGACTTCCGCATACCCCTGCCCCAAGGCCATCGAAAATCGCCTATACTGTGGGCCTATGAGGCCAGAATGGGCGCCAAAATAGGCGGGAGATGCGGCCCGTCATCGTTAATGTCTATAATGCGCCATGCAAGCACGCCGCTCCGGGGCCGAGCCCGAACATCAGCAACTCCAAGATTTAGCCGACCTTTATGCTGCCGGCCGGCTGGAACTGCTTGTCACCAAGGCACGGGCCCTCCTGCGGCAGTTCCCCAAAGACGTCGTGACCTACAATATTCTGGGCGCGGCCCTGGTGCGGCTCGAGAAGATAGATGAAGCGGTCGGCGTCTATCGCGAGATCATCAAACTCCATCCGACCTACGCCGAAGCCCACAACAACCTGGGCGTCGCGCTCGGCCGTCTTTATGACTTTGAGGGGGCAGCCGCCAGCTACCACGAGGCCTTGCGTGTTCAACCGCACTACATCGATGCCGCCGTCAACCTCGGCCACGCTCTGCAGCGCCTGGGCCGGCTGGATGAGGCCCTCGCCAGTTGTCAGCACGCCGTCAACCTCGGCCCCGCCATCGCCGTGGCACACAACTATATGGGCGGCGTCTTGCGCGATCTGGGCCGCCCGACAGAAGCCGCCGCCAGTTATCGCCGTGCGCTGGCGCTCGACCCTGCGAGTGCGGAAAATCACGCCGATCTGGGCAGCGCCCTGCTCGACATGGGCAAACTTGCCGAAGCAGCGGCATGCTATCGCGACGCTTTGCGGCGTGATCCCGGCTTTGCCGATGCCCATCATCGGCTTGGTGATGTCTTGGCCGATCTTGGCGAATTTAAGGATGCCGCCCTGCATTACGGTAAAGCTGCCCATCGGGAATCCTGCGCCAAGATGCTGAGTTGTTTCTTTGCCGCCGGCCGGCACGAGGATTACGCCACGGCGCTCGGCGACCTCGCCCGAAGCGATCCGACGAATATTCGCGCCGCCACCATCAGCGCTTCGGTGACACAGCAG
Source organism: Fidelibacterota bacterium (assembly GCA_947476065.1). GTDB lineage: Bacteria > Pseudomonadota > Alphaproteobacteria > Rhodospirillales > Rhodospirillaceae > SHVO01. Next base: position 66,765 of record CANJPG010000007.1, read on the forward strand.
ACCGGCGCCGCCAATATCTACCCCTTTTGCGCAGCCCCTTTGCGCTTCGTCGCCATACACAACATCGCCGATCAGATCGCACCCATTGAAATCTTTGATGCCGATGTGGTCGCGGAGCTGCGCGGACCGAAGTTTGTGTTTGAGCCACCGGGAAAGACCACCAAGGGCGGACATCAGACATCCGGCAACTTATTCGAGCTGGGCGGCACCCGCATCAACGCTCTGCAAAATATCATTCGCACGCAGATCGCCGCTTACGTAGCAGCCCATGCCAGCGCCGATGATTTGTTCATCAGACGCTGGCCCAGGGCGTATCATCTGAACGGCTGGTACGTGAACCTGCGCCAAGGCGGTCACCAGCAGATGCATATCCATCCCAGCGGCTGGCTGAGTGGCGTCCTTTATCTGCGCGTTCCGACCCAGCTGGACGGCGACGAAGGCGCCATACGTTTCACCATCACCGGCGAGGATGATCGGGGGCCTGAGCGCGAATTGCTCCATCGTCCGCGCGCCGGCGACCTCGTGCTGTTCCCCTCGTCGCTTTTGCACCACACTATTCCGTTCGCCGCCGACGAAGAGCGACATTCGCTATCATTCGATCTGTGTCCCAAAGAATGAAAGCGGTCAGCCCCGCCGCTGAGCCTATGCCCACGACGCCGCGCTGGAGTGTTGTGATTCCCTACTACAATGAACGCGACTATCTGCCGGCGACGCTGGCATCACTCCTGGCCCAGGACTTCCGCCCCTTCCAGCTTATTCTCGTCGACAATGCCTCGACCGACGACACCACTGAACGCTGCCGCGCCATTCTTCAGGACGCAGCGGGCATAACGGCCATCTACCTGCACGAACCCAGGGCCGGAAAAACCAATGCCTTGGAGTGCGGACTCGCGCGCGTCGATACGGAATTCGTGGCCTTCTGCGACGCCGACACCTTTTATCCGCCGCACTATTTAAAACGCTGCGACCGCATCTATGCAGAGTCCCCGGCTCGTGTACTGGCGGTCATGGCCTCGCGCCTGGCAGCCGCGCCGACTCACGGCCGGCCGCGCCGACGGCAACTGAAAACCATGCTGTGGGCGCGCATCTTCACCCGCCAGGCCCTGACCGGAGGATTTGGCCATACCTTCCGGACCGCAGGCCTACGTGCCGCCGGCGGCTACTCGACCGCGCTGTGGCCCTTTGTGTTTGAAGACCACGAGGTCATGCAGCGTCTCTTCAAGATCGGCCGCTCGCGCTACGACTTCGATCTCTGGTGCGTGCCATCCATGCGCCGGGCCGACCGCAGCAATGTCGACTGGACCTACTTCGAGAAGCGCCTGTACGGCGTAGTGCCGTTCATATTCAAGGATTGGTACTTCTACACATTCCTCAGCCGGCGCTTTGCCAAACGCAAACTCGACCAAACCAACCTGCGCGCCAAAAGCTGGATCGCGTGATCAGGCCGCGACAGTCTCGGTACGCTGGCGCAACTGGCTGACAGTTAGCAGAGTCATTGTCATCACCGTTGCGATGGCGCCCGCCAGCACGGCAAAGCCCGCGCCGGCCGAGCCATAGGTGCGCGTCAGAAACACAAGCAGCGGCAATTGCACGACAACAATTACCGATGTGCTGACGCGCAGGGGAATACCCGCTCGCCCCAAAGCGAACAGAGCCGCGTCCATGGGAAAGCCGATGATCGACACACCGGCCGCGGCGACCAGCAGCACCAAAGGCACGTAGGCCCCGGCAAACTGTTCGCCGAAAAAGGCGCGCAGGAACGGGCTGCCGAAGGTGACGACGACAACCACCATCACCGCGCCCGCGCCGGCCGCCACCGCGGCGCCGCGCAGAATCAGGCGCGCAAATTCGTGCCAGGAATCGCGGCTGCCGAGGCGCGCGAACTCCGGGTAAATCGACTGATTTAGAAGCTCGGCCGGTTTGGTCAGCACCGTGGCCGCGTCGCGCCCCAGCTTGTAAAGCCCGGCGGCGCTCGGCCCCGCCAGATAACCGATCAGGAAGGTGCTGGCATGGCCGGTCAGGATCAGCAGCGCCGAGTAGAGATTGGTCTGCACCAGAAAGCGCAACACGCCTGGGTGGGCGTCCTGGAGATTGCTCAAGGAGAATGTCCAGCCGGCCAAACGCTTGCGACGGTAAACCTCGCGCCACGCCAGGAAGGTCAGCGTGGCGCCGCCGGCCATCTGCGCGAAGAACCACGCCAGCAGATAGGCCCAAAACGGCGCCTTGGTCAGCACCGCGATACTGATGCCGACAAGGCGCAACAACGGAATCATCGTCGTCTGTACGGCCAGCATGTCGAAGCGGTCGAGCAGGCGCAGCACACCCGTGGGTGTGGCGCAGGCCGTAAAAAAAACCAGAAAGCTGTAAAGCTGCGCATAGCCGATAACCTCGGCGTTCCAGCCGACGTAAGGCCCCACCAGCGGCGCGATGAAGTAACCGACGATCACCGCAGCTATGCCGCCTGCAAGATCAAGCAGCGTGACGAACTTCAGCAGCGATTGAAATCCAGAGGTATCATCGCGCTGCAATGAGATGGCGCCGAAACGGATCACCGCCTGGGGCGATTGGAACGTGGCCAAGGTTGCGATCACCTGCCCATAGGTTTGCACAAGGACAAGGATGCCAAATTGCTCGACGCCCAGGGTGCGGGCACATAGGGTCAGCGTTCCTAGGCTGAAGAGGCCGGTGGCGGCACGCCCCCCCAGCATGAAGCCGGCATTCTTAAAAATGCGGCGAAAAACGCCGTCACCAAACCAGTGACGCAGCGTCTGCCCGACTTTCACGGCAATCTGCATACAAGGCCCCCAACCCGAGGCAGCTTATCATGATGCAGGGCCCACCGGGTACAGGCCTATCGCCCCCGGGCCCTAAGGATTACCGAAGGTATCGCAATGGGCCGGATCGCCCGACTGGTAGCCCTTTTTCAGCCATTCCACCCGCTGCGCCGAGGTGCCATGGGTGAAGCCTTCGGGCGTGACATTCCCGGTTGAGCGTTTTTGCAGGGTATCGTCGCCGATGGCATTGGCGGTGACCATGCCTTGCTCCAAATCGCCCGCTTCAAGCGCGACCTTGCCGCCGGAGGCCGCCGCCGCATTGGCCGCCCATACCCCGGCATAACAGTCGGCCTGCAACTCCAGGGCGACCGAATAGCGGTTGGCCTGGGCTGCACTGCCCGCACTTTGCTGGGCCGCCTGCACCTTCTTCGAGACGCCGGTGAGATTCTGCACGTGGTGACCGAATTCATGGGCGACCACATAGGCCCGGGCAAAGTCCGCACCCGAGGCCCCAAGGCGCGTTTCCATTTCCCGCCAGAAACTGAGATCCAAGTATACCGCGGAGTCATTGGGACAATAAAACGGCCCCATGGCCGATTGGCCAAAGCCGCAGCCGGTACTGGTACCCTGCTCATACAGCACGACGCGCGGCGGCGCATAGCCGCGTACTTTGGCCGCCCA